>CAZASS010000072.1:0-3748 GCA_964487835.1 uncultured Acidobacteriota bacterium | reverse complement strand
GCTGTCAAATTTCGGAATTCTAGAGTTTGTAAATGTTAAGACAGTATGGGTAGCGTAAATAATACTAAGTGTTGCAGATAAGGGAGAGGTGAATTTTATGGGCAACCTATTTATTCATCATTGCTGGTCTATGTGTGATGTTCAGTGCAGAGGAAGTTGGGAATAGTTTAGAGGTAACGATCTGTTAGAATAAAAGTTCAGATCTGATCTAGGTTTATAGAGACACGGGATAGGATATTGGAAGAGGTATTTTAGATTGGTAGATCAGAGTCACTTGGTAGAGGCTTGGTTTCAATCCTAGAGGGTTTTCCAGCTAAAGTGCCAGTGGATGTATCTTTCATCAACTCTGATTTAAAACGTAGGATGGGGGGTTATGGTCGAGGTGCTAGGATGAAGATCGAAAGTGACCAAATTGAAATATTTGCTGGTGTGAGACACGGCTATAGTTTGGGCTCACCAATTGCCTTCATTATAAATAACCGAGACTGGGTAAATTGGTCGGATATTATGGCTGCCGAGCCTAATTCCGAAGCTGCTGAAAAGCGTAAAGTGACTCGTCCTCGGCCAGGACACGCTGATTTGGTAGGGGGATTAAAATACCAATTTGACGATATGCGGAATATTTTGGAGCGGTCAAGTGCACGTGAAACTACTGCACGCGTGGCGATAGGAGCTTTTTGCAAACTTTTGTTGCGGGAGTTGGACATTCATGTATATAGCCACATTGTGTCTATTAAGGATGTTCACATAGAGCCTAAACAGCTTGAAGAAATTTCTTTAGATGCAGTGTCTCTAATAGAGTCTTCGGAGATGCGCTGTTCAGATCCATCTCTGGATGAAGAAATGAAGAGGGCTGTTGATGAGGCTATTGAAAAGGGAGAGACTATTGGAGGAACTTTTGAGGTTCGGGCGGTAGGTGTGCCTGTTGGATTGGGAAGTCATGTGCATTGGGATCGGAAGTTAGACGGAAGATTGGCTCAAGCTGTGATGTCAATTAATGCCATCAAATCAGTAGAAGTAGGAAGTGGATTGGAGTCTGACCCTTACGGAAGTGATTTTCACGATGAGATTTTTTATGCAAAAAAGAAACGTGAATTTTATCGAAAGACCAACCGCGCTGGTGGAATTGAGGGAGGGATGTCTAATGGTGAGGAAATTATTGTACGTGGGGTGGTAAAACCCATACCCACCTTAAGAAAACCTCTAATGTCAGTGGATTTTGCGACCAAGGAACCTTTTGAAGCTCAGTACGAGCGTTCAGATACCTGCATAGTCCCGGCTGCTGGAGTGATTGGCGAAGCTATGGTTTCTATTATTTTGGTCCAAGCTGTTCAAGAGAAGTTCGGTGGGGACAACCTACAGGAAATTCAAGACAATCTCGAGAACTACCGGCGTCTTACAAAAAAAATGTAATGATTAGGCCGATTCTTGTTTATGGTGCTCCTGAGCTACAAGAGAAGAGTGTTCCAGTTATAGATTTTGATGATGAGATCAAAAATTTGGCTCAAGATATGCTGGAAACTATGTATGCTGCCCCTGGGATTGGTTTGGCTGCTCCTCAGATAGGTATTAACGTGAGATTAATAGTAGTTGATTTGTCAGTAGGGGAAGAATCAGGTCACCAGCTTGTTTTGGTCAATCCAGAGATTACTGGTCAAGAGGGTTCAGAGCAGGGGGAAGAAGGATGCTTAAGCGTGCCAGGGTTTACTGCAATGGTGAAAAGGCCTACCAATATTAGTGTTTATGGACAGGATATAGCAGGTCAGCCACGGGAATTAAAGGATGAGGGGTTGATAGCAAGAGCATTGTGTCACGAAATTGAACTAATAGATGGGATACTTTAATGGGACAAGAACAACAGTCATTAAAGTATTTATATACGCAGAAAAATTCGAAAAAAAATACGCGCTGGAGAATGGTAATGCGTGTGGTGTTCTTGGGAACGCCAGAGTTTGCTGTGCCTTCCCTTGAAAGAATCCTCAATACTTCAAAAAATTTCAAAGTGGTTGGAGTGATAACTCAACCTGACCGCCCTTCAGGAAGAGGACAAAAACTTACAGCTCCCCCAATAAAACTTCTTGCTAGTGCTCATGATATACCAGTTTTTCAAACTAACCGTTTGCGGGGTAATTCAGAAGCACTGGAATTTTTGAAAAAGTTAAAACCTGATTTGAATGTAGTTGTAGCTTTTGGACAGATTCTTACATCTGATTTTTTTGATCATCCTCGTTTAGGAACGGTGAATGTCCATGCTTCATTGCTTCCTAAATATCGTGGTGCTGCTCCTATAGTACACACTCTAATTAATGGAGAAACAGATAGTGGTGTAACAATTATGAAAATTGATGAGGGGATGGATACTGGAGATATTCTATCTCTAGTTGTAGTGCCAGTAAGAGATGATAAGACTTCTGGAGAATAATCAAAATTGTAGTCTGAGAAAGGGGCGGATTTACTGATTAAAACTATTCCTGATTATGCCAAAGGAGAAATTCAGATTTGTCCTCAGGAACACACTCAATCCACTTATGCTTCCAGTATAAAAAAGGAAGAAGCCGAAATTAATTGGGAAAACCCAGCAGTGGCAGTACACAATTTAGTCAGAGCTCTAAATCCAGTGCCAGCTGCGTGTACATGGTTTAGGGGGGAAAGAATAAAAATTTGGAGAACTGCAAAACAGAAACAGATTACTAGCCATTCATCCTTGTCTAACCAATCAGGAGAAATATTGACCGTAGAGAAGGACAAAGTTGTTGTTCAATGTGGAAACAATACTTGTATATGTTTGTTAGAAGTTCAATTGCCTAATAGAAAACGTATTTCAGCCAATGATTTCATTAATGGTTCCAGTTTGAAAACAGGAGAAGTGTTGGGATGAGTTTTGGGCTGAAAAATTATGATTTGAACTAAATCCAGTATTTAAAATCGAAAATGTAAATCAGTTCAATTCTAATAGTAGTTTTTATATTTTTTGATGTTTGCTTGGAAGGGTGTGGGTATTTGAATCAACCTAGATTTTTGGTCATACGCTTTCTTGAGCGTATTTTTAGAGAACCCATTCATTTAAGTGCTCTAACACAAGATCGAGATTTTCTTAGCCTGTCATTGCGTGACCGTCGTCTAGTTACACAACTATTATATGGGATCCTAAGAAATAGGAAACTTTTGGATTATTACATTGGTCAATTGTCGAATAGACCACTTGATAAGTTAGATGAAACGGTGTTGTGGATTGTACGGTTGGGGGTTTATCAACTTCACTTTCTTCGTATTCCTGATCGTGCGGCCGTTCACGAATCTGTTAGTTTGTGTCGGAAATTTAAAAAGACCTCAGCGGCCAGTTTTGTGAATGCTGTTCTAAGAGGATTTCAGCGCAAAGATATTTTGCTTCCCCACGACAATTCAGCACATTCCTTAGCTATTCGTTTTAGTCATCCAGAATGGTTAGTAGTGCGTTATTTGAAACGGTATGGTGTTGAGTTGACTAAAAATTTACTGCAGAGAAATAATCAACCGCCAACTCCATTTTTGTGGGTGAACTCGTTTAAAATAGATTTAGTAGATTTTTGCAGTCAATTGGATGCGGAAAGTATTCCCTATGAGGTGTACCCTCAATTACCTAATTGTGTCATTGTTAGGTATCCAAATTTTAGTCGGCACATCCTGTATCAAAAGGGATACTGCTTTTTCATGGATTTAGCAAGTCAAGAAATAGTTGAGTTGGCTCAAGTTGAAAAAAAATTGAAAA
>CAZASS010000071.1:0-10473 GCA_964487835.1 uncultured Acidobacteriota bacterium | reverse complement strand
ACAAGTGAAAGGAAAAATAGAATTCAAAAACGTCTCCTTCTCTTACAAACCCAACACACCAGTTCTTAAAAATATTAATTTATCAATTGAACCTGGAGAAAAAATAGCTATTGTCGGAGCAACAGGATCCGGAAAATCAACATTAATCAATCTTCTTTGCCGTTTTTACGATGTTCAAAAGGGCAAAATTGAGGTTGATGGAATCAATGTTAAGGATCTAAATCTTGATTCCCTTAGAAGTGCACTATCCATCGTTCTTCAAGACGTATTTTTGTTCCGAGGAAGCATCGAAGATAACATTCGGTTATGGGGACAAGTAATTAAGACAAAAACAGTAGTAGAGGTAGCCCAAAAGGTACACGCAGATAGTTTCATTCAAAAACTCACCAACGGTTATAGCACCCTTGTATCAGAAAGAGGAGCAGGTCTATCAGTAGGACAACGGCAACTTTTGGCTTTTGCTCGGGCCCTGGCACAAAATCCTAGAATTCTTGTTTTAGATGAGGCTACCTCCTCCGTAGATACTGAAACTGAACTAATTATACAGGACGCCCTAAACGAATTGATGCAATCACGAACCTGTCTGATAATTGCTCACCGTCTATCAACAATTCAGAACTGTGACCGAATCATAGTGTTGCATAAGGGCGAGATACAAGAAGAAGGTTCCCATTCTGAATTGTTGAAGAAACGAGGAATATACTACAAGCTGTATCAACTACAGTACAAAGAACAGTTGATGGAGTCAAAACCAGAATATCTAACACCCAACAGCCACCTATCCACGCACTAAACAGTCCATCTAGTCACATTGCAACCGTCAATTACTAGCGAGCTCCTCTACCCATTAATACGGCTGGAATGGTCTTTACAATTATTTGAATATCGAGCCAAAACGACCAATTATCGATATATTCCAAATCAAGTTCCATCCAGCGCTGGAAATCTATGTCACTACGACCAGAGATTTGCCACAAACAGGTAATACCTGGCTTCACACTTAATCGCCGTCTTTGCTTGATGGCATAGTGTTGAACTTCATCTGGCAAAGGGGCACGCGGACCTACAAGACTCATCTCTCCCTTAAGTACATTCCACAATTGAGGTAATTCATCAATACTAAACTTTCTTAAGTACTGTCCCACTCTTGTCACTCGAGGATCATTTCTCATCTTAAAAACGGGACCGTCCATTTCATTTAAATGGATAACCTCCTTCAACTTCTCTTCGGCTCCATCAACCATCGTCCTAAATTTAACTAATTCAAATTTTCGTCCATACAAACCACAGCGAATCTGCCTGTAGAACACAGGACCGGGAGTTGTCCCTTTAATCAAAATTGCAGTAAGCACCATTAAGGGGGAAAACACTACTATACTTACACCTACCAATACTAAATCTACAATCCGTTTACTCATGATCCCGAGTGTATGATCGGGAACAGTTGAAAAAGTTAACAGGGGTAAATTTTCCAAAAATTCTAGAGAGACTCTTGAAATAGAGGTGGGGAAAAAATCTGCTGCTAACCGTGTCCGAATACCAAGATCTTCACAATACATAATAAGATCCTCGAGCTCGACTAAATCCCCGCTATGGGATGTTAAAAAAATAATTTCATCAGCTATTAACTCCTCTTTCAAAAGTTGGGGGAGATCCCGTGCAGATCCCAAGATCATCGAATTCGAAATACCAATGTCCTCTTGATTCATCCTTAAATATCCCACTACTCGATAGCCCCATATTGCATAACTTTCTAACAATTCTCCTATCTGACGTGCACGACTGTCAGCACCCACGATCAAAACCCTTACCTGATTGTGTTCGTTAGTATTATGTCTGCGGAGAATCCAATATAAAAACAACCTATTAGTAACCAGCATAACTCCACTAACGGACAGGAGGATAAAAAGTACTGGACGGCTAATTTCAAGCTTGAACACAAAAGTTAAAAACCCCATCAGGATCCCTATGGTCAACAAAAACTGCACTACACGTAAGCTCTGTTGTTGCAAAGAATGGCGCATCAGATCCGAATAACGTTGGGTAAATACCAGAAAAATGAACCAAAAAGGACTTAAAATAAAAAAATATAAGAAATATTCAGACAGAGGTAATAGTTCGGAATTAAAGAAAAGACTGAATTCATGGGAAAAAAAATGAACAAGGTAATAACGAATGTTGTAGGCCAAGTTCAAGGCAAGAAAACCTGAAATTGTATCTACAATCATTAGTAATTTTGAATACGTCTGATAACGATGATAAAGCATATTGAAAATCTAAAATCCGGACCCTTGACTTGGATTTTTCACAAATAGATAACCTGATGACTCGAACAAAATGGATCTACCGTCCCAATAAGATTCTGAATTAAATCAGGCCCCTCTTCGCTAAGAAATTGATTAAAGTTGATCACTCTTTCCTGCAACTTACCATCAGGATAGAGATGTGAATATAAATAGTCTAAATGACGACCCACACTAGATTGATAGGATCTGTGATTAGTGACAAAACGACTCTCAACTTTGTTAATCTGATATAGCATTTTTTTCGCACTACGCCCAAGCATCTCTGCCACCGTAGGATCTGATTGACTAATTTGGTCCTGTAGAGAATTCAAATCTACTTCTAGCTGTCCCCTAAAGCTATCAAAATCACTCATTATTTCAGCTAACGCATCCCTCTTCAGAATCTTTCGTGTTATCTCATCCACGTTGGAATTGAGAATATCCACAACATTTAGCTGATATTTCTTTAGTAAACGTTGTGCCTTTTTATCTACTAGAGTAACTGCTAGCCTTGGAAAGATTGGCACCTGCAAATTCTGCAGATGCCCAAGAGAAGCAACTTGAGAAAAATATGTAATCTCCGAGGGACCTCCAACATAACCAACAGTTGGAAATAGGGAGTCTTGAAGAATAGGCCTTAAAAGAACATTAGGACCAAACCTCTCTGGTTCTTTTTTCAGTTTGGCCAATAACTGTTCCTTATTAAATTTTAGTGAATGACGTTTGGAATTAACCCATTCTCTTCCCGTGAATTCCAATTTATACCTACAGTCATCTTCAATCCAAAAAAGCAAACTCTCCGAATCTACAGTACGGACTTGTGGTTCAAATCCACTTTGCCGCAAAGAATTTGTTTTTTGATTCAGGGCTCGAATAAATGCATCTCTTTCTTCTACAACCATCTTCAAGGGAGAGCAAGTGTGCTTCTTGTAGTGTGAAAGTGCATCAAAAAGAACTAAACCCTCATTCCGGAAAAGATGCGCCAACCAAGCTCCGAGGGCTTCACTGAAATTTCTTCTGGGTTGATATGCATCTCGAAGAAGTTGTACCACTTCGGATTGGAATTTACCTTTATTCCCTCTTTCCTCCAATATTTTGAAACAATCCTCAACTCTTTCCAAAGACATAGTTCCCACCATTTGAGAATTGTTTTTTTGAGGCCCTGGATAGGCAACAGAAAATAAATCGCTTCCTGAACCACGAAAAGTGGTAGCACAAACTTCTTGAAAATCAGAGTCATCTGAGGCCAACCAAAAAACTGGCACGGCACAATACCCCTCCTCAGTCAACGCTCGGGCTACACAGATAGCAGTTATTGCTTTGTACACCATAAAAGCAGGACCTCCCCAAAAACCTAGTTGATGTCCTGTCATAACAGCTACTGTTTTCTTTGATTTTAGATTTTCTATATTTTTGAAAGTTGATTCACTCGCTTTTACTTTTTGGTTGAAATCTTTCAACAAGACCACCAGTTCATCTCGAGGATAGTCGGCATGATGGTCATAAACCTTACTAGCGCTATCTTTCAAACTCTCAAGGCTAAGATGAACAGGTGAAGAATAGAGAGAACTAACGGAAGGATAATTGTAAAGATACTCTAAAAATAGAGGACTCTGTCCAGGAAGCTGACGGTAATCAAGATATTCTACTTTTTTCATCCCCGATCAGTGTAACTAAAAAAAAGTGAAGTATCAGCTAAATAGCTTCGGACCAATTAATGTGGTTATCATTGCCCCCACTCCTAAAAAGCTTCCAAATGGTAATTCATAAGCTTTACCTTTATGATAGGTAGCAATAAAGAAGACTCCAATAAATACTCCTAACAACGATGCTAAGAAGATTGTAAAAAAGGCATATTGCCAGCCCAAAAAAGCCCCTACCATAGACATCATTTTAATATCACCAAACCCTAATCCCTCACCTTTTTTCAATTTCAAATGAAGTGTAGCAACTGCCCATAAAAAGCCACCACCAACTAAAATTCCCAAACTTGACCAAATGTAATGGGTCCAATTAAAAAACGATAAGTTCATGCAAACCTCACTCAAAAAAACAGATGATTGTAAGGGAGAGAATAACCACCCTACAATTATTCCTAAAAACGTTACACCATTAGGAAGAACCCGATCGAAAAGATCCAAGAAAATCAAAACAATTAAAAAACTAAAAAAAATGGCATTAACAACTAATGGTGGAACAAATCCATATTTGACAAATAGTAGATAGAAAGAAAGAACTGTCACAATCTCAACAACCGGACAGAACCACGAAATTCTGATCCCACATCTAGAACATTTTGCAGACAAAAAAATATAACTAAAAACGGATATATTCTTCCAAACAGGGATAGAACGCTCACAGTTAGAACATCTTGACCACAGTTTCACTAATTGATTTTGGGAAATACGACAGATACAGACATTTAGAAAAGTCCCGACTAATAAACCAACAATGCAAACAAACACCTTTGCGATCAACATTACAGGATTTTTTTAAAAACTGAGCTTTTGCTCTTTTAGAATTAGTCTGGGTTGTCGGTTCGCTTCAAGGTCGGTCTTTTCTTTTTCAAAGTGGGTTTATCCTTATCTTTGTCTCCCCCACCCGTTTTTCGCTTGAGAGTAGGACGTTTAGGATCTCCTTTTTCCCCAGATCCAGAAGAAGTAATATTATTGTCAATTTCGATCAGACGGTTTTTAACCTGTTCAAAGCGAGAGGTACTAACCACATACTCATCCTTAACTGTCAAATAAGAAATTTCTTCTTGGACCCTTGCAATTCGATCTTCAACTAAAGGATGGGTCCGCCAAAAACTAGCAAATTTTCCAGGCTTGTTTTTTTCCTTGGCTTCTAACTTTTCAAAAAAACTAAGGAAACCATTAGGATCGATACTAGCACTCCAAAGGTATTGAGTTCCTAATTGGTCAGCTTCTTGCTCAGACTTACGAGTAATTCCTAAAACAGCTAAAGACATTCCCATGCCCAATCCATTATAGATTGCCTGTTGTGTCCAGTAACCTCCTATAAAAAGAGCTGGCAATGAGGCAAACTGAAGGAGTTGTCCTTTTGTCATACGCTCGGTGCTATGACGTGCCGTTACATGAGCGATTTCATGGGCCATTACACCGGCTAGTTCAGCCTCGTTATCTGCTTCAAGGATAAGACCTTTGTTAACATAAAAATAACCACCCATAAGAGCAAATGCGTTGACTTCGTCACTGTCTATCACCTTAATTACAAAAGGAACTTTAGCGTCAGAATGCTTCACAATTTTCTGACCTAAATCATCAATGTATTGAACAACAACGGGATCCTCAACTAAACGAAGTGTCTGCTCAAGAGCGTGTGAATACTGCGCACCCATCTGAATTTCTTTCTCCAAAGAAACAAAGTTAGGAAAAACCCAGGCTACTCTGCCATTGATATTCCGATTCCCAATATTCTCAACATCGCTATGTTTTCTCTTAGCATGCAGAGTTAGAGGAGAAAAAAGTAAAAAAACTACCATCAAAACACTAGTTAGTTCTCTCACTCTTATACTCATTATGACCCTCCTACCAAAAAACCAGTAGACTTGAACTCTACCTATCAAACTCCATTATACTTGGTACTGCTCTTATTTACTAAGATGCGGACTTTGAATGAATGTTTCATAAAAAAACAGCCCGCACCAAATAAACACCAAATTGCTGATGAAAATTCTAAATTCCAAACAAATGAATGAAGTTGATCGCCTCACTAGCGAACAGTTTCACCTTCCCAGTCTACTACTTATGGAGAACGCTGGATTAGGACTTCACCACGTTCTCGGAGAGTATTTTGCAGATTTGGGAAATATGCAAATTGCAATCGTTTGTGGCAAAGGGAACAACGGAGGTGATGGGTTGGTCTTAGCTCGTCAACTCACACAGCAAAATCAGTCACCCCTTGTTTACCTGCTGGGCCAGACAGGTAATTTGTCTGGAGATGCACAAATCAATTTAGATGCCTATTTGAAATCAGGAGCAGAAGTAGTCGAAGTTACTAATGAACAAGAATGGCAAAAGATCATCCCAGACCTAACTAGTTGTGACATCATCGTAGACGCCCTTTTGGGCACTGGAATTAGCAAACCGCTCCAAGAACTTTACTCTCGTGCCGTCTCTACAATCAACTCCATTGATTCTTTTATACTCTCCGTTGACATCCCTTCTGGAATGTTTTCGGACTCTCTCACAACCGACGTAAAAACAATTCAAGCAGATGCTACGGTAGCTTTTGCAGCCCCTAAAATCGCTCATATTTTAAACGACAATCAGGAAGCCTAAATAATCCAGATTATTATCTAAACCTCATTAGTCAAGAACAGGTTTTGTCCTATTTGCCTTTAAGAAAAGCAAGTGCACATAAAGGGAACTTAGGACATGTAGCCCTAGTAGCTGGTAGTCAAGGCATGCCAGGTGCCGCAATACTAAGTGGAACCTCAGCTCTACGAACCGGTTCGGGTCTAGTAACTGTTTATACTACTAAAGATATTCAAGATGTAGTATCCGGTTCTCAACCCGAACTCATGACTATGGGGTTAGCCTCAATTGATGGGGCAATTTCAACAAACAATTATGATTATCTATTGGATCAGATGAAGAATAAAGCTGCTGTTGGAATCGGACCAGGTTTATCACGATCAAAAGAAACAGAAAATGTAGTCCGCCAATTAGTTCGTCAATCACCGATTCCCACGATAATAGATGCCGATGCTTTAAATGCCTTTGAGGGGAAAATAGACCTCTTAGAGAACACACACAATCAACCACTGATTCTTACTCCACATCCTGGAGAATTTTCTAGGATTACTGGAAAATCCGTAAAAGAAATTCTATCTGACAGAATAAGCCTCAGCCGAGAATTTGCCCAAAAAAGAAATGTTTGGCTTGTACTCAAAGGCTTCCGAACCCTATTGGCCCAACCTGATGGACAAATATTTGTTTGTCCTCTAGGAAATTCAGGTATGGCCACAGCCGGAATGGGCGATGTGCTTACTGGAATTTTAACTGCAATGGTAGGATTATTCACAGCTCAAAAAATGGTTGATGAGATACACATCTCACAAGCGGTTGTTCTGGGAATATATCTTCATTCTCTCGCCGGTGATTTAGCAGAAATGGAATTAGGCCCGGAAAGCCTAATCGCCAGCGATGTAATCTCACACCTAAGCCAAGCCTATCAAGCTCTAATCACTGAAAACCTTGAAAGTATGTCACAGGAAAACTTTGAAATCTGAACATGTGGAGACTAGATACTCCAATAGTGAAGAGAAAACGATAAAGATTGGTAAGACCTTAGGGCAATGTCTCCAGCCTCCACAAATTGTTCTTCTTTACGGTGAACTTGGTTCTGGAAAAACAGCCTTAACTCGAGGATTAGCCGAAGGGGCAGGTGTAATTGACTCGACTTTAGTCCATAGTCCTTCCTTCACCCTAGTTAATGAGTATCTGACAAAAAATGGTCTCTTTTATCACATCGACCTATACCGACTTGAAAATCAGCGTGATCTAGACTCCATTGGCTTAGAAGAAATTCTCTCTAGTCACTCCATCATCGTTGTAGAATGGGCCGAAAAACTGTCCCCTCAACCCTCAGATTCGCTAACTGTAAATATTTCTGTAGACTTCGACACCCAAACCAGATGTTTTGACATTAGAAGACCAGACACATCAGTTGAATAATTAATTCCGTATCATTTATTTCCAACAGACACTCTAGAGTCTTCTTTGTAACTAACATGCAGTGTAACTACTCCAAAGGTTAAAGAGCTATGATTTACATCTACAAATCCAGCTTCACGGATCATTTGATCCACCCGTTCCGGATCAGGAAAATCTTTTACTGAATCGGGAAGATAAGAATATGGGCCCGATTGTCCCGATACTAGACGACCAATCCATGGCAGTATCCGAGAAAAGTATAGTAGGTAGAGTTGTCGAAAAAATGGAATTTGAGGCTGTGAAAATTCCAGAACGGCAAAACTCCCTCCCGGTCGAAGCACTCGATAGATTTCCGATAAACCTCGAGTGTAGTCCTCTAAATTCCTCAATCCAAAAGCTATTGTTACAGCATGGAAAGAAAGTGAAGAAAAAGGTAAATTGAGTGCATCTCCTTCCACAAATCGTATTTTATTTTCTAAAGATTTACCCCTTACTTTTTCTCTCCCCAAAACTAACATAGGATGGCAAAAGTCGCAGCCCAACACTGAAAAATTTTTGGATAACTCCAGAGCCAAGTCAGCTGTGCCCGTGCAAAGATCTAAGACTACTCCATTATCCGGTAAAGAAGGACCCAACTTGCGGACAGTTTTATACCTCCAGTATCGGTCTAAAAAAAGTGAAAGTAATCGGTTTAATAAATCGTAACGATGGGCAATAGAAGCAAACATGCCTCGCACTTGAAGAGACCCTTTATTCACAAACTACTTCCTTATATACCGAAAATGAAACAACCTCTGGCTCTACACGCGTAGTAATCCCTACGATGAAAAACTGTCACCAACACTTTTAGTCTCTTCCCACACTTCGACAAGCACCTTCTCTGAAACATTGCCTATCACAATCGTTTTACCGACTTCCTTAAGTAAGACAAAGAAGTTCTGCATGTCCAAACGCTTCTTGTCACGACTCATTGCTTCCAAAATATCTTCGGTTGGAAACATGTGAATCGGGGGAAGGGATCCAATTTGAAGAATTTTGCGAATAATATTATTGGCCACAGAACTATCTAGATAGCCTTCCACTACGGAAAGATGGGTAGCTGCTATCATTCCGTACCCTACAGCTTCCCCATGAGTGATTCCTTTAAACTGAGCTACTGCCTCTAGAGCATGACCAAAGGTATGCCCGAAATTTAAAATCCTTCGTAGATCCGTCTCAGTCTCATCATTTGAAGTAATCTCTGACTTAATTTCACAACAGCGACCAATAATACTCTCTAGCACAATAGGATCCCGGTTCTGAATATTCTCCAACGAATTGTAAACTAGCTTGGAAAACTGTTGATCATAGATCAAACCATATTTAACCACTTCATAAAGTCCTGACTGAAATTCTCGCCATGGAAGCGTAGATAGAGACTCAGGATCAATGCAAACCAAGTGGGGTTGATAGAAAGATCCGATCATATTCTTTCCCCACTCATAGTTCACTCCAGTTTTACCACCGACAGAACTATCAACCTGAGCAAGCAAGGTAGTTGGAATTTGCACATAGGGAATGCCACGAAGAAACGTAGCTGCTGCAAAACCGGTAATATCTCCAATAACTCCACCTCCTAATGCGGCCAGCATTGAAGTCCTATCTGCTCTCTGATCAACTAAGCAACCATAGATATTTTCTACTGTTCCTAAGTTCTTATGCTTCTCCCCATCTGGAATCAAGATCTTAGAAACCTCATAACCATTGTCTCGGAGATTATTCAGTATTTTTTTACCAACAAGCTTAAAAATGGAGTCATTTGATACAAGGAAAATACGTTTCTGAAGCTCTCGCTCATCAAAAAAACTGGATAACTGATTAGTAAGACCTGCCTCGATTAAAATATCGTAGCTTCTACTTCCCAGATCGACATGAACCTTCTTCACAACTAAACCTTCCCTACCTATTTCCCCACACAATACAAATCTTTAACCCACAAAATTATCTTCTTGTCGTACCAAGATCAGAATAAGGATTTACAGAAAAAAAATATAAAGACTGACCCTCCTGATCCGAACACTGGAACACGAGGAGAGTTCCCTTACGTAAGCATCCCTTCCAAAGGACTACTAGCTGCTGCATGCAGTTTCTTTGGAATACGCCCTGATTGATAAGCCAACCGTCCCGACTCAACAGCCAATCTCATTGCTCTGGCCATGGCAACTGCATCCTTCGCCTGGGCAATTCCAGTATTCATTAAAATCCCATCTACTCCCAACTCCATAGCAATAGTTGCATCAGAAGCTGTACCCACACCCGCATCCACGATTACCGGAATAGAAACTGTTTCACGAATAATTCGAATATTATTGGGATTTTGGATACCAAGACCCGAACCGATGGGAGCACCCAATGGCATTACTGCTGCAGCCCCAGCTTCCTCTAGTCTTTTGCAAACAACGGGATCAACATTAGTGTAGGGCAAAACAATAAAATCCTCCTTAACAAGAATCCGAGTAGCTTCCAAT
>CAZASS010000070.1:0-10487 GCA_964487835.1 uncultured Acidobacteriota bacterium | reverse complement strand
TTCGCTTGTGAATGCATATGTAAATTCCGCCCGTTTTGGGCAAACCCAACGGCGCGACAAATGGTGGCTTCAACCACTCTTAGTATTTCTCGGACTATCGACTTTTATTGTTTATTCAACTTGGGCAGCATTTCAGGGAGCGCACTACCATTGGGGCCCCTATCTTTCACCTTTTTATTCTCCGGAACTATTGGGAGAGTCCTCCCATAGTTGGTTTGGTCCCAAGCCTCTTTGGTGGCCACTTTGGCTTCCTTGGTCGCCGGCTTTTTTAATTCTTTGGGCTCCGGGGGGGGTCAGTTTAACTTGTTATTACTACCGCGGAAGTTATTACAAAGCATTCTGGGGTGACCCACCCTCTTGTGCTGTAGGAGAGTTACGTAAAGGTTATCGTGGTGAAAATTCATTTCCCCTGATCATCCAGAATATTCACAGATATTTTTTCTATTTGGCCTTGTTTTTTCTTTGCTTTCTTGCATGGGATGCCTGGAAAGCGATGTGGTTTGAGGATCCTACGACTGGTCAGAGTTCCTTTGGTGTCGGATTGGGATCACTTATTTTGGTAGGAAATGTCTGTTTGGTGGGGGGGTTTACGCTGGGTTGTCATTCGATGCGTCATCTAATCGGAGGGCGCTTGAATGAACTATCAAAGGCTCCTATTCGCCAGAAAGCCTACGATTGTGCCAGTTGTCTTAATGGGCGACACATGTTGTGGGCTTGGATGAGTCTTTTTTGGGTGGGCTTTACTGATCTTTATATCCGGCTCTGTTCTATGGGTGTTTGGTTTGATTGGAGAATTGTTTAAATGAGTGGTTATGAAACGTATCAATATGACGTATTGGTTATAGGGGCAGGCGGTGCTGGTTTGCGTGCTGCCATTGAAGCTTCAAGAGCCAATGTCTCAACCGGTATAGTGTGCAAATCTCTTTTGGGTAAAGCCCATACTGTAATGGCCGAAGGTGGAATTGCAGCTGCTCTAGGTCATGTTGATGATAGAGATGACTGGAAGGTCCACTTTGCTGACACTATGCGTGGAGGACAGTATTTAAATAACTGGCGGATGGCAGAACTCCATGCCAGGGAAGCCGCAGAATGTGTGAGGGAATTGGAAGCATGGGGTGCAGTCTTTGATCGCACTCAAGACGGGCGCATCCTACAGCGAAACTTTGGCGGGCACAAATATCCCAGGCTTGCACACGTTGGTGATCGTACCGGTTTGGAGATGATTAGGACTCTCCAAGATTACGGCATTCATCAGGGGATCGATGTACACATGGAAAACACCATTATTGCGCTACTTAAAGATGGTGACAGAGTTGTTGGTGCGTTTGGATATGATCGTGAAAGGGGAAGATTTGCAGTCTACCAGGCTGCTGCGGTGGTTTTGGCTACTGGTGGAATTGGAAGGGCTTTCAAGATTACTAGTAATAGTTGGGAGTATACAGGGGATGGGCATGGATTGGCCTATCATGCCGGAGCGGAACTAATTGATATGGAGTTTGTACAATTCCATCCTACTGGAATGATCTGGCCGCCAAGTGTTAAGGGCATTCTGGTAACCGAAGGCGTTCGAGGCGAGGGAGGCATTTTGGTGAACAAAGAAGGACGCCGATTCATGTTTGATGATATTCCTGATCTGTACAAATCTCAAACTGCTGATTCTGAAGAAGAAGGATGGAGATATACTCAGGGAGATAAAGAGGCCAGAAGACCTCCTGAATTACTTACCCGAGATCATGTGGCTCGTTGTATTGTGCGAGAGGTAAAGGAAGGTCGTGGCAGTCCCCACGGTGGAGTTTATTTAGATATTGCTTGGATTAAAGAGAATCTTCCGAATGCTGTTGAGCACATCAAAAAGAAGCTGCCTAGCATGTATCATCAGTTTAAAGAATTGGCCAATATTGATATTACGGAACAACCGATGGAAGTAGGACCAACTACCCACTATGTCATGGGTGGAGTTCGTGTTGACTCAGAGTCTCAGATGTCATGTGTTCCAGGCCTTTTTGCTGCTGGTGAGTGTGGAGGTGGCCTTCATGGGTCGAATCGATTGGGCGGAAATTCTCTTTCTGATCTTTTGGTATTCGGGAAACGAGCTGGGAAGTATGCTGCGGATTTTTCCCGGGAGAACAAGGTGGTGGAAATTGATGAGGATCAAGTCAAAGAAGTAGCTCGTCAAGCTTTAGAACCTTTTGAACGTGATGCTGACTCTAATAGTGAATCTCCCTATCAAGTTCAGTTTGAATTGCAGGAATCGATGCAGAATTTGGTTGGTATTGTGAGAAACGAACAAGATATGTTGCGCGGCTTGGAAGAGATTGAACGGCTCAGAAAGCGAGCTCACGGAGTGGGTGTTTATGGTAACCGAGAATACAATCCGGGATGGCATGCTGCAATTGAACTTCTTAATCTTTTAACAACTAGCGAGGCTATTACTCGTGCCGCACTTCGGCGAAAGGAAAGCCGAGGAGCTCAGTTTCGTGAGGATTATCCTGACAAGGATGATTCCTTTGGTCGGACTAATATAGTGATACGGAAGGGCCCAGATGGAGAAATGCAGGTAACAGATTTGCCGATTCCAGAAATGCCAACCGAGCTTCAGCAAGTTATTGAGGAGATGAAATAATGGGCATGGCAAGGTTTAGGATTTGGCGGGGAGACAATCAAGGCGGAGAATTTGCTGATTATGACACTGAAGTTTTTGAAGGCATGGTGGTATTGGATGCAGTTCTTCAAATCCAAGCCCAGAAGGCCAATGATTTGGGTGTTCGATGGAATTGTAAGGCTGGAAAGTGCGGATCTTGTTCAGCTGAGGTTAATGGGGTTCCTAGGTTAATGTGTATGACTCGTCTCAGTGATCTTCCGTTGGATGAGCCTGTAATGGTTGAGCCCATGAAGTCCTTTCCGTCGATCAAGGACTTAGTTACTGATGTATCTTGGAATTTTGATGTCAAGAAGAGCATTAAAAAATTTGATCCCAGGCCTCCTGATTCTGAGGATGGAACTTGGAGAATGGATCAAAAAGATGTAGATCGTGTTCAGGAATTCAGAAAATGTATTGAGTGTTTTCTTTGTCAGGACGTATGTCACGTACTACGTGATCATCAACTACATGAGAAATTTATTGGACCTCGATTTTTGTTATATGTGGCCGCTTTGGCAATGCATCCTCTTGACAGACAAGAGAGATTGCGAGAGTTAAAAGAAAGTCAAGGTGTCGGTTTCTGCAACATTACCAAGTGTTGCACCAAGGTTTGTCCAGAGAACATTACTATTACGGATAACGCAATCATCCCTCTTAAAGAGCGTGTTGTGGATCGATTCTACGATCCGGTCAAAAATATTTTTCGAATTTTTGGTTCTAGGAATACCTAGATCGAGCTAATCCAAGTCCCAAAGTCGCGGAGGTTCTTCTAGCTCATCTTTGGAGTCTAGAGCCTGCCGGAATTTTGCTTCTAGCCCTTGTTGTCGCTGTTGTTCTTGGTCAAAGGCTTCCGCGAATAGTTCTTCAGATTTTTCATTGCGTTCTTTGACTTCTTTAAGTCCTTTTTCAAACGAGTAATCTGTTTTTTTCTCTTGGCTTTGCAATATTAGTCCAGTTTTTGCATCGACCAGCAGTGTTGCTTGGCAGCAAGGGCAAACAAGATCTATTCTAGAGTTATTTTTAGGCATTTAGAAATTATAACACCCCCTTGAATTATGTTGACAGGTGACACGCTGCACTGGAGATAAATTTATACATGTGCAGTTCTTTATTATTGTGTCGGGGATCATTAATATTCATGGAAAATAATTTTTTAGATTCATCTAATCCATTGGAACCAAATGGACATCATTTTTTTCAAAAAAGGGGTAAGGCGGGTTCGATTGTATGTGTCTCCAATCTGTTTAATGGCTTCGGCTAGTGTGGGGTAAGGGTGGATGACCTTGGATATTCTTTTCAACCCGATTCCTGTAGTCATGGCAAGGGTCATGTCGCTGATCATTTCTCCCGCATGTTTGGACACAATGGTGCCCCCTAAAATCTGATCACTGCCTTTTTTTACCAATATTTTTACAAATCCCTAGTCTCCGTTAATGATTCCTCTGTCTACTTCTGAGAAAGATTGTACAAAGGGGGTTACTCTATCACCTTCTTTTTGAACATCTCGTTCACTTATGCCCACCCGGGCAATTTCAGGATCCGTATAAGTGCACCAAGGTATTGTTAAGGTGCTGAGCCGCTTTTTTATACCGGGAAATAAAGCGTTTTGGATAACAATTCGGGCGCTAGCATCGGCAGCATGGGTAAAATGCTGTTGTATGCAAACATCACCAGCTGCATATATTTGAGGGTTGGTGGTTTGAAGATAATCGTTCACCTGTATGCCCTGTTGATTGTATCTTATTCCTGCTATTTCCAAGTTTAAATTGTCAATATTAGGGCTTCTCCCTACGCCTACTAAAATTTCATCAACAGGAAGTTGACATTCTGTTGTTTGGCTTTTCAAGTGCAACACTTTCTGCTTATTTGATGACACAACTCTTATTGTGTTTGTAGCCAGTTTAATGTCGATGCCTTCACGAATAAATTGTTCGGCCAGAAGGGCTGCTGCTTCCGAGTCTTCTAGGGGTAGCAATTGTGGTGCTATCTCGATAAGAGTTACCTCACTTCCCAGACGCCTGAATGATTGGGCTAATTCGCAGCCAACTGGGCCGCCTCCAATGACAGCTAGTCGTGTTGGAAGTTTGGTCAAAGAAAAGACAGTTTCGTTGGTTAAAAATCCGGTTTCTAACAACCCCTCGATTGGGGGATGCTTCGGTCTTGTTCCGGTGGCAACTACTGCTTTTTTAAAAGCGAGTGTGTTGTTGCCTACTGATATAGTATTCGGATTGGAAAATTGACCTTCACCTAGAAAAACATCAATATCTAGATTGCTCAACGCCTGGGCGGAGTCATGTTGGCTAATGTGAGCTCTCAACCGTCTCATGCGTTCCATGACTGCAGGGAAATCAATTGTTAGATCTTTGTCAGACTTGGCAAGGAATTGAGTGGCTGTTCGAAGGGCTTCGACTTCACGAGCTGAATGGATTAAGCATTTAGAGGGTACACACCCCACATTTAAACAATCCCCTCCTAGAAGTGTTTTTTCTACTAAAGCTACTTTTGCTCCTAAGCCGGCGGCACCAGCAGCCGTAACTAATCCAGCCGGGCCAGCACCAATTACTACCAGATTATACCGAGTCGCAGGTTTTGGATTGATCCAGCCAGCTGGATGAACATTCGCCACTAGCTTTTGATTGTGGATATCCATGGGCAGGACAGTAATTGGATCAGTCTTCGAGTCAGCCATTGTGTCTCCCCTAGATTTGCCAAAGTTTGTTTATTAAATTATTTATCACATTCTTGTCCCAGTATTTGCTGAGCAATACGTGCGATGTAGAAAGCTAGAGCAACAGTAATTCCCAAACCAAAAAAGTTGAAGATCCATTCGGTAGAAGTCAATGGTTCCTGACTGGTTCCCAAAGTGGCGATGTCTTTTGCTAGCGACCCAACATATACGTACATGACAGTTGCTGGAATCATTCCTATCCAAGATGAAAACATATAGGTCCCTAAGCCTATTTTGGTCAATCCAAAGGCATAGTTGAGAAGGTTGAAGGGTAGTGCGGGAGTAAGACGAGTGAGTACCACTATTTTCCAACCCTTTTCAGATACTGCTTGGTCAATTGTTTTAAATCGGCTATTCTCCTGGGTTTTTTTTGAAACCCATTTGCGGGTAATATATCTCCCAGTCAGAAAAGCTGCAGCAGATCCCAAAGTGGAACCTATCGATACCAACAGAGAGCCGTGAACTACGCCGAAAAGGACCCCAGCCGACAGTGTCAATATAGTGCCAGGAATGAATAAAACAGTTGCAAAAATGTAGAGCAGAATAAACAAGAGCCCCCCCCAAGCGCCCAAATCTGCAACTAGATTTAACAATGTTGGAAATAGGGTTTGGGGACCTAGAAAATGTGCTGTCATCAATAAGCCGATTGCTGTCAATAAGATTGTCAATTTCTTCCAGGTAAATTTTCTGTTGTTGAAGTTCATCTTCGTTGCACAGATAAGGCAGTTTTTAAAATCTAAGTTATGCTCAGAAACACACAAAGGCTACTAGAGGTGAACGTTAGATTCCACAGTTATTGGATCAGAAAGCTAGCTTTTTGGCCTTAGCTTGACTCCTAGGGATTGAAAGAAGGACTATAAGTATTATGCTCAAGTGTCTTAAAAAAATTGGTCCGGGAGCAATTGTTGCTTCTGCAACAATTGGAGCAGGAGAAACAGTGCTGGCGGTTCGAGCTGGTGCTTGGGGTGGTTACAGTCTACTTTGGCTCATTCTCTTGGCAACTGTTACTAAGTCTCTTTTAACTCTATATATGTTGGGGCGTTATTCAGCGGTTAGCGGCCAATCAGTAATCGAAAAACTTGTTGATTTTCCGGGTCCCAGAGGATGGTTATTATGGGTTATTCTTTTACTAGAGACTCTCGTAGCCCCGCTAGTTTTTGTGGTCATTGCAGTTCCCTGCGGCAGGATAATGAGTCAAGTGCTGGCTTCCGTAGGAGTTCCATTGTCATACGAGTGGTTAGCTATGATTTTTGTAAGTCTGGCTATAGGAGTGGGTATGATACAGCAGTACGAAACTTTGGAGAAATCACAATTAATAGTTTGTCTAATCTTGTTGGTTGGAACAGTTACAGCTACAACTTTAGTTGGTCCCGATCTTAAGGAGATTGCAAAGGGGTTTTTCCGTTTTGGTTATTTCCCCTCTTATCCTGAGTGGGTTCCCCCTCAAGTTTCGAGTCGAAGTCCACTGTTAGAAATGGCTGCAGTATTTGGCTATGCTGGAAGCATTCCCATGAATTATATGGTGTATTCCAATTGGATATTGATCAAAGGCTGGACAGTAAAGAAAACAGGACTAGGTCCTCTTCGTTGGGATGTAGGGTTCAATGCCAGTTTGGTTTTAGTTGTATCGGGGGCATTTATGATAGCCGGCGCTGCTATATTGAGCCCGCTGCAACGGATTCCTAAAGGATTTGATCTTTTGACAGAACAAGCCCAGATCTTCGGACAGATCTCTCCTGTGATGATTCCGCTCTATTACGTGACCATATTGACAGCGCTTTGGGGCACTTTAAATGCTTTGCCTGATATTTATGCGAGGGGGGCACATAGTTTTCTGCGGCAACTAATTCCTCGCAGCAGTAACCTGCAGTACCGACAAGTTATGACTACTTTTGGATTAGTTATGTTGGTTGTGACATGGTTTTTAATTTGGGTTGGGACGACACCCATTATTATGATTGACCTAGTTGCTCTTTTTAGCACTAATCTTGGAGTTGGGTTGGTGTGTGTAGCTGCTGTTTGGCTGGATTGGCAGTTACCAACTGAAAAGAGAAGTCCTCGTTTGCTTTGGTGGGCAACAGTTTTTTCAGCCATTACCATAAACTTAATGGCAACACTTTCGGCTAGAGAAGTTTTAGCCAAATATCTTTGAGTTGTCGGGCAGGTTATTGCTTTAAAGTAGAATTTTAAAAGCGCTTGGGTCTTGTTTCTGGACTCGGAGTAAAAAAGTGGTGTCTTGCCAACGAATCCAAATTTACTTTAAGAGTTTTCTGCATATTTTTAGTAAGTTTTTTTTGCTGATGGGTAAGGTAGAATTCATTGTGTGCTTGCTGGCCTAGAGTTTGGATGTAGGCAATTTCGATATCATGTCCTTCTTGGCAAATAATAGAACTCACTAAATAGAGAAGTCCAAAATGATTGTGGCCGCCTAAAGCTAGATAGGTTGCGGATGGGTGCACGGTGTTGTCTGTTGTTGTAGTGAATGGTTCCTTTGTCAGAGGTGCCATTTGTTGTTGGCGTTTTTTGAGTAGTGGCTCCAGTGTTTTTTCCCCTTTAATGATGGCTCCTAAGAAATGGCGAAAGTTGTGTCGATTGGTATCATTTTCAAAACGCTTGTCTGGATCAGAAAATTGGAAAACATCAAGGACGAGTGATGTTGCATTAGAGCAGGCTTGTGCTGAGACAATATCCATCCCAAAGCAACTTAGTGCTCCTGCGATTCTGGAAAACAGAAAATGTCTGTTGCGGGCAACCAGATGGAGCTTCCATAAATTGTGCTCCCGAGAAAGAAATGAAACAACCAGTTTTTCCCCTAAATTTTCCATCAGAAAGTAATGTTTAACAATTTCGACTCGAGGGGTACTGATGAGGTAGTTGCGGGGAAAACCAAGAACAAAATTAGCAAAGTTCTTCTTATGTATAGCTACCGGTAATTCGTCCAGCAGTTTTTCTACTTCATCTTGATTGGCGATAGGTGTGGAGAAGATATCCATCATTATCAGAAGCTGGGATTGTCTCATTCATTTCTTTGGGGTGTCAAATTTGCCTGTAATTACTTTGTAGTTTCTAAGGGGAAGGGGCTATATTTTTCTCCAATTACTAGAGAGCCAACTCCTCCGTGGTATATTGTCGGTCCATGGAATATCGAAGAATTGGTTCTGCCGGGTACAGGGTTTCTACAATTGGATTCGGTGCTTGGGGAATTGGTCGGCGCTTGTGGGTTGGTGCTGAGGACTCTGAATCATTACGAGCATTGCATCGTTCAGCTGATCTAGGGCTCAACTTTATTGATACCGCTCTTGGATATGGTAATGGGCATAGCGAAAGGCTGATTGGACAGTTTCTTGTCGAGCGGAAAGAGCGTATTTATGTGGCTACCAAGGTTCCACCCAAAAATCTCTCTTGGCCGGCACGTGGCACCTTGGAAGAAGCATTTCCCCAAGATCATATTGTGAAGTGTGTTGAGTCTAGTTTAAATAATTTGAAAGTAGAGAGGATTGATCTATTACAACTCCACGTGTGGGATTCTTCATGGTTCAAAGAAGATCAGTGGTATCAAACATTAGAGCGGTTGAAAAGTACAGGCAAAGTAGCTTGCATAGGAGTTTCCGTTAACGACCATCAACCTGATTCAGTTTTGGAACTGGTTGACTCAGGTTGGATAGATACGGTGCAAGTGATTTACAATATTTTTGACCAATCTCCCGAAGACAAATTATTTCCACTCTGCTTAAAAAAACAGGTAGGTGTAATTGCTCGGGTACCGTTTGATGAAGGTGCTCTTACTGGTTCTATTACTCCGCAAACAAGTTTTCCAAAGAAAGATTGGCGCAATTTTTATTTTCAAAAGAACCGTAAAAAACAGGTGTTTGATCGTGTAGTTCCACTAAAAAATCTGCTTGGCGAAGAGGCAGAAACCCTTGCCGCATTGGCCCTAAAGTTCTGTCTCCACCATCCAGCTGTTAGTACAGTGATACCTGGGATGCGTTCTGTTGACCATGTTGAATCGAATTTAGCAGTTGCGGACCAGGCTCCATTTTCAAAAAATATGATAGATCGGTTACGCACACATCGGTGGAAAAAAAACTTCTATTTGCCTTCCTAAAAATTTCTGCAAACCGAACTTTACTTGCCTATATTTTTTGATTTGCTGGACTGAAGACTTTTAGCCTTGTTTGCATCTCGGGGCTTTTGCTCGCTACTATTGTGTGTGATGGCAAAAGACGATGTGCCCTTTGACAAACAATTTAACCCAGAAGAACTAAAGCAGTTTCTTCAAAACCAATACGGTTCTGGAGTACGGGTAGAAGTTGTTCCACAGGTTCAACAAGATAAGACGGATGAAACTCAAGAAGGGGAAGAGTCTCAGCCGCAACCCCCTCAATTTGATCACAAACCTCGCGAAATCAAGGAATACCTAGATCGTTATGTTATCCAGCAAGATGATGCGAAAAAGGTGCTTGCAACCGCGATTTGTGACCATTATCACCACATTCAAAGCTGTACTAAACAAGAAGATTGTAGGGATTATAAGAAGCAAAATATTGTTGTTATTGGTCCTACGGGAGTGGGAAAAACCTATTTGATCCAGAATATTGCGCGGCTTATTGGAGTACCGTTTGTTAAGGCGGATGCCACGAAGTTTAGTGAAACGGGGTATGTGGGTGGCGATGTAGAAGATTTAGTTCGCGAGTTAGTTTCTCAAGCGGAGGGAGACATTGGTTTAGCTGAATGGGGAATTGTTTATCTAGATGAAATTGACAAAATTGCCACTTCTGCAAGCAGTATGGGCCGGGATGTTAGTGGCCATGGTGTGCAACGCGGACTACTCAAAATGATGGAAGAGACAGAAGTTCCACTGCGCTCTTCATCAGATATAGCCAGTCAAATGCAAGCTTTTATGGAATTCCAATCCAAAGGACAGGTGGAGAAAAAAACTATTAGCACAAAACACATTCTGTTTATTGTGAGCGGAGCGTTTACCGGTTTAACTGAGATAATCAAGAAACGAATTGGTTCCAAACAGATAGGTTTTCTAGAAAAAGCTACGCAAGTGGAAGAAGAACATTTTTTGTTCGAACAGGTCAGGTCTGTGGATTTTATTGAGTATGGTTTTGA
>CAZASS010000069.1:10068-10514 GCA_964487835.1 uncultured Acidobacteriota bacterium | reverse complement strand
GTTCGGTAAGAGCTCTACACGGTCTAATACGTTCTCTTTTGGCCAATGCGGTCAAGGGAGTAAGTGAAGGATTTGAGAAGGAATTAGATGTAGTGGGTATTGGATATCGATCTGAAGTTAAAGGGAAGATTTTGAATCTAAGTGTGGGTTTTTCGCATATAGTTTCCTTTCCCATACCGGATGGAATTGAGATTAAAGTGCAACGCGCTCAAAAAACAACTGCCAACTACGCTATGTCAATTTTCATTAAAGGTAGGGATAAGCAACAGGTGGGTCAGGTTGCTGCTGATATTAGATCTGTACGACCTCCTGATAGTTACAAAGGTAAGGGGATCAGGTATTTCGACGAAATAGTGCGATTAAAGGTTGGTAAGAAGGGAGCGGTCGCCTAGTGAAGAAATCCAGAAGTATCAAGAGGGCTGGTAGGCACTGGAGTATTCGGACTC
>CAZASS010000069.1:9571-10058 GCA_964487835.1 uncultured Acidobacteriota bacterium | reverse complement strand
CAAAGGCCTTGGCTTTGTGTGTTTCGCAGTTTAAAGCATATGTATGCGCAGTTAATTGATGATAGTAGTGGGCAAATTTTAGTGGCTGTTTCCTCGTTAAAGTTGAATGGGAGTAAGCAAGGAAATGGAGGAAATGTGGCCGCTGCAAAAAAAGTTGGGAAGTTAGTTGCTGAACGGGCTCTTGAAAAAGGATTTAAAACTGTTGTTTTTGACCGGGGAGGATATTTTTATCACGGTCGAGTAAAAGCCCTTGCAGAAGCTGCTCGCGAAGGAGGTCTCAAGTTCTGAGGAGATTATATGGTTGATAAAACAGAGACTGAAATAGTAGATCAGGTAGTTTCCATTAATCGAGTTACTAAAGTTGTTAAGGGGGGGAAGAACTTAAGCTTTAGTGCATTGGTTGTGGTTGGAGATCAGCAGGGGCGTGTCGGATATGGATTGGGTAAAGCTAAGGAAGTTCCATCTGCTATTCGCTAAGGAATTGAAA
>CAZASS010000069.1:5632-9561 GCA_964487835.1 uncultured Acidobacteriota bacterium | reverse complement strand
ATTCCCATGAAAAAAACAACTATTCCCCATGAGGTTCTTGGCGTTTTTGGTTCAGGACGGGTAGTGATTAAGCCTGCTCAAGAGGGAACAGGGGTTATTGCAGGAGGACCAGTGCGAGCAGTTATGGAATCTGCTGGTATTCGCGATGTAGTTACGAAGTCACTCGGTTCGGCTAATCCTCACAATGTGGTTAAGGCAACTTTCGAAGGTTTGCTACAGCTGCGAAGTGCGGAGCAGGTGGCTAAAATTCGTGGAATTAAGGTTCAGGAGTTATAGATGGCGCAAGGAGTAATTAGAATTAAATATATTCGAAGTAGTATTGGTCGAACCCAGCACCAAAAAAACATCGTGAGAGGATTGGGACTTAAAAAGCTCAATCAGGTGGTGGAGCGACCAGATACTCCCCAAATCAGAGGAATGGTTTGCAAAATACCTCATTTGGTTAAAATAGTGGAGAATAAATAGTTTTGAGCTTGAAATTACATGACATAAAACCTTCTAAAGGTGCTAATAGAAAGAGAAAAAGGATAGGTAGGGGTCCGGGTTCTGGTTCTGGAGTAACGGCTGGAAAGGGTCATAAAGGGCAAAAATCTCGTTCTGGATACTCAAGAAAAATTGGTTTTGAGGGTGGCCAGATGCCTTTATATAGGCGTTTACCGAAACGAGGATTTCGGAATATTTTTGCGAAGAAGTATGCAATCGTAAATGTCCAAGACCTAAATTGTTTTGAAGAGGGGACCATTGTGACTCCTGTGATGGCTCAAGAACAGGGATTAGTTAAGAAAATACATAGTGGGCTCCGTATTCTTGGACAAGGAAAATTAGAAAAGAAACTTACAGTAAAAGCCCATCATTTTACTCAATCAGCACGTCAAAAAATTGAGGAAATGGGCGGAAGTATAGAGGTTCTTAGCTAATGGTGGATGCAAAGCCACTAGTTGAAGGAATTCGCAATGTTGTTGGAATTCCGGATTTAAGAAGAAGAATTCTGTTTATGCTTGCCCTTTTAGGTGTTTACCGAATGGGTAGTTTTATTCCTACTCCTGGTGTAGACAGCATGGCTTTGCAGCAGTTTTTCGAACAGCAAGCGGGAACAATTTTTGGTTTTCTCGATGTATTTTCAGGAGGAAATCTAAGTCGTCTTTCGATCTTTGCTTTGGGCATTATGCCCTATATAACGGCATCCATTATTTTTCAGCTTCTAACGGTTGTATGGCCCTATCTGGAAAGACTTTCCAAAGAGGGTGAATTAGGCCGAAAGAAAATTACGCAGTACACGCGTTATTTAACTGTGGGATTGAGTTTATTTCAGAGCTTTGCGACAGCTATAGCTTTGGAGCAGACAACCGCCACGCCTCCAATAGTTCCAGCTCCTGGTTGGGGTTTTCGTTTTATGACCGTGCTTACATTGACCACCGGCACTGCTTTCATCATGTGGATTGGAGAACAAATTTCTGAGCGTGGTATAGGTAATGGGATTTCCCTGATTATTTTTGCCGGTATTGTAGTAGGTCTACCTGATGCTATCGGATCTTTGTGGATGGACTGGACCGCTGGACAGCGGAGTATATTTACGATTTTTCTATTAATGGGATTGATGGTTATTGTGACAGGTGCTGTTGTTTTTGTTGAACGGGGACAGCGCCGGATACCAATTCAATATGCCAAAAGGGTAGTTGGTCGGAAAATGTATGGAGGTCAGGCGACACATCTGCCTTTGAAAGTAAATTCAGGTGGTGTTATTCCTGTAATATTTGCAGCTTCAATTGTAGCTTTTCCTTCCACTTTGGGAATGGTTTTTCCTGATACGGCTTGGGTACAAAGTCTTACGACACAGTTGGGACAGGGATTTCCTCTCTACAATCTTTTTTATATTGTGGGGATACTCTTTTTCTGTTTTTTCTATGTCAGCATTATTTTTAATCCGGATGAGGTTGCTGACAATATCAGAAAGTACGGCGGTTTTATTCCTGGGATTAGACCAGGAAAAAGAACATCTGAATTTATTGATCACGCTCTCAGTCGTTTGACAGCTGCAGGAGCAATTTACTTGGTCTTGGTGTGTTTGTTGCCGGAATTTTTAATTACTGGTTTTAAAATTCAACCCATACCGTTTATTGGTCCTCCGATAGATGATTTTTTAAATCAGTACGATTTGGCATTTATTACCACTGGTCTGGGGGTCACGTTCTATTTTGGAGGGACTTCTCTATTGATCGTAGTCGGTGTGGCGATGGACACTGTAAATCAGATCGAATCACAGTTGATTATGAGGCATTATGAGGGGTTTTTAAAGAAAGGAAGAATTCGAGGCCGTAGAGGATGAGTCATCCTATAATTGTTTTGCTAGGAGCCCCTGGTGCTGGTAAGGGAACTCAGGCTAGGAAATTAGTCGATAAACTGAATTTAGCTCATTTATCTACGGGTGATGTTCTTAGGGAAGCGGTCAAAGAGGGATCAGAGCTAGGAAAAGAAGTGAAGGAAATAATGGAATCAGGTGAGTTGGTGCCCGATCAGTAAGTTTCTGAAATAGTGTATGAAAAAATTTCTGGAGGTAAAGTGCAGCAGGGTGTTGTTTTAGATGGTTATCCTCGAACTCTGAATCAGGCAGAGTTTTTAGAGGAGGTAACCTCCGGAAAGGATCGAGTAGTAGTCAATATACGTGTTGATTCTGAAAAATTGTTGCAAAGGTTGTCGGGCCGTCGAGACTGTCCTAATTGTGGTACAATCTTCAACGTCCATTTTTCTCCTACTCTTAAGGAAGATTTCTGTGATCTTTGTGGGGAACGTTTGGTTCAACGCAAGGATGATCGGAATGAGGTTGCTGCAGAACGGCTTCGAGTCTATCGGGAAGAGACTGAGCCGGTTATCGAGTTCTACTCGACAAGAGAGAATTTTTTTGTGGCTGATGGCAACCAGGATGTTGTGGCTGTTTTTGAAGAAATAATAGAAGGATTGCGTAGTGATTTGGCGGAGGTGAGCTAGTTCTTCTGAACTCTAATCGGCCGAAGATATGATCATATGCAAAGGGAAATCTGAATTGGATAAGATGAGAGAAGCTAATTTGATAGTGGCTAAGGTTTTATCTCATTTGGAGACTTTGATTCGGCCTGGACTTACAACAGCTGAGTTAGATGTGGTAGCTGAGGAAATGATTTTGGATATGGGAGGTCAGCCGGCATTTAAGGGATATCAGGGTTATCCTGCTACCTTATGTGTTTCTATAAATGAAGAAATAGTTCATGGTATTCCCGGAGAACGCAAACTGATAGAGGGAGATATTGTAGGTATAGATTGTGGCACCAATTTCAAAGGCTTTTATGGGGATTCAGCACGGACTTTTGCAGTAGGAGAAATTTCTAAAGAAGCCAAGAAACTGCTCGATGTAACCCGCGAATCTCTTTACTTAGGAATTAAGAAAGTGAAACTTGGAAATAGAATTTCAGATATCTCTTCCAGTATCCAAACGTTTGTCGAAGGACACGGTTTTTCCGTAGTTCGTGAGTTTGTTGGACATGGTATTGGACAGTCTCTACACGAGGAGCCCCAAGTTCCTAATTATGGCAAACCAGGGTTTGGAGAACGACTTCGTGAAGGGATGGTATTGGCAATTGAGCCAATGGTAAATAGTAAAGGTCCCGAAGTAAAAGTTTTGCAGGATAAATGGACTGCAGTAACAGCTGATGGTGGATACAGTGCTCATTTTGAGCACTCAGTTGCAGTGACGGCAAATGGTCCCTGGATATTAAGTGAGCTCAACTAGAAGAAATTGAATGGTATGTATTTATGAAAGTTAGAGCTTCTGTCAAGAAAATGTGTATGAGGTGTAAAATTGTTCGCCGTAAAGGGGTTGTGCGTGTGATTTGCACTAATCCGAAACATAAACAGCGACAAGGTTAACTAGGGAAGTTTTAGCACAGGTATAAGTT
>CAZASS010000069.1:0-5622 GCA_964487835.1 uncultured Acidobacteriota bacterium | reverse complement strand
AGTTATGAGAATTGGTGGAGTTAATATTCCAGATAATAAAAGGGTAGAGGTCTCTTTGACTTATATTTATGGTATAGGGAAATCTCGTTCGACGAGTATTTTGAATGAAGCTAAAGTAGATTTGGCTACGCAGGTTAAGGATTTAACTGAGGAAGAAGCTACTCGTATTAGTAAGATTATCCAAAACGAAGGAAGAGTTGAGGGAGATCTTCGAAAAGAGACTCAACTTAATATAAAACGAATGATGGATATCAATTGTTATCGAGGGATGAGACATCGTCGGGGCCTGCCGGTCAATGGGCAGCGCACTCATACTAACGCTCGTACTCGTAAGGGTCCTAGAAAAGGAATGATTCGCAGGAAGAAATAGATGGCACAAGAAAAAAAATCTATCAAAAAGAAATCAGGTAAAAAGAAAGAGAAAAAGACTGTTATTCATGGGATTGCCTTTATTAAGGCAACTTTCAATAATACTTTGATTACGATTGGTGATCTCGAGGGAAATATATTGAGTAGTGCTAGTGCCGGATCACAGGGTTTTAGAGGGAGTCGCAAGAGCACGCCTTTTGCTGCATCTCAAGCTGCTCACACGGCTGCTTCCAAGGTACGGGATCAGTACGGTATGAAATATTGTGAAGTCCGTGTGAAGGGGCCAGGATCGGGTCGTGAAGCCGCAATCAGATCACTGCAGTCAGCAGGTTTAGAAGTGCGTTCTATCAAGGATGTTACGCCGATTCCTCACAATGGGTGTCGTCCTCCAAAAAGACGCAGAGTATAGAATTTTTTAATGTTATGGCAAAGATCAAATAGGGATTAGGGAGAGAGAGTTTGGCAAGATATACAGGACCAGTTTGTAGACTATGTAGGCGCGAGGCGATGAAATTATTTCTGAAAGGAAATCGTTGTTTTTCGGAAAAGTGTGCAATCGAAAAAAGAAATCAGGTGCCAGGTGAGCATGGGCGTAGTTTTCGTTCTCGACGAAAAGTTGTTGGATACGGTTTGCAACTTCGAGAAAAACAAAAAGTCAAACGTACATATGGTGTACTGGAAAATCAATTTCGAAGATATTTTCGGTCAGCTGCCAAAAAAAAAGGTGTTACTGGAGAATTACTTTTACAGTCTTTGGAACTTCGATTGGACAATGTTGTTCACCGATTAGGTTTTAGCAGTTCACGAAGACAGGGACGTCAGCTGGTTCGTCATGGCCATATAATGGTAAATGGTCGAAAGGTTAACATTCCTTCTTATCTTGTTTCAAAAGGAGATGAGATCTCCATTGCGAAGAAAAGCCAAAAAAATGAAATGATCCAAAACAACATTCAGGAAGTTGTTGGGCGTGGAGTTCCTGGATGGCTTGAATTAGACGGTGATAATTTCAAAGGTCAGGTGCTTGAATTGCCCGACCGAGAAGCAGTTAATATTGCGGTTGAAGAATCTTTAATTGTTGAGTTGTACTCGAAGTAATAGTTGCAATTCATAAAAACAAATATAACGGAGAAATAGTTCCATGTCAGGTTTCCAAAGACCAAAAAGACTTTTTTGTAATTCTGATACCTTAACCGAAACTTTTGGGCATTTTTATGCCCATCCGTTTGAGAGGGGTTTTGGTACAACAATTGGAAATGCACTACGTCGGGCGTTGCTTTCATCTGTTGAAGGAGCGGCGATTACGGCAGTAAAGATTGAGGGAATGCTGCATGAATTTGCCTCAATTCCAGGAGTGCGTGAAGATGTAACAGACATGATTATGAGCTTAAAGAGAATTCCAATTAAGCTCAATGTAGATCATCCCAAAACACTCTATTTAGAGTCCTCTGGTGAAGGCAATCTAACATCTGGAGATATTAAGCCAGATCCAGATGTTGAGGTTCTTGATAAGGATATTCACATTGCTACTGTTACTGAAAAAGCTGATCTGAAGATAGAGATCCGAGTTAAAACCGCACGAGGGTATGTGCCTGCTGATGGAAATTTTGAAGAGGAATTAGATGTCGGGTATATTCCCATCGATTCTGTGCATTCTCCGGTTAAAAAAGTTAATTTTTATGTGGAAGCTGCTCGGTTGGGACAGCTTACTGATTATGATCAGCTGAACTTGGAAGTATGGACCAATGGATGTATTACTCCAGAGGATGCCATAGCTGGTGCTGCAAAAGTTCTGAAGGATCATCTGTTTATTTTTATTAATTTTGAAGAAGAACCTGAAGTTCCAGAGATAGAAGAAGATGAAGAATCACTGGCTGTTAATGAAAATTTGGTCAAGTCAATTGAAGAATTAGAGCTGTCAGTACGATCATATAATTGCTTAAAAAATGCCAATGTTCAGACAATAGGAGAATTAGTAAAACGAAGTGAAGCAGATATGTTAAAGACAAAGAATTTTGGCCGAAAATCTCTGAACGAAATAAAGGAATTATTGGCTGATATGGGTCTTTCATTCGGCATGATGCTGGATGAAAAAGGACGACCCATTGCAGAAGAAGTAGAGATTGGATAAGGTTTTTATATATGAGCCTATTGTGTGATTTAGGTTCGGAGTGAAATATGCGACATCGTCATTCAGGTAGAAAATTAGGACGTAATGCTAGCCATCGTATAGCAATGCTGCGCAATATGGTCACTTCCTTTTTGGATAAGGAAAAGATTGTTACAACGGTTTCTAAAGCTAAGGAATTAAGACCTTATGCTGAAAAAATAATTACTTTAGGTAAACAAGAATCGCTGCATGCTCGTCGAAGAGCACTGGCCATAATTCGAAAAAAATCAGTGGTGCATAAATTATTTGACACTCTCGCTCCTCGATATGCTGACCGTCACGGAGGGTACACCAGAATTATTCGGCTTGGATATCGCAAGGGGGATAGTGCAGAGATGGCCATGATTGAATTGGTTGATGGTGAGACTGAGTTGGTTGTAGAAGAGGGAAAGAAGAGTAAAAAAGAAAAGTGAGCCCCAAAGATAATCATTGAATAGAGCTACAATCGTTATTGTTTGCTGAGGTGTGGGCTTTTATCTCAATTTTTCCTTAAGCACGAATCCCCTTAATTTTTTTATTAGGTTGTTGACGAGATTCCTGGGATGGTTTGTCGATCCAAATATAGATCTTTAAGTGTTGCTGTTGGCCCTTTAGACTCGTTGCACTCCTAAGTTGTATCAGATATATTGACTCTGCTTCCTATATGCTCCTCAGTAGCTCAATTGGCAGAGCATCCGGCTGTTAACCGGAGGGTTGTAGGTTCGAGTCCTACCTGAGGAGCCAATTTTAAAATCGACCTGTTCCTTCCTTTTTCAGCCAAGCAGTTTCTAATTGAAGTCTATATTGTTAGTTTTTAAAGTAAGCCATGCAATCTGGTTTTGACAAAGAAATTAACCTAATCTTTACATGTTTTAAAGAAATAAGGTGTAGGATATAAGAATTATAAATAGTAGGTGATTAGGTGAGTAAAAAAGTCGTTTTAATAGAAGATGAGCCTGATATTGCTGAAGTGATTGAATACAATCTTGCTCGAGAAGGATATAAGGTTTTTTTAGCTTATAACGGATTAGAAGGTCTCGAAACAGTAAAAAGAGAAAGGCCAGAAGTAGTCCTACTAGATTTAATGTTGCCCGAGTTGGATGGTATTGAAGTCTGTCGGCAGATTAGAGAAAATCCAATGACAAGATCTCTTCCTATTATTATGGTGACGGCCAAAGGTGAGGAGAGTGATGTAGTTCTCGGACTTGAGCTTGGAGCTGATGACTATGTCACTAAGCCCTTTAGCCCTAGAGAATTAATTGCGCGAATCAAGGCAGTTCTTCGACGTAGGTCTGGGAGGGATCAATGGTCTGGTCAGGGGAGAATTGCAAGAAAAGGTCTTGTTATCGATGCGGAAAGACATGAAGTCTGTATAGAAGGAGATGTTGTGAGTTTTACCGCAACTGAATTTAGAATACTTTACTTGTTGGCATCTCATCCTGGAAGGGTTTTTGTAAGAGAACAAATTTTAAGTCAGGCGTTTGGTGATGGAACTTTTGTTGTGGATCGCAATGTGGATGTACATATCAGAGGGTTGAGAAAAAAAATGGGTACTCTTCGGAATCTAATTGAAACAGTACGGGGGGTAGGGTACCGCTTCCAAGATGAAGAAGGGTAGATGATGCTCCGATCTCATTTGCTTTGGAAGGTTTATGTCCGCTACACAGTTCTAGTTATAGTTGCTATTACTGTTGTCGGAAGTTTAGTTACTCGTAAGATTGAAGAGAATTCCATCAATAATATTCAGAGATCACTGTACTCTGAATCCGTTCTCCTTCGAAGCCTAATTATCGACATTTTTAAAAATGTTGACGAGGTGAATTTTTTAGAATCTAGACTGCAGAAACATCTCCAATTACTAAATCAAAAGTTGGATACACGAGTCACAGTTATTAGGAGAAATGGAGTTGTAATAGCAGATTCTGAAGAAGATCCAGCTAACATGGAAAATCATGGCAGTCGTCCAGAAGTATTGGCTGCAACTTCAGGTGAATATGGTGTGGCTACTCGTTTTAGTAACACACTTGGCATGAAAATGATGTATCTGGCATTACCAGTTCAATTGGAAGGACAGCTTGTAGGATATGTTCGAACTTCTCTTCCTCTTTTGCTAGTTGAAAAACGGGTCAAGCAATCGCAGTCTAGTATTGCTTTTGGGGTAGTGTTTGTAATTGTAACCACCTTACTTCTTGGTTTGTTTTTCTTAAGAAAGCTTTCGGTTCGCCTGACTGAAATGACTACAGTAGCAGAGTCTATGGCACAAGGTAATTATGACCAAAATATAGCAATTTCTAGAAGCGATGAGATAGGTAAATTAGCTAGTGCGCTCAATCAATTGGCTAAAAGTGCACGAGATTTAGAAGGGATTCGTCGCGATTTTATAGCCAATGTTTCTCATGAACTCAAAACTCCTATTACTGCAGTACGCGGCTTAATTGAGACCATAATAGAAGATGAGGAGATGTCAGATGCAAGTCAGGAAAGATTTTTATCCAAAATTCAAGATCAATCCATACGGCTTTCTTCTATTGTTGCCGACTTGCTTGAGTTGTCACAGTTGGAATCGGGAAAAGGGATATTGGAAAAAGAGTCTTTTAATTTAAATGAGGTCATTAATTCAACAGTTATTAGTTTAATGCAGGTAGCGGAGAGCAGTAATATTCGTGTAGGGGTAAAGTTGCCTGAAGACCCTCTTATACTATTTGGGGATAAAAATTCCTTGTTTCAGGTTATTAGAAATCTTTTGGAAAACGCTCTTAAATACAGTCCAAAGGATGCGGCGGTTAGGATATGTCTCTATCAGGAGAATGAAAAAGCTGTGATCGAGGTTCAGGATTGGGGAATAGGGATCAAGCAACAAGATCAGGATCGAATTTTCCAACGATTTTATCGGGTTGATAAAGCCCGATCACGAGAGCTAGGAGGTACCGGATTAGGACTTTCCATTGTTAAGCATATAGTACTAGCTCATAGTGGAGAGATAAGTGTGGAAAGTGATTTTGGATTAGGAAGCATTTTTCGTGTTTTTTTGCCAATTGAAAAATAAATTTAGATAAAGACTGTTTTTTCGATCGATTGAAAATCAAAATGCAATTCAAAAGGTCTAC
>CAZASS010000068.1:7957-10961 GCA_964487835.1 uncultured Acidobacteriota bacterium | reverse complement strand
CACCCCAAAAATGAAGGTACTCCTTGCTACACTGAGGGCACTGTTGAGGAAGATTTTTGGTGTCCCCACAGTAATGACAAACTAAACGATCCCAATTACGATGGTAGGTAAGACTAATGCTACACTGTTCGCATATTTCCACATTTCCACAACTTCTACATAACAACGCTGAGGAGTATCCTCGTCTATTCAATAAAATTAATACCTGCTCTTTGCGTTCTAAACATTCTTCAATCGCAGATTGGAGTGGACTTGAAATAACAGCATCTCGACCCTTTTCCTTAAACTCAATTTTCATATCAACAACTTCAACAGAAGGAAGTGGGCGTTTTAAAACTCTAGAAGGAAGTGTTTCATATTGGAACCGTTCTTGACTAATAGCCCGATGGTAAGTCTCTAACTGCGGAGTTGCGCTTCCTAATACTACAAGTGCCTTTTCAATTTGACCGCGCTTCAGAGCAACATCTCGGGCATGATAACGAGGCATCTCCTCTTGCTTATAAGAGCCATCCTGTTCCTCATCCACAAAAATAACCCCTAACTTTTGAAAGGGAGCAAATACTGCTGAACGAGTTCCAACTGCTATTTGAGCTTTTCCCTGATAGATTCTTCTCCACTGATCAAAACGTTCCCCCTCAGACAGACCACTATGTAAAATAGCCACCTTACTACCAAACCAATCATAAAATTGTTGAGAAATTTGAGGAGTCAAACCAATCTCTGGAACCAAGACCAAGGCTGATTTTCCAAGAGCTAAGACGTTAGAAATAGCATTCAGATAAATTTCGGTTTTACCACTACCCGTAACACCATGAATCAACATACTTGAAAACTGATTAACCCCAAGGTGTTTTTGAAGAACTTTATGAATTTTGCTCTGGTCAGCTGTTAAAAGGTGTTTTTTTGCTTCTTGAAAAATTTTAGTTTCTGGCCAAGGTGAACGCTCCATTTCCACAAGTCGAATTCGAATTGCTCCTTTTAAAACTAGGCTATTGAGAACAGAATAACTACATCCGACATCCCTCATAAAAGGCTGAATAAAAATTGGCACTTCCAGATCATTTAGTTTTTGCAATACCTGTTTCTGTTTTTTAGTCAATTCCTCAGAGGGAGAATTAATTTCTACTACCGCTTTCTGCTGCTTAGTTGGCCAAAAATCTTCAAAAAATTTCTTAGATTTCCAAGCTTTATTTCCCAATAGTCCCGGGGGTAGCATCACACTAAAAACCTTGCCTAATGGGACTAGATAATAGGCAGAAATCCATTGAGCCAAGTCAATCATTTGCGATGAAAACAAGGGTTTTTTATCCAAAACACCTTCGATCATCTTAATATTTCCTTTTACAATCTCACTATGCACACGGACAACCACACCCACAATACGTCGATTGCCAAATGGAACCAACACCCTGCAACCTGGATCTAATTGCCCGTTAATACCATTGGGCAATTGGTAGACAAAAGTTTTGTAGATAGGTAGAGGTACGGCAACATCAGCAAACATTTTTTGGCGTTTCGGATTTCTAATTCTGGACTTTATTTCAAAATTTCTCAGACGAAATTAACTATAGTAACTGCTTCCCAATTCCTTGAGTTGGTCTCGAACAACTTTGATATCTTCCCAAACGTCACGTTTCGCAGAAGGATTGCGAAGTAGATAAGCGGGATGGAAGGTGGGCAAAAGGAGACTGTCCTGAAAATGAAAAAACCGGCCTCGGATCCGACCGATGGGATCTTTTGTTTGTAATAAACACTGGGCTGCATAGGCCCCCAAAGCTACTATTATTTTAGGCTTAATGACTTCAATCTGCTTGAATAAAAAACCTTCACAACTCTCAACCTCATCGGCCTCTGGATTACGATTTTTAGGAGGACGGCACTTTAATATGTTAGCGATATAAACATCTTCACGCTTCAGATCAATCGCCTCTATAATCCCAGTGAGCAACTTCCCAGATCTCCCAACAAAAGGAATCCCTTGAACATCTTCTTCTCTCCCTGGCGCCTCTCCCACAAACATTAGATCGGCCTTTGAACTGCCCATTCCGTAAACAATATGGGTTCGCTCATTCCAAAGTTTGCAGCGACGACAATCTCCAATCTCCTCCCGAATTTTCTCCAAAGAAGAGGCTTTTTGAGATTCAATATTCAAATGAGTTACTCCGAGTTCAGAAAAAAATCTCAGCTGCTCTACAATCTCTTGCATAATCGTGGACAAACGGAAAAAGCTATTCTTACTTACACCCTTTGTGTAACTAAATACCGCCTATCAACTCTTAATATAATTGCCTAATCTGACACCCAATTCATCTAGCACATGCTCTCGATCTCTCCATCCCAAAACCGCCTTCACATTGAGTTCTAAATATATCTTCCGGACTTGCAGAAAGCTTTCCATATCCAGACGAGCTTCCGTGCCAATCATCTTAATCATTTTCCCCGCCCTACCTATGATGATTTTCTTTTGACTCTCTTTTTCCACAATAATAGAAGCTGCAACATGTACAAATCCATTTTCTCTATCACCTTCGTCAAAATGCTCTACTAAAACTGCAGTGGTATACGGAAGTTCTTGACGGGTATGGTGTAATATTTTTTCACGTATGATCTCTGAAACTATAAACCGCTCTGTCTGGTCGGTAATATGTTCAGAGGGATAGAAAAAATCTCCTTCTGGAAGATTTTCAACAATTTTTTCCCGGAGCAAAATCAGATTATCCTTTTCAATAGCTGATATAGGAATAATGTCCCTATAACTGAATTGCTGACTATAAAGTTCCATTAAAGGAAGAATTTTCCCTTTGTTAACTAAATCGATTTTATTTAGCACTAAAAAAGTAGGCTTAGAGTTGGCCTTTACTAAATCAACAACATACTCTTCCCCTTTTCCCTGTTTCTTGGAAACATCCACCACCTGCACCACCAGATCCACACTCCTCAAGGCATCGTAGACCGTATCCATCATACGATCATTCAAACGAGATCCAGGTTGGTGGATTCCTGG
>CAZASS010000068.1:0-7947 GCA_964487835.1 uncultured Acidobacteriota bacterium | reverse complement strand
CAGTACTAATGCCTAAAATTCGATGACGGGTTGTTTGGGGCTTATCACTAACAATGGATATTTTCTGCCCAAGCATCTGATTCAATATGGTGGACTTGCCCACATTAGGGTGTCCAATAAGCGCCACAAAACCCGTTTTTTTCATGAAGGAAAAACTATAACAACTAAAGACTGAATCTATTCAAAATAATAAGGAATATTTTGATCTTCCTTACTCACTATTAGACCTTACTTTCTTAATATCCAATTTACCTTCGATCCTATCCCATAATATCCGAGCCACCTCTACTTTAGGTAACAAGGGTAATTCTTCCACACTTCCTTGTCGGTCAATCACAATAACTTGATTAAGATCTGATTGAAAACCTACATTTTCCACAGAAATATTATTGCCAACAATAAGATCTAACTTTTTCTCCTGCAGTTTTTTCTGAGATTCTATATGCAAATCGTCTGACTCGGCTGCAAAACCAACCAAAAATGGTTGATTATCCTTCTCCCCCAATGCCCCTAAGATATCTACTGTTCTTTTTAGTGAAATAACCATTTCAGCATTACTCTTTTTTATTTTCTGCAATGAAGTCTGATCTGGAGAATAATCAGAAACCGCAGCTGCCATCACAACAACATCTACATCTTCAGCTCTCTCAAAAACCACTCGAGCCATCTCAGAAGCTGAACGAATCTTTACCAATTCAACTCCTGCAGGAACTTCAAGTTGACACGGGCCAGAAACAAGAACAACCTGGGCTCCCCTAGAATGCGCTTCACGTGCGATTGAATACCCCATTTTTCCAGAGGAACGATTTGAAATAAATCTAACTGGATCAATATCCTCTATAGTAGGTCCGGCAGTTATAAGTATTCGTTTCCCCAATAGAGACTTCTCATTTTTTAGAGTACTAAGAACACCTTCCACAACTTTTTCTGGCTCCGCTAACCGCCCTGCACCTTCTTCACCACAAGCCAAATATCCAGAATCAGGTTCAACAATAATGACTCCTCTATCTTCGAGAATTTTCAAATTCTCTTGGGTAGCTGCATGATTCCACATCTCAACATTCATAGCAGGAGCTACTACCACAGGAGTGGTAGTTGACAAATAAAGGGTGCTGAGAAAATCGTCACCAATTCCATGGGCAAATTTTCCCAGAACATTGGCCGTAGCTGGAGCAACCAACAATAGGTGACTTTGACGAGCTAGGGCAATATGCTCAATTTGGGTCGTTTGATCATTAAAAAGATCAGAAATAACTTTATTCCCAGAAAGTTTTTCCAAAGTTACCGGTCCAATGAATTCCTTGGCATGACGTGTCATAACAGGGAGAACTTCAAAGCCTGTTTTCTGTAAAAGTCGGAGAATTATGGCCGACTTATAGGCTCCTATGCATCCAGTTATCCCTAAAATAATCTTCACTATTCTTCCTCTTCTTCCTCTACAATTTTATACGGAATAAAGTCTTCCTGAACCTCCTCAAGCGCAATATGAGCCGCCTTCGTGGTTTTAGTTTCAATTTTCGCAGATGCTCCACTCTGAAGTTGCTTAGCGCGTTCTGCAGCTACTAATATAAATCTAAATTTACTATCGAATTGGTCTGGTATTGTAATGATCATTTAGCTCCCCTTATATTAAAGGTCTCAATAATTTTTTCAGCCTGCTTAATTTGTTGGACTACCCTACAGCACTCAGCAACATTTACATCGCCTCCCTGATCTGGATTGCCACGAACAACTGTAATAATTGATTTTAACTCATTTAAAGATTTCCCGATCTCATGATTAACAATAAGATACTCATATCCCTTATAAAGTTGTATTTCTTTTCGAGCAATATCCAACCTGTTTTCAATGACTTTTTGGTCATCTAAACCTCTTCTTTTTAATCGTGATCGAAGCTCTTCAAATGACGGAGGAAAAACAAAAATCAAGTGAGTTTCAGGCCTATCTAATTTAACCTTCAACGCCCCCTGGACATCAATATCCAAAAGAACGTCAACTCCCATCTTCAGCCGAGATTCAACAAAAACTTGACTCGTTCCATAGTAGTTCCCGTAAACATGGGCATATTCTAAAAACTCTTCTTCAACAATCATCGTCTCAAATTCAGACTCAGAAACAAAAAAATACTCCACACCATGTTGTTCCTTCCCCCTCGGCTTCCGGGTGGTATGACTGACTGAAAACTCTAAATTGGGCACTTCTTTCTATAAACGAATAGCCAAACTAGTTTTTCCAGACCCCGATGGGGCACTAATGATAAACAACTTTCCTTTATTCGACATTTTGAACCTGTTCGCGAATTTTTTCGATCTCCGACTTCCCCTCTAACCCAGGCTCAGAAATTGTCGTTAGTGGTGATTTAGAAAGAACTGTATTGATCTCTCTACCCATCTCCTGACAAATAAAATCCAGCCGTCTTCCTATCGCCTGTCCCTTTAAATCTAGACAAGTCTGAAACTGCTTCAAATGACTTCGTAATCGAGTAATCTCTTCAGAAATATCCGAGCGATCAACAAAATACACTATCTCTTGTGCTAAACGATTTTCATCAATCTCTTGTTCAGAAATAACATCTGTTAAACGCTTCTTCAGTTTCTCCCTATAATGACTTTGGATAAATTCTGTTTGTCCAGCAATAAAATCAGTAGTCTTGGCTATTCGAACGAGGCGCTTTTTCAAATCACTTTTAAGAGATTCTCCCTCATTACGACGTACGATAACAACTTCGCTAACAGCTTCTTGCTTCAATTTGTTTAGATATTACTACCCCTGGAAATTGCAATAAAGACGACACATCTACTTTACCTACTGCTCCTAAAGAACGGGATTTTTCCGCTAATAATAAGTAATTTTCAACTAAATTTTGATTGAGATTGTACTGATCAGACTGATTCGTTTTCAAATCAACTTGCACATCCACCCTACCCCGAAACAACTGAAGTTCAACTATTTTTTTTATATTTTGTTCAAGAGGTATTAATCCCTTAGAAAGACGGGTTTTTATATCAAGATATTTGCTATTAACAGTTCGAATTTCAACAAATATTTCGACTTCTTCAGATAAACGGTTAGCTTGGCCAAACCCCGTCATACTATGCATTTATTAGATACTCTCCACTACTTAAAATAGTGCCTTTAAAATCTCAAGAGACAGATTTAACATCAACAAATTGGAGATCATGCAGTTTACGATAAACGCCGGAACGCTCAAGCAAACTATCGTGGTCCCCAGTTTCTACAATTACTCCTTCTTCCATAACTACAATCCTATGGGCAACTCGAACTGTCGAAAGCCTGTGGGCAATCACTAGCGTTGTTTTATCTTTCATCAAATTGTAAACAGCCTCTTGAACTAATTGCTCCGATTCACTATCCAAGGAAGAAGTGGCTTCATCTAAAATTAATACCGGAGCATTCTTGAGAATAGCCCGAGCAACCGCTACTCGTTGGCGCTCGCCACCAGAAAGCCTTTGTCCTCTTTCTCCAATAACTGTGCTATATCCTTGCGGAAGACTCAGAATGAAATCTTGAATACAGGCTGCCTTAGCAGCCTCTGCAACTTCCTCTTGCGTGCATCCCTCTCTACCATAAGCAATATTATTAAAAATAGTATCATCGAACAAAAATGTTTCCTGTGTCACCATAGCAATCTGCTGACGAAGAGAGCTCAATGTTACCTGGCGTATATCCAATCCATCGATAGTTATTTTTCCAGAAGTCACATCATAAAAACGGGGAATGAGTCCTGCAATAGTACTCTTTCCAGCACCACTGCTTCCTACGAGTGCAACTATCTCTCCCTTTTGAATAACAAGATTAATTCCAGTAAGAACCGCCTGAGAATCTGACTCTTGATAGCAAAAACTAACATCTTTAAAAATGATTTCTTGCTTAATAGGACTAAGTGTTTGAGCACCTGGGATATCTTGAATTTCAACATGAGTATCTAGGAGCTCAAAAATACGGCTAGATGATGCAAAGGCTTGTTGGAAATGCAAATGCATACGAGACAATTTTCGTACTGGTTCATAAAGACGAAAAAGAGCAGCTACGAAGACTACAAAGGCTCCTATAGTAAACCCTCTATTAATTTGATAATGCGCGTAGAGCAAGAATGGAACAAACGAGACATACCCTATAAATTCCACCAGAGGTGAACTTAAAGCACCGATCCGTGCTACTTTCAGATTGGATTTAACTAAACTATCGGTTGAGGCATCGAATCGTCTCTGCTCATATTCTTCCATTCCAAAAACCTTCACTATCCGTTGACCTACAATACTTTCCTGAAGTTTTCGTGAAATCTCCGATAAATTTTCCTGACTCGTCCAACTCACTTGCCTCATACTGTGTCCAAGTTTGACAGTGATCCACAAAACTAGTGGACCAATTAAAAGAGATAAAAGAGCAAGTCTCCAATCGGTGTAAAACACCAATCCTAGAAAAAAAAGCAGTAAAAGAAACTGTCTAAAAAAATCGGTTAATACTCTACTAACCGTTTCTTGGAGGCGTTCACTATCTGCAATAACTTTGGCCATTAGCTTCCCGGTTGGTTGACGGGCATAAAAGGACATTGATTGCACCAACAAATGACTATTGAGCTTTTTTCTCAAAGCAGCCACAACCTGTTGGCCGCTATAGCTCATAGAGTACTCAGCAAGATAAAGAAAGATTCCTTTAAAAAACGAAAATATTACTAAAAACAGAGACACTCGTACCAAACTGTCTTCACCCAAACCTAGTAAAGATTGCAAAAAGGCAAATTTGTCACTACTAGAAGAAACTATTCCTGCAGTACTCGACAACTGATTAAAAATAGGAGCTAACAGCATAATAACCATTGTTTCCAGAGCTCCACTGGCAACAAGTAGAAGAAGCGAACCAATCAGCAAATTGAGATTAGGTCGGATATAGGGAATTAGTCTGAAAAAATCATTCATTTTAGGCGGATTTTAACAGTTCTGGGTACCTCCCAGCCAACAAATACAATTCTTGAGGCACAATATTAGAAACAATTTATTCAATAAACGCCCACTAACATGACCTCCACATATTGAAAACAGAACTATCCATTTCCTTTTTATTTTGTCCATATTATCCATGAAAATTTCGGGGAACATAAACAAGACAGTCTTTAAGAAGCTAGAATTTACAGGTAGGTTTGTTATAAAGTTTTACTATGATTCGAACTATAGAATGGACCGATGAAGGCGTTGTCATGATTGACCAACGACTACTCCCTACCCAAGAAATTTACAATACTTACAAAACGGTTGAAGAGGTAGCAGAAGCAATCAGATCCATGGTAATCAGAGGAGCTCCTGCTATTGGTGTAGCCTCTGCTATGGGAATAGCTTTAGGTGTTAAAAACCTAACCTCAAAAGAAAACCTGGAAGAAGAATTCAATAATATTTGCCATATTATTCACGAAACTCGTCCTACTGCTCGCAATCTTTTTTGGGCCATTGAACGGATGAGAAAAATTTTTGATAATTACAAAAATTCTTCATTAAAGGATCTTCAAAACGTTCTAGAGAAAGAAGCCATACAAGTTCATAAAGAAGATATTGAAATTAACCGAAAGATGGGAGAACACGGACAACAATTATTATCCCAAAAAGTTAATGTTCTGACTCACTGTAACGCTGGTGCCCTAGCTACAGCTGGATATGGAACTGCCCTAGGCGTTATTCGAGCTGCAGTAGAAAATGGAAAAGAAGTTCAGGTCTTTGCTGACGAAACCCGCCCTTTCTTACAGGGCTCTCGACTAACAGCTTGGGAGATGATGAAAGAAAATATTCCCTGCACACTAATTACTGACAATATGGCCGGTTATTTTATGCGATTGGGACAAATTGAAGCAGTAGTAGTAGGAGCTGATCGAATTGCTGCCAATGGAGATGTTGCCAATAAAATTGGGACTTATTCAGTGGCCATACTAGCCAAAGAACATAATTTGCCTTTCTATGTGGCAGCTCCTCTTTCAACTATTGATTTGGCCACCCCAACGGGTGATCAAATCCCTATCGAACAACGTGATATCAAAGAAGTCACAGAAATGCATGGGAAACGTCTGGTCCCCCAAGAAACTTCGATTGCAAATCCTGCCTTTGATATAACCCCTAATCACCTAATTTCTGCCATCATCACAGAAAAAGGAATAGCCAAAGAACCTTACCAAGAAAACATCGCATCCCTTTTTCAAAAATGATTGTCCTCGGCATTGAGTCCAGCTGCGACGAAACAGCTGCAGCCTTACTAAAAGATGGGCACACTCTTCTCTCAAATGTTGTGGCATCTCAAATTCCCACACACTCTAACTTTGGAGGTGTTGTACCCGAACTAGCCAGTCGTGAACATTTAGACAACATTTGTTCTACTGTTGAAGAATGTCTCATAAGAGCGAATATTAATTGGAATAAAATTGACGCTATCTCAGTAACAAGAGGACCTGGCCTAATGGGAGCTCTTTTAGTTGGAATGGCTTATGCAAAAGGACTAGCCTATAGTTTAGATCTCCCCTGTGTAGGCACTAACCACCTAGAAGGACATATTTGTTCAGTTCTACTGAATCATCCAGAAGCAAAACTGCCAGCACTCTCATTAGTTGTCTCTGGAGGTCATACTAGTCTATTTTACTTTCAAAAAATCGGATGCTATGAGGAAATCTGTAAGACTCGAGATGATGCTGCCGGAGAAGCCCTAGATAAACTCTCCAAACATTTAGGACTAGGATATCCAGGAGGCCCGGTAATCGACAAATTAGCCCCAAATGGAGATCCCAATGCTGTTTCATTTACTATTCCTAAAATTAGCGATGGCACTCTTGATTTCAGTTTTAGTGGTATCAAAGCAGCTGCTTTACGCCATCTCCATCTCAACAATATTTCTCCAATAGAAAAAAAATCTCCCCAAACACCAGAAGATATTCCTCAACCAATTCTAGACCTAGTAGCTAGTTATCAAAGCTCTATAATTGACCAACTATTAGACCGTCTAACAAAGGCTTTGACAGGCAGAAGAATCCGTTCTATCCAAATTTCAGGGGGAGTATCTTGTAATAGCGAACTACGTCGACGCACCACCGATTTTTTCCAACAAAAAGACTTGCCGGTATATTACCCACAACTTGATTTAACAACAGACAATGCAGCTATGATTGCAGCAGCAGGCACAACAAGGCTTCTAGCTGGAAGCAATGACTCCTGGAATTTGACGGTCGATCCCAATTTGAGACTAACAAATTGATGAGTACTCCTAATTACCAAATACTAGATCGTTATTTGAAAACTGTTTTTTCTTTAATTGAAGGTCAGACCAGTATCGAAAAAACTTTTCATCACTTACACAATTATTTGGACTGGCACCGAAAGCACAAACTTGACCCAAAGCTAGAGTCTTTTCTGATTAAGCTTTTTTTTGACAAGTGCCACAAAGAGTTCAAAGATCCCGAGCTACGGGAGTGAAAGAAAACCAATCTGCTATGGCTCTAGAGTTAACACGGCGAAGAGTTTGCAGATGCTTTCTCTTGTCAAAAAATCTTTGACGTAAACGCCAAACGTCACGATAAGCCGACAAAGAACTCCTTTCAAAAAGTACTACATAGCATAAGATCGCTAAATCTCTTATCCACATATAGGGAAAACATCTCCATCTTACTGCTGCATCCAAATTTTTTCTCCTCATCAAATAGCGGTTTTTCAGAGAATGATAGTTGATGAATTGGGAAAGTTCACGACGGCGAGAAGGGAGCACATGGCGACAATGAAGGGCTTTCGCTCCGGGTTCATAAACAGCCTTCCACCCTCTTAATTGCGCCCTCCAAGCCAGATCAGCATCCTCACGGTAAACAAAAAAATCTTCATCTAAATATTCACCTTCCATACTAATGTCTTCCAGCATTTTTTTTCTGCACATCAATACCGCCCCCGTAATTCCAAATACCAA
>CAZASS010000067.1:0-11042 GCA_964487835.1 uncultured Acidobacteriota bacterium | reverse complement strand
GAAACGATGGAAAGGCTAAATAGTGTTCTTGAAACTGCTATAGATTCATTTTTCCCCATACCTGTTCCGCTTACATTACCTGGTAATTTTGGAAAAACAGCGATACAGTTTTTCGGCCCTTTTTTTGGCTCAAAAAATGGGGGAGTGCAGTGTGGATGGATTCGTAGCCCGACTGGTAATTGACTTGCCAGATACGGGACATTTGATCGGGAGAAATATTAGCTGTTAGCCCATAGATTCCGTATCCAGCATTACAAATCAGAATGTCTAGACCTCCTAGTGTTTGAAGACATTCCTGAACAATGATAGTTCCTTGTCCCGAGAGACTCAGATCATGTTTTTGACAAATGACTCGAGCAGCTCCTTTTTGAAGACAGGATTCCGCAACTCGGTTCAATTGTTCCTGACGGCGTGCTACCAAAAAAAGTTGGCATTTAAAATTAGAGAAAGCATGGGCGACAGCTTCGCCAATGCCGGACGAAGCTCCTGTAATTAGTACTTTACTTAATCCAGTTTTAAGCACGATAAGACTCAAAGATGCCGGCTGCTCCCATGCCTCCACCTACGCACATGGCAACTATTCCGTACCGCGTTCCGCGACGTTCCATTTCAGATAAAATAGTAACAGTTAATTTTGCTCCAGTGCAGCCTAGAGGATGTCCTAGGGCAATTGCTCCTCCGTTAACGTTGGTAATATTTGTATCCAAGCCAGCTTGTTGTATGACAGCTAAGGCTTGAGCGGCAAAAGCTTCATTGAGTTCAATAAGCCCAATATCATCTAATTTTAACCCGGCCAGCTTTAGGGCTTTAGGGATGGCAAAAACAGGGCCAATCCCCATGTTTTCAGGAGCTACTCCGGCCGTAGCAAATGATATTAAGCGTCCTATTGGATCTAAGTTTAGATCTTTGGCTTTACGTTCGGATAAGACTATTAAGGCTGCCGCTCCGTCACTGCGTTGGCTACTGTTTCCAGCGGTGAGAGTACCATCTGTTTTAAAAACAGGTTCCAGTTGTGTTAAGGCTTCTATAGAAGTATCAGATCTAGGACCTTCATCTGCTTTAAAATCAATCATCTGAGATGATTTTGATTCTCCATCCAAGGGTCCAACATTAGCTAGAATTGGGATTAGCTCCTGATCAAAGTGATGTGAGTTCTGGGCCTGGGTAGCTTTCTGATGACTATTTAAAGAAAATTCATCTTGTAATCTTCGAGGGATTTTATATTGGGCAGCCAAATTTTCCGCGGTTAGTCCCATAGAGAGGTACACGTCAGGTCTTTTTTCCAGCAAAGAAGGGTTGGGAGAGAAGCAATTCCCCTGTATGGGTATCGAGCTCATACTTTCTGTTCCACCGGCAATTACCACTTCATTTGTTCCCGTTCGAATATTATTAGTGGCTAAGGAGATGGCCTGTAGACCGGAGGAGCAGAGACGATTGATTGTCATGGCTGAGGTGTGATCTGGAAGACCTGCTCTGAGTGAAGCGATTCTGGCTATATTCATTCCCTGCTCAGCCTCTGGGAAAGCACATCCTAGAATTACGTCTTCAACTTGATCTCCAAATGCACTATAGGAAAGAACACCAAAAGAGGGTAAGCTTTACTGATCACTCCCTGGATTATTTGGGCAGCCATATCATCTGGGCGAGTATGGCAAAGAACTCCCTTGTTTGCTCTGCCCACTGGACTTCTTCCGGCAGCCACAATTACAGCTTCTTGCATGGATTGATTCCTAATTTAGGTCAGCGGACCTGCTTCAAGAATTTTATCTGAAATTCCAGAGAATTGTTCAGAGTTTTTGGCAAAACGTTGGGCTTATTCACAAGCCTTTTTGTCGTAATCATCTTTGTTTGCCCAAGTGTTTTTCGGATCAAGTACATCCGTTGGCACTTCGGGACAGGTTTTGGGGATCTCTATTTGAAAGATTGGATGAGGTTCAAAATCAGTTTTTTCTAATTCTCCATTCAGAGCAGCATTAACGATAGCTCGAGTATAAGGTAGTGAAATACGCTCTCCTACTCCATACGGACCGCCTGTCCATCCGGTGTTGATCAAATAGACTCGCGCATTATGTTCTGCAATTCTTTGACCTAGCATGTTGGCGTAGTGTGTAGGAGGTAAGGGAAGAAAGGGAGCACCAAAACAGGCTGAGAAGGTAGCTTGTGGTTCGGTAACCCCTGCTTCGGTTCCAGCCAGTTTAGAAGTATACCCAGAAATAAAGTGATACATTGCTTGAGCTGGACTTAGTCTGGAAACAGGAGGGAGGACACCAAAGGCATCTGCCGTAAGAAAAATTACTGTTTCCGGTTGGCCTCCGACGCCGGAAAGAGTAGCGCCGGGTATAAAATCAATGGGGTACCCTGCCCGAGTGTTTTCTGTGAGTTCCGCACTATCATAATTAGCAATTTGAGTGGCTTCATCTAGTACAACATTTTCAAGTACACATCCGGACCGAATAGCATCCCATATTTGGGGTTCTTTTTCGTGGGAAAGGTTAATACATTTGGCATAACATCCGCCCTCAAAATTGAAGACGCCTACATCAGACCATCCGTGTTCGTCATCTCCAATTAGTTGGCGATTGGGATCTGCCGAGAGAGTTGTTTTTCCAGTTCCTGATAGTCCAAAGAACAGGGCTACCTTGTCGTCGGATCCAATATTGGCTGAGCAATGCATAGGTAATACATTCTTTTCGGGCATTAAGTAATTCATCACAGTGAAGATTGATTTTTTAACTTCTCCTGCATAATGAGTTCCCCCAACAATTACTAGTTTTCGAGCAAAGCTCAGAAGAATAAAGGCTTCCGAATTAGTTTCATCCTCTTCTGGATTAGCTTTGAAAGTGGGTGCTGAAATTACTGTAAATTCAGCTTGATGGTTCGTAAGATCTTGCGATGAAGGGCGCAGAAAAAGTTGGTGCGCTAACAGATTATGCCATGCCAGTTCATTGATTACGCGAAGAGGTAGACGATATTGGGGATCAGCACCGGCAAAGCCATCGAAAACATAAAGCTCCTTGCCATTTAGATGAGAAATAACTTTTGCCAGAAGACGTTCAAAGGCTTCCGGTTTCATAGGTCGATTGGCTTCTCCCCACCAAATTTTTTCCAAAAAATCAGGGTCTTCACTGAGAAATTTGTCATTTGGAGATCGTCCTGTACGTTTTCCAGTGCTGACTTGTAGAGCTCCTGTACTAGCTAGAACCCCTTCTCCCTTCTCAAGAGCGTGCTCGACTAAAAGGGTTGGGGACAAGTTGCGATAAATTTTTGAAGCATTGATTTTAGTGCCAAGTATGTCTAAATTTTCTATATCCATTTTCAGTTTCACTCTCTCCCGCAGTTACAATGAATCGAGCATAATACCAGCCCACCACATCTAGTTCTATCTGCAGCTTTAACAACTAAGCTTAATGTAACAATAAAAGCAGACAATAAATGGCAGATTCAATGAATTTTGCTTAGAGATTTAGGAGGTTCAGTCTAACACGAGGGATTCTTGTCTATCCGTAGGTTGTCTTGGTAGGTTAAACTTTGGTCGGTATCAAAATGGCCAGTAAAGTAGCAGTACTCTTCATATGCACTGGAAACTCAGTTCGCAGCCAAATGGCTGAGGGCTTTGCCCGTTATTATGCGGGGGATTCAATCGAGGTGGAGAGTGCTGGAACCCATCCAATTGGAATCAATCCAAATACGGTTTGGGCAATGAACGAGGTAGGAATCGATATTTCTTATCAAAATTCTGATCTGCTTACTGATAAGGATTTGGAAAAATTTAGCCACGTAATTACTCTTTGTGGTGATGCTCGGGATTCATGTCCTATTTTGCCCTCTCATGTCAGTAATGAACATTGGCCTCTGGGGGATCCAGCTGAAATAACAGGAGAACCCTCTGATTTAATTGAAGTTTTTCGAATTATTCGTTATCAAATTGAAGTTCGAGTGAGAAATTTTTTACAACAAATTGAAGGAGTCTAATCATGAATAATGGTCATTCGGAGAGTTCAATCTATAATTCTGTATTTTGTCCACCGGCCTTGATTCGGTAGAATCTACTCATGAGACGATCATGTATATTTTTTCTCCTTCTTCTATTAACTTGCCAAGCTAGTTGCATTTGGAAGCTTTGGAGTGAAGGACCGCCGATTGAAGAGCGAATATTTGACATTTATGGAGAAGTTGAGTCAGTTACTCTAGACAAGCTTGTAATACAGGGCAAGGGGACTAGCCAAGAATTCGTAATGGTTGCCAGTTCTATCAAAGGAAGCGATTTTGTTGCTGGAGACCTTGTCCACGTTTTTTATAGGTTTAAGGGAGATGTCAAAGAGGTCACTATGGCGGTCAAGAAGATTAGATAGAAGCCTTTCTTCCCCGGCTTATTTTGCTTTTTATATATTGAAGGTGTTGGCATTATGACCCCAATGGTGAGCTGTTTTGTCTGTTACTATCACGAAATTCTCCTGAAAAAAGGGAACCGCGGTTTTTTCGAAAGGGTTTTGTGGAAAAACACTCAAAAGGCCCTGCAGGGGATTCCTTATCGTGCTCTTCGACAGCTCCCAGGACGGTTAATTGTAGAATTGCTTCCCGAATCTCCAGTTGATGAGATTGGTGTTTGTTTGCAAAAGGTAGTTGGGCTGATTTACTGCTGTCCTGCTTGGTTGTCGAGTCAGGATATAGGGCAGATGGGGCAGGATCTTTGGGGACTGGTTCGTGATAAAAAATTTGAGACCTTTAAAATTCAAGCACGACGTGCCAACAAGAAATTTCCACTGCCTTCTCCCGAAATTAATGCACGCCTAGGGGATGTCATAAGAGAAAATTCGGGCCAATCAGTTCGATTGAAAAATCCCGATTTGACTTGTTATGTCGATATTGTTGACCAGGATGCTTTTCTTTATTTTGAAAAATTACGAGGGCAAGGGGGCTTACCGGTTTCTTCATCGGGGAAGGTAGTAGTTTTGATTTCTGGAGGGATTGATTCTCCAGTTGCTGCCTATAAGGTATTGAAGCGTGGGTGTAGAGCGGTTTTTGTTCATTTTCACAGTCTCCCTTACACCACTGTGGAATCGTTGGAAAAAGTGCGCCAGTTGGTTTCGATTCTTAATGAATACCAATATCAATCTAAAATTTACATGATTCCTTTTGCTGAATTACAAAGGCAAATTGTGGCTTTTACTCCAACGGCTACTCGGGTAATCTTATACCGTCGTATGATGGTGAGGTTGGCCGAATTGGTGGCTAGGCGGGAGAGAGCTCAAGCATTAGTGACAGGAGATAGTATTGGCCAAGTGGCCTCTCAAACACTAGAGAATTTAAGAGCTACCTCAGATGCCTGTCAGCTTCCTGTATTGAGACCCTTAATTGGGGAAGATAAGGAAGAGATAGTTAATATCGCACGTCGTATTGAGACCTTTGAGATCTCTATTTTACCGGATGTGGATTGTTGCTCTCTTTTTGTTCCTCGTCATCCTGAAACTCGGGCTAAGGTAGAAAAAATTCATCAAATTGAAAATGAGTTGGACGTGCCGCAAATGATTAGGGAAGCTTGGCAGAAAAGAGAGATAGAAAAGTTGTTTTCTCAAGATGCAGTAGAGGCAAATTCGAATAGGAGTTGAATAACATATGGAACATTTACTTCAAATTTTAATTCTTTTGGCTGGGGTAATTATTTGTGCAAAGTTAGCAGGAGCTGCAAGTGTTCGATTTGGTCAACCTGCAGTGCTTGGAGAAATTACGATTGGTCTAATTCTGGGTCCGACAGTTCTGAATATTTTACATTGGGATATATTTGCTCATTTCGATTCTGAGGGTGCGGGCCCGATTCATGTGCTCACCAACGCAGCGCGTCAATCTGGTTTGCTAATGGAGTCTGCTAACTCTCTTTTTTTAGAAGGACTTTTCATGGACCTAGCCCAGATTGGGGTGATCCTTCTAATGTTTGTGGCAGGTATGGAGACTGATCTGGATGAAATGAAGAAGGTCGGTAAAACTGCGTTTTGGGCTGCCTTAGGTGGAATCTCCTTGCCCTTACTTGGAGGGACTGTTAGCAGTGTGTACTTTGGTTATCCAATTTATTGGGAAGCCATTTTTGTTGGTACTATTCTTACAGCTACATCGGTTTCTATTTCAGCTCAGACTCTTATGGAGCTAAGAGTCCTGCGTTCCCGAGAAGGCACAACTATTATGGGAGCGGCTGTCATTGATGATGTATTAGGGATTATCGTACTCGGTGTTGTGACGGCTATGTCTGTTGTTGGAGTTGCCGGGCAGGCTCATACGGTAGGAATAGGTGATGTTTTTCTGATTATTCTGCGAATGGTTGCTTTTTTCATCGTCTTTTGGTTTTTAGGGCGAAAGTTTTTAGCAAAATGTTGTGCAAAAATGAGGCAGTTGCCGGCTAGTCAAGCTCAGCTTGCCTTTGTTTTAGTGGTTGTATTTTTTTACGCGTGGGCTGCTGAATTTTTTGCTCATCTAGCTGCAATCACAGGGGCTTACATGGCTGGGCTTTTGTTTGCTCAAACACCCTTCAAAAAAGAAATTGATGAAGATGTCCACCCATTAACGTATTCGTTATTTGTGCCTGTTTTCTTTGTGAATATCGGGTTGCAGGCCAATGGTCGAGAATTGGGATCAGAGATTAGTTTTTTGGCTGTGATTATTTTGGTTGCAATTGCAAGCAAGGTTGTAGGGTGCTTTATTGGGTCTCGTGCGACTGGCTTTAACAACATGGAATCCCTGCGTGTAGGTATAGGGATGGTCAGTCGGGGAGAAGTAGGGCTAATTATTGCTGGTGTGGGACTAAGTCGGGGAATAATTGGGCCGGAGATGTTTTCAGTGATGGTCATTATGGTGTTAGTGACTACCATGATTACACCCATCATGTTGCGGTATGTATTTCCTAGAGTTACTACAGAGTCTTCGGGAGAAGTCTTTGAATCGGTCGGCAATATAGAGGAGAAGATAGAGTGGACTGAAGAGGACTGATTTTGAGGAGGCCAGAGTTTGTTATGTCGAACTTAGAGAAAATTAATTGTGCCTCCAAAAATAAACAGTTATTTGTCTGTTGCTTAAGGATTTTGTTGGTTTGAAATTCAAGGACCGTATTACTTCTTTCAATTCTTATCCAATGCCTTTTTGGTTTTAGGGGCTCTTGTGTGTTTTTTCTCCACATATTGTTGCCCAGTTTTCTGATGGGGTTGCTTCAATCAAAGAAGTGGAGCGCATTTTAGGACAACTAGTTGATAATTCAACACTTGAAGAAGTGCCCAAGCGAACCTACAAACTTTCTGAGACAGACTTAAATAGCTATTTGTCTTTCCAGATCAAAAAAACTAAGAGAAAGGGGCTGGAAAATGTTTCAGTTAGTCTGAAGCAAGGGGGTTTTGTGACGGTGGTAGAGATGAATATGAGTCAAATACAGCTGAAGGATAAGTCACTAACTGCCAGTATGTTATCAGCTCTCCTTCAGGGGGCACATACTTTGGAAGTGGAGGGTCAGTTAAGTGTGCAAGAGGGTATTGGAAAGTACCAAGTTCAACAAGCCAGCCTTGATGGTATTACACTTCCGTCTTCTATGGTGGAAATGGTTTTGAGTACGCTAGGTCGTCAACAAGATCCTCCTTTTGATCCTGTTGAGCCATTTCCAATGCCCTATGGAATTAGTACAGTTGATGTTCAACTTGGACGGGTGACGATTGAAACTGGTTAAGAAGTTTTAAGTTTATTTACCTGTGCGTATTTCGAATCAGTTCTTATTTGAAATTTCATAATATTTTTCCTTCCATTTGTTTCCTTCCCAATGAATGAGATATCCGAATTCTGGCAGCAGGGAGATTAGTTTTTGAATGTTGCAATAGATAAATAACCCTTTTTCTATTTCAATGTGGGCCCGAATTTTTTGGAAAGAGGTTTTGTCTGATAAGTTCGCCTGTTTACCAGCTAATGTAAGTAAAGTCTTGTTCCACGCTTTTTCACTATTGGAAATTAATAATCCTGCCGGGAGAAAATTTTGGTAGAGAATTTGACCGGATTTTTCCCCGGTGTAAATTTTCGTTCTGTCATGTTCTCGGAGTTTGGTATTTTCTTTTCCAAAGAGATTTTGCACTACTACTTCGGTGCGTTGTTGAAGAGATTTTTGATTGTGGTGTTTAGGAACTAACAAACTCGTGAAGTGAATTTTCCAAGCGCCTTCTGGTTTTCTAGTCAGATTGTGGATAATAAACCAAGCTGACTTAATTTCTTCCTTGAATAGAGCTGACAATTGCTTTTGGAATTCCTTTGGGACTCGTTGAATAATGTCCTTACTATTTAGGCCGAAGTTGCTTGATAGGAGGCTGTGTTCAATAAAGTTAAGATTGGGCAGGGCATCGCTGACCACTAATAATCCCAGAATATCTTCTGGGATTATTAATTCGATTCTAGGACTATAGTAGGGATTTAGATTCAGGATTAAGGTTAGGCTGAGGGATACTAAAAGAACCCCACAGAGGATGATTGTACGCATTAGACCTTTGCTTTTCGAGTATGTTACCTTAAGCTCAACTCATTTGCATGAACGTCGGCGAGTTTGAAATTATGTTTTCCAATCTGGTCATGAGTCATTGCAACCTTATTACTCAACTAAACAAGCTGGAAACTAAAGCCAGAATTTACTCATCCAATGTCCCTACTTGAAGGAGTTAACCCCAGTTTACTCAGTGGTGCAGTAACCGTTGTTAAAAAACTGTACGACCAAGGACATAAAGCTTATTTTGCTGGGGGAGCCGTTCGTGACCTGCTCTTGGGGAACACTATTTCCGATATCGATATTGTCACCTGTGCTTCTCCTCAGAAGATTGAACAACTGTTTTCCAAAACTATCTCAGTAGGAAAGAAATTCGGAGTTATGATTGTTGTTGTTGATTCCATTAACTACGAGGTTGCGACTTTTCGGCAAGAATCAGGATATGGGGATGGGAGACATCCTAGTAAGGTGAGTTTTACCGATAAAATTCCTCAAGATGCCGAGCGTCGAGATTTTACGGTAAATGCAATATTTTTAAATCCTTTAACTGAGGAACTCATTGATTTCGTTCAAGGAAAACAAGATCTCGATTCCCGATTGATCCGAACAGTAGGTTCCCCTGCTAAACGTTTTGCAGAAGACAAATTGCGTGTAATCCGTGCTGTTAGATTAGCCAGCCAACTGGGTTTTGAGATTGATAGGGAAACCTATAAGGAAATTCAGGTCTATGCTTCTCAGGTTCTTCCCCAAGTAAGTTGGGAGAGAATTCGGGATGAGTTGCTCAAAATTTTAACAGGGCCACATCCGGCCGATGGTATCCAGTTACTGTTAGATTCTGGTATTTTACAAGCAATATTGCCTGAAATAGCGGATATGAAAGGAGTTGAACAGCCTCCTGAGTTTCATCCAGAAGGGGATGTTTTTACCCACACTTGCTTGATGTTGGGGATGCGCAAAGGATTGGATGATATTCTTGCCTTGAGTATTCTTTTACACGATGTAGGAAAACCTCCAACCTTTTCTGTGAAAGAGCGTATTCGTTTTGATGGACATGCTGATGTAGGGGCGAAGATGGCGGAAGATATCTGTAGGAGACTTCGTTTATCCACTGAACAAATTGACAACGTAGTGGACTTAGTAAAGGACCATCTGCGCTTTATTCATGTTCAAGAGATGCGCGATAGTAAGTTAAAGCGCTTTCTTGGGAAGGAAAATTTTCAAAAGCATCTAGAGTTGCATCGGCTTGACTGTTTGGCTAGTCATGGCGATCTTTCCAGCTATCACTTTTGTTTGCAGAAACTAGACGAGATTGGACAAGAAGAGCTGAAGCCCGATCCGCTTATTAACGGTCGCGATCTATTAAGTTTGAATCTGAAACCTGGTCCTCTTTTTTCAGAAATTTTAATGGCTGTCGAAGATTTGCAATTGGAGGGTGAACTGGATTCTAAGAAGAAAGCTCTGGATTGGGTTAAACAAAATTATATTGATGGCTAGTTTGAAAAATTTCCGGGAGTATTTTTGATTACATGATCGTAAGGGGTGCTATAAGGGGAGAGTTATGAAGAATCAATCATATATTTTCATATCACTAATTTTGTTTGTTTTTGGGATTGCACTACCGAGTTGTTCGGCCGTTGAAGAGCCAGAGATAATAGCTCCTGCGGAGCCTGTCAAGGCGACGCCGGGGGATATGATTCTTATCCCGGCGGGTGAGTTTGTTATGGGGACTGACAATGCAGGTTCTGGAGGACTAGCTATAGCTAGTCCAACTCACAGGGTTGATTTGCCGGCTTACCACATTGATGTCTTTGAGGTAACTCATGGTCAATGGATGAAGTTCACAGTTGGGAGCGATTATTCTCCTAAGGGTAATTGGCGTCGGTATTATAGTATTGGCAAGGAAGATTTTCCCGTAACTAATGTGACTTGGGAGGATGCAAAGGCTTATTGTGAATGGACAGGAGGACGGTTGCCTACTGAACAAGAATGGGAGAAGGCTGCCCGCGGGGCAGAGGGTTCCCGGTATCCTTGGGGTGATGTCTGGGATGCTACTAAGTCAAACTGTAGTGAGATAGGCCATCGAAATACAATCGAAGTGGGACATATTGATGCTGACAAAAGTGGCTATGGCCTGTATGACGTGATGGGTAATGCGCAGGAGTGGACCTCAGACAAGTTGACTCCCTATCCAGATAGCCCAGTGCGCAGGAATAAAGCTTTTAGGCAAGGTTTTATGGCTATTCGTGGTGGCTCCTATGCTCTCAAAGGACGAAGTATGGGATTGTACAGTCGAACTGGTTATAAGTCTGATGTCCAGTATGGTATCGGATTCCGTTGTGCTAAGGATGCTGAGCAAGAGGATATCGAATTAGAGGCGGTCAAAGAGGTTTCTGAGATTCGGTAGTAAGCTAAAAACTACATAGCTAAAAGGGTTTTAGTGTTAAGTCCAATCAGCTTGACAAGGATTCCCTGTCTTCAATACGATAGCTCCGCGGGGTGGAGCAGTCTGGTAGCTCGTTGGGCTCATAACCCAAAGGTCGGAGGT
>CAZASS010000066.1:7639-11104 GCA_964487835.1 uncultured Acidobacteriota bacterium | reverse complement strand
TAGAGTTAGGGCTATGGCTTTCATATTTAATCCTACTTAATTGTATAGATAGTTGGTGATTAACCCAAAGATTTCATAGAATTCTACAGAATGTTTCTATCTAAGTTTTTAGCAGGACCATTTTTTTTTCTTCTAATCTGGTCAGCTAACATCGAAGGTCTTTCTCCGGCTGGACATGTTGCTTTAGCAACGCTGGCTTGGCAAGTCACCTGGTGGGTTCTACGACCAATTCCCTGGGGAATTACCTCCCTTCTAGTATTAGCTATTTTCCCTCTTACAGAAACTCTAAGCATTAAAGAAACTGCTGGCCTTTTTGGACAGCGTCTCTTTTTTTGGGTTATGGGATTAACCCTATTGGGCTTCGCTATTGAAAAGCACGGCCTGGCAAAACGTTTTGCTCTCTTTTTTCTCACTCTTCCCGGAGTTGCCTCAAATACTGGGCGACTACTATTCTTTTTCATGCTAGTTACCACCTGTCTTTCTACCTTTCTCTCTGATGCATCCTCTATAGCAATGATGCTTCCTCTGGGACTAGCTTTGAAAGCCTATATAGATTCCCTTTCTCCAGAAATGCCAAACGAGACACAGCCTCAAAGTCGTTTAGGCCCTCTCTTTGTTTTGGCCTCTATGTACGCTGCAGTGGCAGGAGGCATGATAACCATGGTCGGAATTCCACATAGTCCAGTAGCACTATCTCAGTTGGAAACACTTACCAATAGAACAATTGGATGGTTCGAATGGATTATGGTGGGAGGACCAGCTGGACTGACTTTACTAGTTTGTTTCTATCTACTTTTACGCATTAGCTTTAGAACTGAACTCAATAATATTCCAGGGGGGAGAGAGTTTCTTTTAAAAGAACAACAAAAACTGGAAAAAATGAGTCGCGGAGAAAAAAATGTCTTAATTGTCTTTTTTATAGCAGCCACTCTATTCATTTCTCCTGCAATCTTTCCAATGATACTGGGAAGTGGAAATTCATTAGTGGTCTGGCTAAAGTCAGCCGTCTCCATCTGGGTAGTTCCCCCTATCATAATGCTCTTGCTCTTCAGCCTGCCAGTTAACATTAAGAAAAACGAATTCACGCTAAATTGGAGAGAGTCTGCAGAACGTCTACCTTGGCATGTTCTACTTCTTGTAACTAGCGCCACCGGTCTAATAGATGCTCTGTCTCGATTTGGTTTTATGAATGTGGTTTCTGAATCAATATCTGGCATCACAACAAACCATTTGGCTTTTCCTTTCTTAATCAGTCTTCTAACAGCTTTCTCAACTAACTTTGTTCCAGGAGTTCCAGCCAGTGCTATCTACACCGGCATTTTAGTTCCCATTGCTCAACAAATTGGCTTTAATCCAGCCTCTATTGCCATTCTAATTCCTAGTTCAGCCGTAGGCATTCTGTTTCCTTGGGCAGGAGCAACAACAGCCACTGCTTTTGGATTCGGCCAAATTAGCTTAAAAGATCTCATTAAATTTGGCCTAATAGCAGAACTAATATTAGTCCTAGTGGTATCGGGGTATTGCTTGGTATTTGAATCTATCCTATAGAAATGAACCGATCACATAGAACTAATCAACGCTAGATGCTAAAAACATTGACATCCATAAAGGGGCCTTGATATTCAATTAGCTTCAACACAGGAGGTAGCACTTGTTAATTCTCAACAATGATGAAATCGATTCTCTTCTCTCGATGGAAGATTCCATTAACCATCTTGAGACAGCTTACGGTGACCTAGCTCGAGGAAGAGCTATTAATCGTCCACGAACTGACCTTTACCACAACGATCCAGAATTGGATACTGTCTATGTATTCAAAACTATGGAAGGAGGATCCCTCGAAACCGGAATAGCAGCCCTACGCCTCTGTTCAGATGTCATTCGATGGGAAGAACGCAAAGGAGCAATTGTTAAAGAAAAATTACCTATTGCTCCTGGAAACAAGTGGGTTGGTCTCGTCTTGCTTTTTTCTACTAAAACAGCCGAACCTCTAGCTATGTTCCCAGACGGAATAGTTCAGGTCACCCGTGTAGCTGCAACCAGTGCAGTAGCTGCCCGTTATCTCTCTAGAGAAGACTCTTCTACCTTGGGTCTAATTGGCTCAGGATGGCAGGCCCGTGCTCATGTTCGAGCCATGTGCGCAGTTCGCCCAATCGATAAAGTCAACATTTATAGCCTCACCAAAGCCAATAGAGAAGCCTTTGCCGAAGAAATGCAAAGTGAGGTTAATGTCCCTATTATTCCAGTTGAGGACCCCGAAGCGGCTCTCCAAGGTGCCGATATTGCGGTAGCCGCCACCAACGCTATCTCACAGGTTATTAAGCCTGAGTGGCTACGACCTGGTATGCACGTTACCTGTATTAAAGATTCAGAATTAGCTGAAGACACCATCAGAGGCTGTGATCATATAGTTATTCATGAACGCAAATGGGCTCCGGAAAATTATATTAATAGCCTTGGAGCCGATAAGATTGAGGTCCATGATCCAGTTGCTTTTCTAAGTGGAGACAACAAACCTTCAGCTGAGGATTTGGAATCTCCTTTTTGGACTACTGAACCAGAAATCAAAGACGTAGTAGTTGGTAAGGCCCCTAGTAGAACTTCGAATGATGAGATTACTTGCTTTATAAATAACATTGGAACCGGAATCCAATTCAATGCCTTAGGAGCTGCTGTTTACCAAGAGGCCCTAGCTCAGGGAGTAGGCCGAGAAATACCTACTGACTGGTTTCTGGAGAGCGTTCATAATTAATAAGGAAAACAAGACCTCATCGTTTACCTAAAAAAAAGACCGCTAAATTAGCTAGTTCTAAATAAAGTCTTTTAACTTGTTCTCGATCCTTCCACCAAGTGTCTGTTTTAAATTCACAATATTTGGAAGGAATACTATGTATTTGAATTCCTGTTCCCTCTAATGCTTTCTTGAAATTTAGGTGAGCCCGATAGGAATGAAACTGACAGGTAGTAATCACAATTGAACTTACAGAATTTTGATCCGCATAGTTTCTAAAACTTAACGCTTCTTCCCAAGTGCTAGAAGTCTCCTGAGGAACGAGATGTATTTTAGTAGCATCTATTCCCAGCTTTAGCAGTATTGGATTGTTAATCTCGTGATCATTCAAATAATCTATGTCAAGATCACGTAACTTCTCATACGACCTTGGAAGCTGTTCCCTCATCAAAATAGCCCGATCGGCCTTGGCTCCAAGTATTAGATCGGCCGCTTCAAAAGCTCTACCGGGAATAGCTCCACTAGGCACTACAACCACATCAGCACGCTCAAAATTATCACTTTCATAAATGACTAAATTACCTAAAGTACTCAAGAGAGGCTGGTGAAGTACCACTAAAAAGAAACCAGCAGTTACTAAAATAATGAGGGAAGATTTGAGACGGTGAAACATATCAATAATTGAATCTTTTAAAGAATCTACTCATGAAACATGACTTAAAAATTCAAACTCT
>CAZASS010000066.1:0-7629 GCA_964487835.1 uncultured Acidobacteriota bacterium | reverse complement strand
CAAATAAGGGCGCCTAAAAGGCGCCCTTTTGGACTCGTAGCTATTATTTTAAGTTAGAGACTCTTAAATTACTGAGTAGCCTTTGAACCACCAGTGTTCTTGGCTATTGCAACGGCTGCACCAGCTGCAACAACAATACCCAGAAGGATACCTACCTTGGCACCCTGGCTGATACCGGCTGCTTGTGGCGCAGCAGGAATAGCACTTGCGGTAACAGGAGAGTTAACTCCATAGCTGTTGTGAAGAGCAGCTGTCAGCATCACTTTGTTACCTTCGATTGAATCCTGAGCTTTAACCTCCAAGACCTTTCCATCGAGACTCTGCAACATGATGTTCTGATTGGGCTTCAACCCTGCTGTGTCATTTAACTTAATAATTCTCTGTCCTGCCTCAGCTTTCTCGACCAAAACCATTTTCAACCCAGATTCGCTATCTGTATTGACGGATGTGATCTCTCCACCGAAAGCAATGACACTATCAGGAAGCGCAGTCATAAGACCTTTGTCGCTATCGCGATAAGATACCGTACCTGAACGCACTGCAACCGTAACCTGGCCTGCATCTGCGCCCTCGAGGTAAGCACTGGAATTCCTGTTAATTTTGAGAATTTGGCCATTATTCAAATGAATGGTAGCCGGATTATCGATTGTGTTAACTACAGTCTTGTTCAAAACTGTAGTTCCTGACGGCATACTCAATCCGTCCACATAAACCGAGCTAGCAACCACCTGGCCTAGAATTGGTACTGGTCCAGCAGCAAAACTGTAGGACAGCACGAAAAAACTGATAAAACAACTTGTGAAAATCTTTTTAAGCATAGCTACATCTCCTTGTAAATATCTCTGGATTCCCTTTATACCCTATGTGCAAACCCTACTGCAACACCAAAAAGCAAATATTCATTAAAGCACATTAAAATGATTTATCCCCAGCTAACATGCCGGTAAAGCCCCAATTGCATCAATATTATTTTTGAAAATATAGGTCTCCACTGACAATCACCCATTGTTTAGCAAATTTTTCATACTTATCTGCAATAGACAGCATACTCCGCAGTAAGGTTCAATAAAATCGTCTTCAACACCCATTGATTATCAAGATACTTCCAAAACTTCGTTTGTTAAGATAACTTCTGCGTTTTTGCACATCCAACCAGATATATCCTCCATCTCATAATCGTTCTCCAGAATTTTAAATACTTTTTCCAAGCTGGGTGGCCGCCATTGTGGCCCATGTCCATCTGATGCAATCACGTCTACTAGACCCTCCTGCAAAAGCTGTTGCGCACAATAACTAGAACGTGAGCCATCTCTTGATCTTAATAAACTGCCAGCATTTATTTGAGTCACGCCCCCCATCTCCCAAAATTGCTCTATTTGAAGTGGATTCTGCTGGATTGCTGCATATCTTTCCAGATGAGCAATAATGGGGATATAGCCCATTTCCATAACCTTCTGAACAGCCTGCTCAATTTGGTTAAAAGGAGACAAAGGAGAAAACTCTATTAACAAATATCGGCTTTCACTAATGCTGAGAACGCATCCCTGCTCTAGTGCCTCCAGAAATTCTGGGGAAACGTAGTTCTCAGCTCCCAAAAAGATCTCCACTTCGTCCAAAAAAGGAAACTGGTCTACTTGTACACGTAAATCTGATATCAATTGGTTAAAAAGATTTTGTATATGGGCGATATCGTTATTACCAAAAAGATCCAAAAACATGTGAGGGGTAGCCACAATCTTCCTGGTCCCTCCATCATATGCGATCTTCAGCATATCGATTGTTTCAGCAACCGATGCAGCTCCATCATCAACTTCAGGAAGAATATGGGTATGGATATCGACAAAATGCATGTATTCAGCGGATCATTGGATCAACTGGAGGATCAGTTTCGTCTTTTTCGATTTCCCCGAATACACTTCTCTCCGACTCGCCAATTTCTCCAAGCAACTTCTCGAATTCCTGATCATCTGACGATTCGAAAAACTGGGGGAACTCCTCTCTTTGCTGCTTTCTCTTCTTTCTCTTAATTTGCTTTTTTCTCGTATTGACTTGCGCTTGTTTTTCCAAATCAAAGAGCAAGAATCGTCCCCGGCACTTGATACAACGGAAAGGCTCCAATGCAATCAAGGGAAATACTTTTTCTTGAAAAAAACCTCCCCTATTCCTCCGTTGCACATTCTCGTCCCCACAAATAGGGCATTGTTTTTCTGTGAAAAAATTTATCGCCTTTGAACAGAGACGAGGAAATACTCCAAGTATTTCACGTAAACGGTCGTATAACACTATCCTTGATCTCCTCTATCCACTGGTTACTTTTTCCAATTTGACCCAATCCAGCCAAAAAGTACCCTTTAATTTATTATCAATTCTTTTGCTTGGATATCTACGCAAACTCAGCATCACAAATCTACCACCTCTGGGGATCGTAAACTTACTCGAATATTCAGTCCAAGGTGTGTCACCCAAAATTTGTCTAGTCCTCAACAGAACAGAATCTTTCATTATCTCAAAATAAAGTCCTTGATCAGTGCTAATCCCTTCAGATCGTGCCCTAAATGAGAGTTCGTAATTTCCACCTTCTTCTAGAATAACTGGTTGCTTAAACCCATTAAAGTCAAGATTTTTCTCCCCCTGAAATTCAATTTTCACAATCCCCTCTTCATGCCCTTTTGGAGAGTCTACCCACTCGGTATTATACTCCCATCCTAAAACTCTACCGCTCATTGGTGTCTTGAACTCTCCATTCCATACCAGACTTTCAAACAAATTTTCTTCATTCAATCTAAGCCACTCGCTCTTGGCTTCGCCCAATCGCCCCTTATCCGCCAAATAACGAACATAAAAGTCTCCTTCAATAACTGTTGGAATCTTTGGACTCTCAAATAGTTTCTCCCACTCCTCTTTCAACACTACCTCATCCACTATATGACCGGGTGGATCCCATGGAGGCCAGAGACGACCCATTAGAAATTTCATCAGAACTATCCTAGAATATCTATCTTCCGGCCACATTTCTACAATTTCGTTATCGGAAACACCTGCTTTTGATAACAAAGCTAATCCCTGCTCCATATACTGTTTCGGTTCTAATTCAAGTGCCTTCCGGAACTCTGGAATCGCCTTTTGAAGCTCTTCATTCCTTAAATAAAAATTGGCAAATCTCCAACGGTAGTCCGCTGCCTCTGGGTTAATTCCCACTGCCTTTGCATAACTTTGCTCAGCTTCAACTCTCATCCCTGAAATTTCATATACCTCTCCCAATTCCATCCAATACCACCAGTTATAAGGATTTAATGTAGTTGCACGATCAAGATGATGTTGTGCTAATTCCAAATCCTGCTGCGCAGGATCATTCGCATAAATTACGCCCAAAAGATAATGTGCATCCGGTCCCTCTGGATCGATTTGGACGGCCTGCTTTAACGGTTCAATTGCCTGATACAATCTGGCAATCTCAAAAGCTATTAACTGGTTCGCTACCTTCCATCCAGCAGCCAACACCATCAACCCCAAAATAACTCGTCCAATGAATTTCATCGATTTACAAAACTCTTATTTCTATTTCCAAAATCTACAGACCAACTCAATCCCAGAATGGTACAAAAAACAGCTAAATTTGCAGGAACATATAAATTGAAATCTACAAGACTATGCAAGACGATAGAGAAAATTGCCCCAGCACAACCCAATGCAATCCCTGCTTCCCAAGAATCCCTGGCATTAAAGACAATCCTTGTAGACCGCCACATTCTCCAAAAGACAAAACCCCAAAAAATAACAGCTAAAGGAATTCCCCATTCTGCTGCAGTCTCTAGATAGTCATTATGAGCGTGATCCCACCACTCACCTCCGCGTACTGTTGAATAGGGTCTGAATTTCCATTTGTACATTCCCACGCCCACTCCCCTGAGCGGATCATCAGCAATCAACTTCAGCGTATCTTGATAGACAACTGCTCTTCGAATTTCAAAACCTTCAATTTGGCTAAATCGAACAATCAGCTCATCCATTCCTACCCAAGCCCCTAAACCTAAAACCATCAACAACAGCACCCAAATTGCTGAACTCGACAATCTTTTTCTTCTACTTTTTTGCATAGTGTATGACGAACTTACTGTTAATAAGATAGCCAAAAAAATCAGAGTAGAAATTAAGGAAATTGTGCCCATCCTAGACAGTGATACGAGAGCACCTAAACCCATAAGTGCCAGACTCAACAAAGTGATCCAAGCACGGGCCCTATTTTCAGACTGTCTTCGTTCGTTTCTGCTTGAATAATTTGCAAACAAAGCCCCAATAGCAAGGGGAATGGTCATATTCAAAAATCCTGAAAAGTGATTTCGATTAAAGAAAAATCCTTTCACCATTTCATCAGTTCCCAGAGATTGAGCTAGCCCCAATAATGCTTCTGCTCCCCCTGCAAGAATTAGAATAAAAAAAAGAAAGCGCGAGGTGTCCTGTCGGCCACTAGTTAATACCAAAGTAATATACAAAGCCATCCAGCCAATTGCTGCTACCACAAAGCCCTCGCCTCTAACGATAGGGTTGATAAAAATTGCGTAAAAAAGGGCAAAACCTATTAAAAGGATGGTGAAAAAAGGACCCCGCCTCAATTGATGACTTGGATGGATAAAAACACTAAGAACGGTTGGAATGGCTAGAAGAAGAAAAAATCTATAATAACTTTCAAGTTCCCGCGAACCAAAAGAAAACAATCCCCAGATCACTGCCAACACAAATAGCAAGGCAACAATCTTTCTAGACCACATTGAATTTAGAAATTCCTTATTAAGAACACGTTCTTACGATCTACTGTTTACGCCTTATCTAGGCTGAATAGAACCTACAATCATAGCGTTAGAAACAAACTGAGGAAGAATACCAAGCATCCCGTATCCGATAGTTTTCCCAGTACTGCTAGGTATAAAGATAATGTCGTCCGGAAGGATAGATATATCAGGGGTTTTACCCTGAATAACTTTCTTTAAATCTAGTGCCATTTCCTGCCTGGAATCGCTTTTCTCATCGTATCGAACAACAATTCCTTTGCTGAGCTTTGCTGTTCTTGTAGGACCACCTGCCTGAGCTAGAACCTGTGTTACCACAATATTTTTATAATCTCGAGGTAGTGTAAAGGCTCCCGGTTTATTCACATCACCCATAACATAGATAAGATCTACTTTTCTCTCTGGGATTTGGATCACATCACCACCTTGTACCGGAACATTGAGGGCAACATTTCCCTCTTCAAGTAAGGCTCTTAAATCGACTTTGATTACCTCTGATCCCTTACCTCCAGCATTTCCTGAGGGTTTTGCCCTTTGGATCAATGCGTGATCTGCAGCTGTACCCATCTGTAATCCGCCCGCCATAGCAATCACATCAACAACATTGAGTTGGTGAATTGCTTGGTACTGTCCTGGCCGCACAACTGCACCTAAAATGAACACGGGTTGAGATCGATATTCTTTAACAAATATGGAAATCTGAGGATTACGAACCAGCCTATCTTCAAACCTGAACCTCAATGTTTGCTCTAATTCACTTGGTGTCATCCCTTTAACGTCAATATTACCCACTAACGGAAAATTTAACTGTCCACGGGAGTTAATACGAAGATTGTAAGTGTAATCTTCAACTCCGAACACACTTACTTCAATCAAATCACCACTACCCAAACGATATTCAGCCTCTGCACGATTCATAAAACTCAACTGTAATATTCTCTCGTTCCATCCTTCACCACTTTGCGAAGCTGTCCTATTCTGTCCCAATCCTAACCCTACGAATAAAAGCAAGACTAAAAGCCAAAGAGCATTACACTTAAACATGCGTCCTCCTATCCTTGTACTTCCCTTTAGAATATGTTTTTGGCTAAATTTTTTCATCTTGTGAGTAGTATTGGTAATCGTAATACTGATTGTAATAGTAGCTATATTCTGGACTCTCCACATTCACGTTATTAATGAGAGTTCCTAAAACTTTCGCACCTACTTGTTGTAGAAGCAAACTGGATCTACATATAGAGTGTTTGTTGGTTTTTCCCCCATGAACAACTAGGATAACTCCGTCCACATAGGACGTGAGCAAACGCGCATCAGTTACTGATAAAACTGGTGGAGAATCAATTATGATGTACTTAAAATGCTGACTAAGAATACCTAATGCTTTGCTCATACGTTCCGAACCAATCAACTCTGCTGGATTTGGAGGAATCGGACCAGAAGTCAATAGAGAAAGATTTGGGATTTTGGTTTTTTGAATTTGTGATGTCAAATCCGAATTTCCCGAAAGGAAAGAACTCATCCCTTTCAATTTGCTCAAACCAAACTCATTTGCCAATCTTGGTTTCCTCATGTCTAACTCTATTAATAGAGTTTGAGCACCGGTTTGAGAAAACACAATTGATGTATTACTAGCCGTTGTCGTCTTTCCTTCTCCACTAAACGTAGATGTCACAAGCATAATTTGTGGTTGCTGCCCCGAACAAGACAGCAAAATAGATGTACGCAAAGAACGATAGGCCTCCCAAATTCGAGAATTTGTATCAATGGTGACAGGCCCTTCTTGGTCTACCCCCCCTTCAGCGGGTAATAAGAGACGACCTTGACCGTTTTCCATCTTCGGAATGACTCCCAAAGAAGGAAGCGTCAAGAGTGCTTCCACCTGGTCAGGAGTCTTAATCGTTTTGTCTAGATTCTCAGCTAGAAAAACCACCCCAACTGCCAGTACAAGCCCTAAAATTATTCCCAACCCTAAACTTAAAGTCTTTCGTGGTGCAAAGGTGGTTCTTGGAATCTCTGCATAATCCACAATATTGACATTGCTCGATCTTAAACCAGCCGAAATACCAGCCTGCTTCAAACGTTGTAAAAGTCCCTCGTAGAGTTCCTTATTGGTTCCTACTTCACGAGCAATAATATTGTATTGGATAGAATTTTCGTTGAGATTATCAGCGAGAATTTTCTGCCTTTCAAAAGCATTCATTAACATTTGCCTATGCTCGATAGCGATCTCATAGTTAGTTTCCGCTTGTTCAAGCGCTAAATCTTTTACTCGTTGAATCTGGAGATCTGCTTGATCAATCTCATTTTGTACCTGAATAACATCTGGCCACTCATGTCCAAACCGGGCAGAAAGATTGGCCAATTTTTCCCGTAATTGAAAAGCTCTCTGCTCCAAATCAACTAATGTGGCGTTTTTCAAGCTGTCGGGAAAATTCTCAGCTGAAGACCCTTTGATAGCATCATAATAAGCAGACTTAGAGATTAGATCTGCTTCAACTCGTGTTAATTCTGAACTTAAGTCCGCTAACTTTTTCTGAACCAAATTTTGACGGTCACCAATATTCAAAATGCCATGAGCACGAGCGTAGGCAAGTAACTCCTCTTCGGATTTCTCTCCTCTGACCTTCAGGTCCAATAGTTGTCCCTGGAGAAATGAAGCGGCCCTTCTAGTTGCCTCATACTTTGACTCTAAATTGTATTCAATGTACTCATCAGCTAACTTGTTAACTGCTTGAGCAGCAAACTCTGCATCATGGGATTGGAAACTCACCCCAACTAATCTAGTCCCAGGTATGGGAAGTACCTCCTTTCCATTAATGTATCTCCTGTCTAGCTAGTCTTC
>CAZASS010000065.1:0-11179 GCA_964487835.1 uncultured Acidobacteriota bacterium | reverse complement strand
GGGCCCAGCTCCGGATACTGTCGCATAATATGTGAAATCTGCCGCATTATCACATTTCCATCTCCTGCTGCTGCTGCGGTGTAAGGATCAGTTCTCGACGTACCTACACTACGCATTGCATTGGCACTGCAATTCTGCTCATGGTCAGCATGAAGCACAAATAGAACATCCATTGCCTTCTCAATTGACGAATTAACAACATAGGAAGCATCATCTGCAAACATCATGTTCAGGAAGTTTCCAGCATAAGAAAGCTCTTTGTTGGGAGCGATGTAGGGCTGGCCCACCTTCCGACGATGGACGTATGCAGCAATCGTAGGTATTTTGCCCACCAAGCGGTAAATTTGAAGACGTCGGGACGCTTCATCCTCTACATCCAGAGCTTCGGGATAATAACTCGACAGAGCCGCCACGCCACTCATCACCATACCCATCGAAAAACCATCTTGAGGAAAACTGCCTATTAGATTCTGAATGTTCTCAGGAACGTCAAGGTGCTGACGAATTTGACTAGCCCAGTTTCCATATTCTTTAGTGTCGGGTAATTCACCGTGCAAAAGTAAATAAGAAACACTCATGAAATCGCAGCGCTCCGCCAACTGTCCAATGGGATAACCACGATAAGAAAGAATTCCCCGTTCTCCATCAATATAAGTAATTTCACTTCGACAACAAGCGGTATTGGTAAAACCAGGATCGTACGCCATTAAACCGAAGTCCTCTTCACTCTCTTTTATCTGGCGCAAATCTATAGCCCTAATCGTCCCCTCCTCAATAGAAAACTCGTACTGTCGACCAGTTCGACTATCGGTAACAGAAAGCACCGGACCCGGCATACTTTTCTCCTTCTAAGTATCGAGAAACTGAACAAAAAAGCTTTAAAAAACTTCCTTAACAGGCTTCAGCTAGGCTTCTAGGATATCCCACCATTTTCACAAAGACAATTATCCTTAGTCCTTTTAGCCTCTTACGCCACCACACTCAGGCAATTAATTATGCTGATTTTAGCAGGAAAATTTCTATAGAAATTAAAATTCTAAACACAAAAATTGCACACCAACCAACACTAATCTTCCTCAGGGTATATGCTTTAACACAGGGGCAATTCTCTGCATGATCTCAGCAATATGAAAATGCTGATTCAGGACATAAAAGTGAATACCTGGTGCCCCCCTATTAATCAAATCAATAGCCTGAGCCGTTGTGTGCTTGATTCCAACTTCGGCAACACTACACCCACCCCTCTCAGCGTCTATCAATTTCTGAAGAAGAGACTGTGGAATATCAGAACCACAAATCTCAGTAATTCTCCTAATTTGATCCACATTCAAAATTGGCAAAAGCCCGGGTACAATTGGTTGTTTTATACCAATCTCTCTACACCGTTGGACAAATTTGAAGTAGTGATTATTATCATAAAATAGCTGGGTAATAATGACATCCGCTCCAGCAGCAACTTTGCTCTTTAAGTGCTGCAGATCAGTTTCAAAATTTTCTGCCTCAACATGCTTTTCTGGATATCCAGCTACCGCTATACCCAAACCACCAAACCGGCTAATATGCGCGACTAATTGATCGGCATGAGCATACCCGTTCTCAGGCACTTCGAATTGTGCTTGCCCCTGAGGAGGATCTCCTCTCAAAGCCACAATGTTTTCAATGTTGTGTTCCCTAATTTTACCCAACATTTTTTCAATTTCAGCTTGGGGACTACCAACACAGGTAAGATGTTGCACTGCCTCGTGACCGTATACATTCTTTATCTTAGACGTCAGTTCCAACGTAAGATCTTGTGTGCTTCCCAAGGCTCCATAAGTCACACTTATAAATGCGGGGTCCAATGAAATTAGTTTAGGAAGCCTCTCTTCTAATCTGGCTAATCCCTCCTCAGTTTTGGGAGGAAACAGCTCAAAAGAAACAATAGGCAATTCACTGACATATAAATTCTTAAAATTCATCTGGTTTTATGATACTAAAAAAAGCAAGTATCTTTACGTCAATCGCTTTTTCCGTGTATCCTTCAGAGGTCTATGCGTATTCTAATCCTTGGCGGCGGGGCAGTTGGAGCCCTATTGGCACAACGTCTCATTCGCGAAAAAAATGAAGTCATTATTGTAGAAGAAAATTCTGATCGTTGTATGGAACTGGAAGAAATCCTTGATGCCAAAATTGTTCAGGGAAATGCCAGTAACATTCAAACTCTACAAAAAGCAGGTGTGTCAGATGTAGATATGCTAATAGCAGTTACTAACAGTGACGAGGCAAACATTCTGGCCTGCTTAATTGCTGAAACCCAGTCCAACGTCGGCATTAAACTGGTTCGTCTGCGCACCCATGAAATTGACGAATGGCAATCAATTTTTAGCTCTCAGCAACTCAATGTTGATTTGGCAATCCATCCTGATCGGGAAACTGCTGACAAAATATTAAGAGTCCTAAATATGCCGGGGGTCTCTGAAAGATTTGAGTTCGCAGACGGCAAAGTCCAACTCATAGGAATGAATATTGAGAATAATAGTTGGGTGGTTGGAAAAACCATGGCGGAATTGGATCAAAGTTCTCCTCCTAAGAATTCTCTGATGGCCATCCTTTTTCGGGGCCAACGTTCCGTTATTCCTCAACGAGATGTTCAACTACAAGCAGGAGACCATGTCTACATAGTAGTTCCCACAGAAGAAATGTCTGAGCTATTCGACTTTATGCAACTTCCTCCAGTACAACCAGTTGAAAGAGTTTTTATTATTGGAGGCAAACAAATTGGAATTGAAATTGCCCTTCAATTAGAAGCTCAAGGTGTTAATGTCAAACTTTTCGAGAAGGATCTACATCGCTGTGAAAAAATTGCCGGGCTAGTTAAAAAGACGGTCATAGTTCATGCTGATGGAACAGACCAACGCACCCTAATAGAAGAAAACATCGAGGGGATTGACGCATATCTGTCACTGACTGGAGATGACGAAGACAATATTATCGCATCGCTTCTTTCCTAACGCTTGGGAGCTCGAAAAGCTGTAGCCCTAGTCAATCGACTTGACTTTCTACCTATGGCACAGCTGCTTGGTATTAACTCCACTGTCAGTGCAAGACTTGCAGTAGTTGATCGAATTATGCAATTCGTGCGCAAGGGCAAAGTGCTCTCAGTGACTACTTTCCACGAAGAAGAGGAAGTTGAAGCCATTGAACTTTTAGCCACTCCTGGCTCCAAATTTCTGGGAAAGAAACTCAAAGATGTCCATCTTCCCCGAGGAGCTATAGTTGGAGCTATAGTGCGGCCTTCCGGAGAGGTTATTGTGCCACGTGGCAATGCAACAATATTGGAGGAAGATCGAGTTGTCTTTTTCTGCCTAGAACAATTAGTCCCTGAACTTGAATCGGCCTTCTTTGCCGGTACTCAACGAGTAAAGATGTGATCCGCTGGAACAATCTTCTGAAAATCCTCGGAATCTTTATCCTAGCGCTAACCGCTAGCTTGGCTATTACCAGCATTTTTGCCTTCCTTACTCATGATGCCAACTTGGTTTCCTTTTTGTGGACTACATTCATAACTGGAAGCCTAGGATTTTTTCTATTTCAATTCTTTAGTTATCCTTCCCAAGAGTTGACTCACAGAGAAGGTATTATGCTAGTGATCGCAAGCTGGGTCACGGCTATTACTTTAGGAACTTTACCTTTTTATTTCTCGGGCTATTTCCCTGGATTTACTGCCGCTTTTTTTGAGTCAACTTCAGGATTCACAACCACTGGAGCGACGATTATTGATGATATAGAAGCTTTACCGAAAAGCCTTCTATTATGGCGAGCACTAACTCATTGGATCGGTGGAATGGGAATTATTGTACTAAGTATCGCCATACTTCCCCTCATTGGAACAGGAGGAATGGAGTTGTATCGTGCAGAATTTTCCGGTGCTCGTTCTGAAAAGCTAACCCCCCGAATTGCGGAAACAGCTGCGGCATTGTGGAAACTCTATCTGGCATTCACCATAATGACATTCCTGGCACTACGATGGGCAGGCATGAACTCCTTTGATGCTATCTGTCACGCCTTCTCCACCATGGCTACCGGCGGATTTTCAACAAGAAATGAAAGTATAGAATCCTTTGCCAATCCAGCTATCGAATATGTCATAATTTTTTTCATGATTGTAGCAGGGATCAATTTCACCCAGCACTATCGTCTCTTAATAGAACATAAATCCAAATCATTCTTTAGAGATCCTGAACTACGCTTATTTCTTGGTATCATTGCAGCTGCCACTACAGCTATTGCTATAACATTAAGTTTTTCTTCAATCACTCTACCTCACACTTTTCGCACCTCTCTCTTCCAAGCCGTTGCTATTTTGACAGGAACGGGGTTAACGTCCTTCAATTTCGGGATTTGGCCTCCCTTTGCACAACTTATTCTTTTGGCTCTGATGTTCACTGGAGGATGCACGGGTTCAACAACTGGAGGTCTTAAAATAGCCCGAATTTATCTGCTTTTTTGCGTAGTAGGGAGAGAGTTCAAACGCATGGTAGAAAGAAGAGGAGTATTCTCGATTCGATTTGATCAGGGGGTTATAACTGAAAACACTGTTCAGAGCCTATTAAATCTCATTTATTTAGCATTCCTAATCAACTTCGCCGCCTGCATGGCCCTCACTGCTTTTGGCGTAGACGTACTGACCGCAATCTCTGCCGTGGCTGCATGTATGTTCAATATAGGCCCAGGATTGGGAAGCGTTGGCCCAGCAGAAAACTACGCTCATTTACCCAATGCTGTGAAATGGATCTTGAGCTTCTGCATGTTAGCTGGACGGCTTGAATTCTATACTGTTTTGATTATATTTACCCGATCCTTTTGGAGGAAGTGATTCGGAAAACTGGCAAAAAATTGTCCAGCACAACTATTTATCCAATATGCCCTCGATCATCAGCCTCTAATTCTTTAATTTTCCTGTGAATTTCTTCTTTTTCAACCAATAACTCATTGATTCGACTCGACTGAGCATTCTCTTCTTCGGCAATCTTGATTTTTTCCTGAATTTGACGACTAAGATTTCGATACTGCTTCTTCCGCAATGCCAGCACACTACTTTCAATCACCTCTTTGGAAATAGGGGAATTTGGTGGACTCAAGGCAACACTCTCAAGCAAACTTCGATCATCTTCGTCAGTAACCATATCTCTTAATCGAATTAATTCTATCTTCTCTTGCTCTTGACTAAGCCTAAAAGCCATTTCAAAAATTTCCTTAGTACGGAGTCCTTCAAACAAGACTGGATCTAACTGATGAAATACCTCAGTTGTCCACTCTTCATCTAAAAGTGCAGTTAAAATAACACTTTCAGCGGGAGTTATCTGATCAAGCAAACTAGGGAATTTAACTTCTGGTGTAGAACTGGAAATATACCCAGGCATCTTTCTTATTTCGAGAAGAATTAGATTTTCATCAATCCTTAATCGGGCTGCAACACGAGAAACATATTCAGCTCTTTCGACCTTGTTAGGAATCTTGGAAAGATATGGCAAAATCTGCGAAACAATTTCTTGCTTGCCCTTGGGTCCAAAAGGGTCTCTCTGATTATCCATAAACCGAGAAAGGGCAAATTCTAAATAGGGCTGAGAAGATTTTACTTTCTCCAAATAAACCTGTTTTCCTTCATTCCGGATAAAAGTGTCGGGATCAGCATCTCCTGGAAGTTGTAATACATTCACCCTAAAACCCGCTGCCAGAAAAAGATCGAGAGAGCGCATAGCGGCTGCATTTCCAGCTGAATCAGGATCATAATTAACAACAACATTGCGAGTGTAACGTCCCAAGATTTTAACCTGATCTTGGGTCAAGCTAGTACCCAAAGAAGCTACTATGTTACGCACTCCAAATTGGAAAGGAACAACACAATCAAAATAGCCCTCCACCAAGATGGCAAAATCACGGCGACGAATCTCATCGCGTGTGATACTTGCCGGATACAAGCTCTTACTCTTTTTATACAGCACCGTATCAGGAGAATTAAGATATTTGGGAACTCCATCCCCCAAAACACGCCCCCCAAAAGCAATAGTTTTCCCGGAAAAATTATGGATCGGAAACATGATCCGGTTACGAAATTTGTCATAATGTTGTCCAGAATCATCTTCCTTAACAAGCCCGCAGGCAATTGCTTCCTGTTCGCTAGTTCCTTGTTCTTTCAACAGATCCAAAAGTCGACGACCTGGAGGAGCATAACCAATACCAAACTGCTGAATCGTTGCTTTATCAATCTGGCGTTTACTTAAATAATCCAGAGCTGCTTGATTTTCCCTCAGAGCTTGTTGAAAAAATTGGGCAGCTATCTCCATAACGCTGGCTAACCGAGCTGGTTGTTTATCCCCTTTATCTGAATGACTTGATTGAGGAATAGGGATCCCATGACGTTCTGCCAAATATTGGATTGATTCAGGAAAACCAAGATTCTCAATCAGCATTACAAATTTAAAAACATCCCCTCCAACTCCACAACCAAAACACTTGAAAATCTGTTTACTTTCACTAATCATAAATGAAGGAGTCTTTTCCTGATGGAAAGGACATAAAGCAGCATAATCCTTGCCACTTTTCTTGAGGCCAACATAACCACCTATCAGGTCTACAATACTGACATTGCTACGAACCTGATCAATAAATACGTCAGTAAACTGCATAGTTACTCTCGAAGGGATACTATTGTTACCGGACCTTCTAATGAATGCTCCGCGACATGAGAATGCTGACTTAAGAAATCGGATAAAGCTGCACTCAATTTCCCCGTACCTACCCCGTGAATAATTCGTACTTCTTTCAAATCAGAAACAAACGCACGATCCAAAAATTTATCTGTCCGAATTAGGGCCTCCTCCACTCTTAAACCGATTAAATTCAACTCCCTATCATTATCTCGTACAACATTAAGAGCTATATTTTTCGGTAGTTTCCTAGAAGCAATTTGCTCTTCTTCCACAGGTTGTAACTGATCGATACTAGCACTGATTCTCTTGCCCTCAATCTCAAGAATAATCTCTTCGCCCTTAATTGCCAAAACTTGTCCAGTTTTCTGAAAAAATGAGTGATACACCCAAGACCCCTGTTCAATATCTTTATCGACTCTTTGATGGGTACTAACCTGGCTTTCCAGTTTTCTTTCTGAGGCCATTTTGCGCTGGAAGGCTTCTCTGAGCAAGGCCTGCTTTTGCTTGGCTTCTTTCTTTACCCTAGAGGCTTCAAAACGATCCTTAATTGATTTGACAAAATGCTGTGTTTCCCTTGCAAAATCATTGGACAACTGTTCAATTGTTTTCTCGGTAATCTTCCAAAGTTTTTTCTGCTTTTCCTCAAATTTGATTTTGAGCTGCTCTTCATACTCTTTTGACTGTCCTATACGTTGGTCTAATTCAGCCTGTTTTTTGCCAACAACTTCCAATTGATCGCGTAACTGTTCCAGATATCGTTCTACCTGAAGTTCGTCTTCACTCAAAAATTTCTTTGCCTTCTCGACAATCTGTAAAGGAAGGCCCAACTGACCTGCGATATTAAGACCACTGCTATCTCCCGCCACGCCCATTTCAAGTTGAAAAGTAGGACTTGAAGTCTCTGGATCTAGTTTGACACAGGCATTTGAAACTCCTTCTGTAGAAAGAGCATAGGACTTAATTGAGTCTTGATGAGTAGTCACCACAACCTTGGTATTTCGCTCAATAAAAAAATCGATGGCAGCGATTCCTAAAGCTCCCCCATACGAAGAATCTGTGCCTCTGCCAATCTCATCCAACAAAACAAGACTAGGAGAGTCGATTATTTCCGCTACTCTCTTTATTCGCAAAATATGGCTCGAAAAAGTGCTCAACTGATCTGAAATGGACTGGTGATCACCAATATCAGCTAATACTTGTTTAAACACAGGTAATTTCACATCAGAAGCCATAACCGGAAGACCGGATTGAGCCATCAAAGAAAATAATCCGATAGTCTTTAAAGCTACTGTTTTACCACCTGTATTAGGTCCACTAATTACCAGTGCTTTCCCCTCAGTTCCCAATTCAAGTGAAATTGGCACAACAAGGTCCTGCCCCAGTTTATCCACTAACAAAGGGTGTCTCGCATCTTTCAGGTAAATCACTCCCTCTTCCGTTAGACGAGGAATAACACAGTCGTAGCGCAATGAAAATTCCACAACAGCGAAGAGTTCGTCTATCTCCGCTATTTTTTCCACCGTATGCCGACACTCTTCGTAATGCTCTCGGAGACTCTTAGTGAGCATCTTAAGAATTTTTTGGATGATAGATTGTTCCTCTTCCTGAAAACACAAGAACTGATTATTTAGGGAAACAACAGTGAAAGGCTCCACAAATAAAGTCGCTCCAGATGAACTCCTGGCATGAACTACTCCAGGCAGTTCATTTTGATGCCGAACTTTGACCGGAATAACATATCGGTGATTTCTCAATGTGATATATGGTTCTTCTATCAGATATTTTTTATGTGAATTAGTTAAGTATTCTCCTAAATGTTGTTGTATTTTTTGGCGACATTTAGCTAAACAAGCACGAATTTTGGCCAGTTCAGGATCAGCAGTTTCGCTTACAATTCCATCAGGATCAATTACTCTCTCAATTTCTTCAGTCAGAGGATTTAAAACAGGCAGAGATTCCATACATTCGGATATATGAGGCCACTGTTTGCCGACTATAGCCTTTTTTATTCGTCGACCTAACTTCAGAATCTTTAATACCAGAAGAAGGTCATTCGGCTCCAGAACTGCTCCTTCCACTCTTGCATTTTCTAAGGTGTCACGAGGAGCTTCCAATTCATGCAGATCTATCGTCCCCTGTTCTTGACGATAACGAACACATTCGTCCAGAAGGGCAAGTCTTTCTTCAATTTCCCGCCTGCCCTTCATAGGTCTTATTTTGCTAATACGAGACTCTCCCAAAGAACTCTGGGCTAGTCTCTTAACCATGTTAAGAACGTTTGAAAATCCAAGTGAGGAAAAGGTCTCTCGGTCCATAGCTAATCGGAACTCACCATCTACTCAAAATACTTTTCTCCGCAATTCTGTCTCTCATTCCTAGAGATCAGCAGTCTGAATTTTTGCCCCGGTTGATTAAGCTGGCCACATAACCAGCTCCAAAACCGTTGTCGATATTGACCGCAGTGACATTAGATGCACAACTGTTCAACATCCCCAATAGAGCAGTTAGACCACCAAAAGAAGCTCCATAACCAACACTGGTTGGAACAGCAATGACTGGAAGGTCAACCAGCCCCCCTACAACGCTAGGGAGAGCACCTTCCATCCCAGCTACCACTATAACTACCGAACATGACTCCAGAGTCTCTCTTTGATGTAGGATCCTATGTAGGCCCGCTACCCCTACATCATAACAACTGATTACCGAGTTCCCCATCACTTGGGCCGTCACAACCGCCTCCTCAGCTACCGGAATATCAGCTGTTCCAGCACTAAAAACTCCAATTTTTCCACGCCCTGATTTCTGAGATTCACGCGTTATGGTAACGGCCTGACAATTAGAATGATACTGACAATCTGAATAGCGGGACTCCAATTCTTCGAACACTTGGAGCCCAGCTGATGTGATCAGAAGATTGGGGTTATTATCTAGAAGCTTTTTCGCAATTCCAAGAACTTGCTCAAAAGTCTTTCCACGACCAAATATAACTTCGGGAAATCCATGACGCAGACTACGGTGGTGATCCACCTTTGCAAAACCAAGATTTTCAAAAGGAAGCTTTTGAAGAAGAGATATCATCTCATCTTCACTAATCTTCCCATTCTTAAAATTGTTGAGCGTCTCTTTTAGACGTTCTCGATTCATATGGACTAATTCTACAAATTATCCTGTTCTTGGTCTTGGTTCTGATCCTGCTCTTGGTCTTGGTTTTGATCCTGTTCTTGGTCTTCTAGAACAGCTCGCCGACTAAGTCTAATCTTGTTACCTTCAATATTGATCACCTTGACCAGAATCTTGTCGTCAACTCGAACTTCCCCTCGTATATTTTCGATACGACGGTGAGCAATCTCAGAAATATGCAATAAACCCTCGGTTCCCGGAAGAATCTCTACAAAGGCGCCAAAATCAACCACCTTTTTTACTGTTCCTAGATAGGTTTTTCCAATCTCGGCACTAGCAGTCAAACCCTCAACAATTTCAATGGCTTTCGCTGCGGCTTCACCATCAACTGAAGCAATTCGGACCGTCCCGCTGTCTTCAATATCAATCTTGACTCCGGTTTCTTCGATAATACTGCGTATCATTTTTCCACCAGGACCAATTACCGACCCGATCTTGTCCACCGGAATCTGCATGGTTGTTATTCGCGGTGCAAAAGTGGAGCCCTCCTCACGCGGCTCGGCAATAGTTTCTGCCATTTTCCCTAAAATGTGCATACGGCCTTGTTTGGCCTGCTGTAGAGCCTCTGACATGATATCTTTTGTCACCCCACCTATCTTGATGTCCATTTGCAGCGCCGTAATCCCTTGCGCACTCCCTGCAACCTTAAAGTCCATGTCCCCATAATGATCCTCGAATCCAGCTATGTCCGATAAAATCGCGTAATCATCGCCTTCTTTCACCAATCCCATTGCAATTCCTGCTATCGGAGTTCGAATCGGAACACCCGCATCCTGCAAGGCCATCACTCCACCGCAAACGGTAGCCATGGATGAGGATCCATTTGACTCCAAAATATCGGAAACCACACGAACGGTGTAAGGAAAATCTAAGTCATCTGGCAAAACCGTTGAAATAGCTCGCTCTGCCAAGGCTCCATGTCCAATTTCTCTACGTCCTGGTCCACGCAAAAAACGAACCTCTCCGACACTGAAAGGAGGAAAGTTATAGTGCAATAGAAAAGTCTTAGAAGCATCCCCAGTTAACCCATCTACCCGTTGAGCATCGTCACCAGTTCCCAAAGTCACAGTAACTAGGGCCTGAGTTTCTCCCCGCGTAAATAAAGCTGAGCCATGGGTGCGAGGAAGTAGCGACACCTCACCAGTAATAGAACGAATCTCATCAAAAGACCTTCCATCAGGACGCTTCTGCTGCTCCAATAATTCACGACGAAAAATCTCTTCCACAATTTTTTCGAAAACTGGACCAATCTGAGAAAGCTTTGCCTCATCCTCTGAACATGCTTCCTTTAATTCTTCCCGGCACAG
>CAZASS010000064.1:5053-11361 GCA_964487835.1 uncultured Acidobacteriota bacterium | reverse complement strand
ATTACTTAGTGAGATGTTATTTACATCTATTGCCCCACCAGGTTTATAAAGGGGAATTCCGTCCAGCAAAACCTTTGTGTAGTCGGATTCTCCTCCTCGAATAAAAATGGAGCTAACTGAACCTGGACCTCCGTTCTGTGCAATGGTTACTCCAGGAACAGATCTTAAAACATCTCCTAGTGTTGTTGCTTTTCTAGCATGTATCTCTTCAGATGTGATAACGGAGATACTGCTTCCTAGAAAGTCGCGGGGAGACGGAGTTCGAGTGCCTGTAACTACCACATTTTCTTCCAGTAATTTCAAGTTTAAAGTAAGGTCTTTTTGTGTTTTTTCCCCTGTTTCCACAGTAATCTTGTTTTGTGCTTGTTCGAATCCCAATGCGTGAATGTTTATTTGATAGGTTCCAGGTGCTAAATCTTTAAAGTGATAGTTCCCATGTAGGTCGGTTAGTGTGGAATTAATGGGAGCATTATCTTTAAGCAAGATTAACCGAATTTCAGCAACTGGAGTGTTTTGGAAATTTACAACCTTTCCAGAGACCGATTCTGCAATGGATGTAATAGGGAAGAAAAACAAACCAACCAAGGCGATTCTAAAATAAAACATACGCTCCTATTGGACAAATTAAGGCTTGCCCAGTAAGGCGTCCGTACAGGTTTGAGAAAAAAACGAAGGATGTCAAACCTCTTTGACGCGAAGAGTCATTAATAAGCTGACAGAGCAGGTTTCCTGACTTACGGCTCTAGCGTTTCCCTCGGAACCTTCCCCCCTTATGGGAGTGGTTGGCAACGGACTGCCTTCCGAGAGTTACTCGCCGATCACAGTGGCGCGACCGTGCGGGATTCTCACCCGTTTCCCTTGCACTCTGGCAGATGAAAACATAGCCAATCTAGCAGCCTTCCAGTAGAGTGTCAATAAATTGTCTGGATGATTAAAACGTTATGGGAAAGAGATAGTATTTTGTGAAAATTGTTTTAATCAGAATGTTAATTGTCGAATTCAATTCTGATTAACCAGTCAAAGTGGATGTGATGAGAACTAAAGATATTTTCTATATTTTCTCGACTTTCCGCTTCTAGTTCAATTAGGAGTTTTCCAGAAATTTGACTCCCAAAAAATCGTTTTATTTGAATTTGAGTCTGACTCTCCAATACGTTTTTAAGATAGTCTATTTGCTGAAGTGTCATGCAGGCAATTGTGTGACAGGAAATGTACCTAGACATATCCAGTATTGTAACATTGTATGGGGGGACAGGTTATGTTAACGTTCCTCGCCCGATAGATAGCTAGGAGTTTGTAAAAAGGGAGGTGAAAATGACTGAGTATGCCCATCCAGAGATGTTAGTTGATACCCAATGGGTAGAGGACCATTTAGAAGATTTAGGTGAGTTAAGGTTAGTAGAGGTTGATGTTGACACATCGCTTTATGAGCAAGGACATATTCCTGGTGCTGTGGCATGGAACTGGGAGAATCAATTGCAAGATCAAGTTCGGCGGGATGTGCTGAATCAGGATGACTTTAATCAGTTAATGTCTAAATCAGGAATTTCAAATAACTCTACTGTGATTTTGTATGGAGATAACAATAATTGGTTTGCTGCTTATGCTCTTTGGCAAATGAAATTATACGGTCATGCTGATGTTCGGCTTATGAATGGTGGTCGAAAAAAGTGGGTTGAAGAAAATAGAATTTTGACCAATGAAATACCTAAGTGCCCGGTTGGATCGTATGAGGTTAAAAGTGTTGATCTGTCAATTCGAGCACGACGTAATCAAGTTCACGAAAAATTAGATCAATTGGACACAAACTCTTTGGTGGATGTTCGTTCACCCGACGAATTTACAGGTAAAATTATTGCACCACCTGGCCTGCCAGAAACGGCTCAGCGAGCTGGTCGTATTCCTGGTGCTAAAAATATTCCTTGGGGACAAGCGGCCAACGAAGATGGGACTTTCAAGTCAGCTGATGAGTTGGTGGAATTGTATGGTTCAAAAGATATAACTGGTGATAAAGATATAGTTGCCTATTGTCGAATAGGTGAACGTTCCTCACATACTTGGTTTGTTCTAAGGTATTTGCTTGGATATTCGAATGTTTCGAATTATGACGGTTCTTGGACAGAATGGGGAAACCTGGTAGATGCCCCTACGGTTACCGGTCCTGAATAGTGAAGCTATTTGACGATATAATACCGTGTGAGATTTCAAATATCTGAAATTATACCTGTTGTTGTTGCCATGGATGCGTGGCTATAAATTTTCGAGCTTTTTGATAGTGGGGAAACTTTTTTTCGGCTTCATGAAAGCGTTTATGGTGTATTATCCATCGGCCGTTCGATGAATATCCGTCCAGTGATACGTGAAGCATTTCGTGAAAAACAACGTATTCCAGTACCCATTTTGGAATTGATAAATCATCTAGTTGTCGGTTAACTACAATAGTTTGATGGGCGGGGTCATAGCAAGCTAAGAAAGTTCGATTCTGTTTGTGATTCCAAGACATACTAACTTTTAGTTTTTCCCGGAAATAGTATCTGTTTAGCTGTTGAAAAATTTGATTTAGATTGTAAAAAACACCTATAGGATTGTTGGAGTGTTTTTTGCTCCTATGCCTACGTGTCATTAGAATTTTTGGACGTAAGTGTGGTTGATTAATATAGTGCCGGTAAATTCGAAGATGGTTTGGGTGTGTGTGTACCTTAAAGAGTCTATGTAAGAGAATATTCAGAAGAGATGATAGGACATTAAAGGGAGCGTCTGTCAAAATATCACTGATTCTTATCCAGATTTTCCCATTTCTCAGGCGAATAGAATGATTTGGCCCGCAGTAAGGATAAAATTGGATGTTAAAGGCTGGTATGGAGGGTCCTTTTATCTGAGTATAGTGCTTTATAAAGGCTGTTTGAACTAAAGTAGAAAAATTTTGAGACTCCATTTTTGAAAATCAATATCAGGTTATTTTTTTTCGATTTTTTGTTTCAAGAATTCAACAATTTCTGAGGTAGGTGTGCCTGGTTGAAAAATTGCAGCCACACCGTTTTTTAAGAGTTTTGAAATATCTTCATCAGGTATTATCCCTCCCCCAAAAATAAGAATGTTCTGGGCTTGATGTTCATTAAGCAGCTCGATCACTTTGCTAAAAAGGTGCATGTGAGCGCCAGAAAGAACCGAAAGACCTATTGCATCTACATCTTCTTGGACTGCAGAAAGGGCAATTTGTTCAGGTGTTTGTCTGAGACCTGAGTAAATAACTTCCATGCCAGCATCACGTAGTGCCCGTGCTACTATTTTAGCTCCACGATCATGTCCGTCTAGTCCAGGTTTTGCGATTAATACTCTAATATTTTTTTTTGGCATTTTGTTTGTGTTTTTTAGAATGAAGGTTCTTGATAGATTCCAAGAGTTTCTTTTAAGACTTCAACCATTTCGCCTACCGTAACATAAACTTTAGCAGCCTGAATCAATGATGGTATCAAGTTTTTTCTGGAAACAGCGGTTTGTTTTATATCAGAGAGTGCATTATGGACATCTCGACTATTTCGATGTCTTCGAAGATTTTTTAGGCGTTTAGATTGATGCTCTTGTACTCTAGAATCAATTTGGAGTACTTCGATGGGCATTTTGTCTTCAGTTAAAAACTCATTTACTCCTACAATGGTTTGATCTCCTTTTTCAATTGTTTTTTGATACTGGTATGAGGCCTCTTGGATCTCTTTCTGAGGGAATCCTTTTTCAATTGCTGGAATCATCCCTCCCAATGAATCAATCGTATTAAAATAGTTGTGAGCCTTTTGTTCTAATTTTTTAGTGAGAGTTTCAAGAAGATAGGAACCTCCTAGTGGGTCCGCAATATCACGTATGCCGTTTTCGTAGGCCAAAATTTGTTGTGTTCGTAATGCCAGTCGGGCTGTTTCCTCAGTGGGAAGAGCCATTGCTTCATCCAAGGAGTTGGTATGAAGGGAATTAGTCCCTCCTAGGACAGCAGCTAATGCCTGTAAAGTTGTTCGCACCACGTTGTTGGTTGGTTGTTGAGCAGTCAAACCGCAACCAGCGGTTTGGGTATGAAAGCGACACGTCCAAGATCGAGGGTTCTTTGCAGAAAATCTTTCACGCATTATGTAAGACCAAAGGTGACGAGCTGCTCTAAACTTGGCAATTTCTTCAAAAAAATCGTTGTGGGAGTTGAAGAAAAATGAAAAACGAGGGGCGAAATCGTCAATTTCCATTCCAGCTTCTAGACACCGTTCTGCATACTCAATGCCGTTACGCAAAGTAAAGGCGAGTTCCTGTGCAGCTGTAGAACCAGCCTCTCTAATGTGATAGCCGCTAATTGAGATACTGTTGTAATGAGGGAGGTGATCAGTACAAAACTGGATAGAATCAACTATTAAACGCATGGAAGGTTCAGGTGGGTGGATCCACTCATTTTGGGCAATAAATTCCTTTAGGATGTCGTTTTGAATTGTTCCTTTAATTTTTGAAAGTTCAATTCCTTGTTTTTCGACAACAACTAGGAACATAGCGAGTAATATGGCTGCTGGCGCATTAATGGTCATGGAAGTGGTTATTTGTTCAAGAGGTATACCCTTGAACAGTATCTCCATATCTTCCAATGAGTCTATTGCAACACCACATTTACCTACCTCTCCCATAGCCAATGGGTTATCGGAATCCAATCCCATTAGAGTGGGCAAATCAAAGGCAACGGATAGGCCGGTTTGACCATGAGACAGAAGGTGTTTGAATCGCTGATTGGTTTCTTCTGGAGTACCGTAGCCAGAAAACTGGCGAATGGTCCAAGGTTTCTCATAGTACATACTAGAGTGAATGCCACGAGTGTAAGGAAATTGTCCAGGATCACCTAGATCTTGCGTATAGGAGAATTCGGATAAATCCTCTGGTGTATAAACTTTTTTAACTGTTCTGTGGTCAGTCATTTGATTGGAATATTTGCTAAGATTTTTTGCAAAATTTATTTTTCGCCAGTAACTCATTTAGACATAGTGGAGAAGAGTCGTCAAGATATGGAAAAGTGTAAATGGTAGATGGCGATTTTAGTTTCAGTATTTCCTTATCAAACCTATCACTATTCCTTGGATTTTTAGATGGGTTTCATCTATGTACATAGGGGAGAAATCCGGGTTGGCTGGCTGGAGCCGAATTTTATTTTTCTCCCGATAAAATTTCTTTAGGGTTGCGTTCTCTCCGTTGATTAGGGCTATTACAGTTTCTCCATTATGTGCTTCCTCTGTTTGTTGGACTATTACATAATCTCCATCTTGAATATGTTCACCAACCATGGAGTCTCCAACGACCTTTAATGCATAGTTAGCTTTTTGTGAGAGAAAGGTGTTTGGGACTGAAATTTCTTCAACATGAGTAATAGGCTCTACTGGTCGTCCCGTTGCAATGTATCCGAGTAGCGGTAATGAAATTTCCTGTGAAGAGGGTGTTTCAAGAATCTGAATGGAGCGAGACTGATTAGATAGTCTGCGGATAAATCCTCTTTCTTCGAGTGCCTGCAAATGTTTGTAGACGCCATTGAGTGAAGCGAGATTAAAATGAGTAGCTATTTCTTTTAGGGTAGGTGAGTATTCGTGAAGGTAGAGAAAGTCTTTAATATAATCGAGGATTTTTTTTTGTCTTTTGGTTAATGACATATAAAACTATGATATCCATGTTGGTGAATAAAAGGTGAAATGTCAAGTTCCAATGAACGAGTGGATCTTAGATATAGTCTAGATTTTTTTCAAAGGAGACAATTTTCAGTAGTGAATTAGTATTTAATTTAGCGATCGAATATTGCACTTTTGTTTCTGGATAAATATGTTAGTGATAAATACTAATTTGAATGGGTGGAAAATGAGAGCAGTCATACAGCGAGTATATGAGGCGAATGTCACAGTAAAGGGAATTGAGGTTGGTGCGATAGCGAGAGGCTTAGTAGTTTTATTAGCAATTAAAGAGGGTGATGGGGACTCAGACTTAGATTTTTTGGTGAGGAAAATTCTTAATCTTCGTATCTTCGAAGATCAGCAAGGAAAAATGAATGCTTCTCTTCGGGAAGTGCAAGGCGATTTGATGGTGATTTCGCAGTTCACACTTTACGGAGACTGTCGAATAGGCAGTCGTCCCAGTTATTCCAGAGCCGCAGCTTCTAGTGAGGCGGAGAGTTTATATAGAAAATTAATTGAAAGGATTCGTTTACAAAAGATTAATGTGGAGTGTGGGCAATTTGGGGCCATGATGAAGTTGAATTTTCTGGCAATCACCTGGTACGTGATAAAGAGCGCCAGCAAAAGGAACAT
>CAZASS010000064.1:2602-5043 GCA_964487835.1 uncultured Acidobacteriota bacterium | reverse complement strand
TTTGTGGTTTACGGTTAGGAATATCGTTTGTTCAAGTTTTTTCAAATGTTTGTTGTTTGCTTGTACTTTTTAATTGGGAAGGGTTTTAGCAATGTCGTTAAAAATCACTATTGCCATTAACAGCATTAAGAAGATGAAACTGACCTGAAAGATTCGCTCCTTAATGTTTATGCTAAGGTCGCGGCGCATAAGCCCTTCAAGTGCGAGAATAGCAATAATTCCTCCATCCAAAATGGGAATAGGCATAAGGTTGAGGATCCCCAATTGTAATGATACAAAGGCCATAAAGCTAAGAAGCTGAATACCGCCCGTGGAAGCAGCTTTTCCGGAATAGCGGGCGATTTCAATGGGACCGGATAGTGTGCGAATAGAGGTCTTGCCGCTAATGATTCTTCCCAAAACACTAAAGGTTAAAGTTGTCAGGCGGTAATTACGTTCTACACTTTTACGAAGTGATTCTAATAGTCCATATTTTTGTAAATGGAATAAATTAACCATTGTTCCAATTCGCCATCGACCATCGATTTCGGTGGGAGTGATTACTTTTTTGAACACCTGGTTTTTTCTGCGGACCTCTACGACAAGAGGGGTGCCCTGACTAGAAGAAATGGTTTCAAGACTTTCGTAGAAGCCTGTTGCAACTTTTTCTCCCTGAATTACGTTGAGAATTTCATCTCCTGCTTGGAGTCCAGCCTGTGCTGCTGGAGTTTCTGGTTCGACCTGACTAATAGTGTAAGCAATAAATGGAGTGACTCCAATTGTTCCAATCTCTGTTTCTTCAGTAGGTATGGTAGTGAGATATCTTTGGATCAGTTTATTATCACGTTGTATTTTTAGTTGTAATTCTTGATTGGCACTCATACTGACAAGTATTTCTACATCCTGCCAAGTTGGAGTGGGATTATTGTCAATCGATATTATCGTATCTTGACGTTGAAGGCCGACTTCAGCTGCAGGTGAGTCGGGTGCAATATTTCCGATAACTGCGGGTTGAGTTAGATAGCTATAAGTGGGAACGCCAATTAAAAAACCTACTACTACTAAAAAGAAAGCCAAAGCAACATTCATTAAAGGACCAGCAATTGCTACTGCAAAGCGATGGGATTTGGAATGTGACATGAATTCATCTGGGGCTCCCGTTAATGACTCATCATAGTTTTCGCCAGCCATTTTGACGTAGCCCCCTAAGGGAAGGAGACTGACCCGGTAATCAGTATCGCCTTTTTTAAATCCAAACAGACGGTGGCCAAATCCAAGGGAAAAAACTTCCACGCGAATGCCCAAGAATTTGGCTACTAAGTGGTGGCCAAGTTCGTGGACAAGAATCATTACACCGAGAACAAAAGCAAATGCGACAACGCTCAAGCCAATCGAATTCAATAGCTCCAAAATATCCTCCTCAAAATTTTATCAGTGTCATTGTCTGCAAGTTTTTAGACACTTGTCAAACAGTAGGATTTAATTTGTTGATTGTTAATGGATAGTGCTTTGATCGGGTGGGGGTAAGTCGGTTGGCATAATATTCTTGTTTACGTAATCGTCCAAATTAATTACATAAGTTTCACTGGCTTCTATTAGTGTTGGTGAGTGTGTTGCCGCTATGATCCGCATATTCTTTTCGTCTACTAGCTCCATTAACATTTTGATAATACGTTTTTGATTAGATGGAGACAAAGCCATTTCAGGTTCATCTAAGAGCAGAGTTGTACCTGCAGGAAGATTGGGGAAGGTTTCTTGGAATAAGGAAAGCATCACTTGTCCATGGCTAGCTGTTTCCAAAAATTCTTTCATTTGTGGCTGGTCTTCGAATAGGTGTAGTTGGTTCCGTGGATTGTGTTGTTCAGCATCGAATAGGAAGGCTTGAGATATATCAGTTTCTTGATTTTCTAGTTTATACACATAGTTTTCGACTTGTTCTCCACGGAGGGCATAATAAATTGAATGCAAGAGAGTTGATTTGCCCGATCCATTTTCTCCTCGAAGCATTATTAATGGATGGGACAAGTCTACTATTACTGGCATATGTAGATTTAATGCAATAAATACAGGATGAGCTAGAATTTTCAAATACATAGTCGTAACTGTCCTTAAGTGATTGTTTTTACAGTAGAGTTTGGCTCACAATTAAACATATTAATATGCCAGCATTTTTCAAAGGCTCTTTCAAAGTTTCCAGCCCGTAACTGTCCCACGTTTTCAATTAAAGTGTCGAATACCGGAGTGCTGTTTTTAATGTCTCTAGAGCTAACTAATTGTTGGAATTTTTCACGATTGACAGCCTGTATTTGGCTGTTTCTATCACGAAAAAAAAGCAAACTTCCATCCAAAGGGTTTAATTCATGGTTTATCTCAAGACCTTTAATATTTTGCCATAGACTGTCGATAGAGCAACCAGAAATTCCATGTGATGTGTGTGCGGCCACAATAGCAAATCGATTGAC
>CAZASS010000064.1:0-2592 GCA_964487835.1 uncultured Acidobacteriota bacterium | reverse complement strand
GACCAGAGTAAAAGCAGCTGTTACATGATGTTGATGGGAGGTCCATGTGGGAATGAATTCTGCCAAGGATTCTGAAACTTTGTTTTTTTCCTCTGAACTCATATTATTTTCAAAGCCATATATCCAAACTCGCGCCTGGTCGGGTAAATTAGAAAAATCTTTCCACTCTGTGTCCATAATTTTTAAAACCTGTTTGTTTGTCTAATTCAAAACATTAGGGTGACGGAGATATTATACAACAGTCGGATTGAACATCGTTTTTACTGGAGAGATAAACCTTTAATGATTTTTTTAGTTATTGCACGAGTAGAGAGATCTACCTCTAGGACTGTTTCTAGGCTGTCAGCAGAACAAGGAGAATGTTTAGCCATGACATCTTCAATTACTTGAGGAATTGCGGAAAAAGGCAGTATTCCATCAAGGAAGCTGTGAACGGCAATTTCATTAGCGGCATTGATTGCAGTCGAGTAAGTTTGTCCACTTTCAAGCGCTTGATAGGCTAAACGAATGCATGGAAATTTTTTATCGTTTGGGGGGAAAAATTCCAAAGCAGAGAGAGAAAACAGATCGAGATTTGGAAGGTTTGAATTCCATCGTTCTGGATAGGAAAGTGCATATAAAATAGCAGAACGCATATCAGTAATACTCATCTGTGCCAGTATTGTGCCATCAATAAACTCTACCATGGAATGAACTGTTGATTGAGGGTGTACAACCACTGAAATTTGGTCAGCAGCTATACCAAAAAGGTAATGAGCTTCTATGATTTCCAATCCTTTGTTCATTAGAGTTGCTGAATCGATGGTAATTTTTTTCCCCATTTTCCAAGTAGGGTGTTTTAGAGCTTCTTCGATGGTCACATTTTTTAATTCTTCTGGACTCTTGTTCCAAAAAGGCCCCCCGGAAGCTGTCAGGATAAGTCGTGAAATTTCGCTTTTTGATGCAGTGCGAAGACATTGGTGAAGAGCAGTATGTTCGCTGTCGACGGGTAATAAATTGAGGTTGTTTTTACTAATAAGTCTGGTAATCAGTTCACCGGCCATTACTAGAGTTTCTTTGTTTGCAAGAGCCACATCTTTATGTTCCAGAAGAGCTTCGTAAGTTGGAATTAATCCTGCAGCGCCACTGATTCCTGATAGCACCAAATCAACGTCTGGATGAACAGCAGCTTCAACTACGCCTTTTAGGCCATCTAGTACTTGAGTGTTGGGAAGTTGTTGGCGAAGAGTTGACGCTGCTTCATGATCATATAAAGCAACAAGCTTAGGTGTGTACTTTAGACACTGCTCATAAAGTAGTTGGGTGTTTTTTTGAGCTGCTAGAGAGACTATTCGAAAACGGTCTGGATGAAGATCTACCAAATTTAATGCACTTTGACCGATGGATCCTGTTGATCCTAAAACAGATATATTTTTCATTCTCTACTAAGTCTCATTTTATAAAAGTGGTCAATATGTAATATGTAGGAAGTGCAAATAGTAGGCTGTCTAAACGATCGAGTAGTCCGCCATGACCAGGGATTAGCTGTGAACTATCCTTAATAGCGGCATTTCTTTTAAGAGCTGATTCGAAGAGATCACCTAGTCCTCCCAGAATTCCCAGTAAAATTCCGATAAATGCAAGATAAGATAATGCCCAGGTTGGAAAGAAATAAGTTCCCAAGAATAGTGCTGTTAGTAGAGAACATAGTAGCCCAGAAATATAACCTTCTGAGGATTTTTTAGGGCTCAGATGGGGGAAGATTTTGTGTTTCCCAAACTTTCTGCCTACTAGGTAGGCTCCAGAGTCTCCGGCCCAAAGAATAGAGAGCAGGAGAACTAGCTCCATTGGATTATGGGATTGGAGTTTTGAGGCAATCGATAGGGGAATTCCCAGGAAAAAGAGAGTTCCAAAATTTCCTGAAGCAGATTGAAAAGATGATTTTAGATTGTGATCTTGAAAAACACTCCAACTCATACAGAGTAAACTAGAAAATATTAGATAGATAACTAGTTGATTAGGGTAATAATGCCAGATCCAGGGGAGTAGAAGGACCAGTGGGAAAGTAAACCAGTAGGTTTTTAATTCGAGGTGAGATAGGAGGCTGGAAAGTTCAGAAACAGCGATCCATAGAAGCAAGCAGACCAAGAAAAGAAACAGATTAGATGGCAGATAAAAAACGCAGAGTAGGAGAATAGGTAAAAGAATTGCTGCAGTAACGAAGCGTGGAATCATTGGATATTCTCACGAGTTGTTGCCTGAATATCTCCGTAGCGTCGTTCCCGTTTTTGAAAATCCAAAATAGCTTCTAAAAGATCCTTTTCCCGAAAATCTGGCCACAAGACTTCTGTTACAAAAATTTCAGTATAAGCAATTTGCCAGAGCAGAAAGTTGCTAATACGCATTTCCCCGCTGGTACGAATGAGAAGATCAGGGTTGGGGAGTCCTACGGTGTACAGTAGGCTATCAATATCTTTTTCACTGACAGGGTGCTCTATTTTTTTTTCAAGCAAGCTATTGAAGCTATCAACAAGTTCAAGTCTTCCACTATAGTTGAGGGCAACTACCAGTTTAGTGCCGGTATTGTTTCGAGTATGCTTTTTTGCGATTGAC
>CAZASS010000063.1:10309-11550 GCA_964487835.1 uncultured Acidobacteriota bacterium | reverse complement strand
AAGAGTTCAAAGGAACAGGCAATATGGAATTGAATTTAGATCGTAAACTGGTTGATAAGCGCATCTTTCCAGCTATTGATATCAATCGTTCTGGAACCAGAAAGGAAGAGCTTTTGTTGAGTGAGGAAGAACTAAATCGAATGTGGGTTCTACGTAAAGTTTTAAACCCTCTTTCCTCTACAGAATCCATGGAGTTATTGTTGCAAAAAATTGGAAAGACTAAGAGTAATGCTGATTTCCTAAAGTCTATGTCAGGGGCAGGAGCCCAAAGTAGCTAATCATTTTTGATTATTTTTCAAACATTATTCATTTGTATCTGCTAATTACTTCTCCAACTTAATCAGGTTATAGTTAACAACTTCTTGAACTTTCAGCAATTGTTATTTGTTCTTGACGGGGCTTTGGTATTTGTGTAGAGTATTGAATCGGGAAGACTTATGATGATTGACGGTTTGTTCTGGCGAGGCTGGCGAGGTTAACAACTCAGTAGTACTGCCGGAGAACTGTGGGTCATTATAGGGCCAAATTAGAGATCAAACCTGAAAAAGGCCACGGAGAAGGTTCTCCGTGGCCTTTTTTTTTGACAATACGGTGTTTTGAACAATGATTTATCACAAAGCCATTTTTGCTGATCAGCTAACTCCTGTTTCCGCTTTTTTGCGGATCTCTGAAGGAGTTGAAAGAGCTTTTTTACTGGAGTCAGTTGAGGGTGGAGAAAAAATTGGACGCTATTCCTTTATTGGGATTAATCCCGAAAAGAGATTTGAGGGGAAATTTTCCGACTTCCGAAAGAGTTTTCCTGGGGATAATCCTCCCGATCCAAATTTACCTCCTTTTACTGGTGGAGCAGTAGGTGTTTTCTGTTATGACATGGTTAGGGAATTAGAGAAATTACCTGATTTAAATGGATGGGGAGAAAGTCAGTCACGCACTGGAATGTCCTCAGTTAATATGGATTTTTATTCTACTATTTTAGCTTTTGATCATGTGAGTCAGCAGATTGTAATTATGTCTCACAGGAGCCAACAAGAAGTGGATGATTTAGAAGCCAGACTTCGAAAGGGGATAAATAAAGTAGATGTAAGTTCAGCTTTAGGCAGAATTAGTTTGATTCCAGTTCCTGATTTGTCAGCTTTTTCTGATTTTTCGAGTCGTGTTGATTAAAAATTTTATGAAGGTTAAATTTAGATAAAAGTTTAAAATGACAATGAGTAAATATAGTAAAGTGGCGTCATTAAAGT
>CAZASS010000063.1:5013-10299 GCA_964487835.1 uncultured Acidobacteriota bacterium | reverse complement strand
GGAATACATATGCTTGATCTATTTAGATATTTTTCTGCTGGTGAATTTGAGATAGCTGTTGAAAAGGCCAAGGAGTACATTAGGGCAGGTGACGTCTTTCAGGTTGTCCTTTCTCAACGATTCAGTCTAGATTTCAACGGGGATCCTTTTGATGTTTATAGGGCTCTTCGATTTGTAAATCCTTCTCCGTATATGTTTTTTCTTAAATTAGGAGAGACTTGTGTTGTTGGTTCCTCTCCAGAAATGTTGGTGCGTGTTCAAGGGGAAGAGCTTGAATACCGTCCTATAGCTGGCACCCGTAGGCGTGGTAAAGATTCAGTCGAGGAAAAACGTCTTGAGCAGGAGTTGCTTAATGATGAAAAGGAGCGTGCTGAACATTTAATGTTGGTTGATTTAGGACGAAATGATCTAGGAAGAGTTAGTCAGTATTCATCAGTTCAAGTAGAAGATCTGATGTTTTTGGAAAAGTATTCTCATGTAATGCATTTGGTAAGTTCTTTGAAAGGCAAATTACGCCCTGAACTAGATCGTTTTGATGCTTTAGCAGCATGTTTTCCTGCAGGAACCGTCAGTGGTGCTCCTAAGGTACGGGCGATGGAAATTATTGATGAATTGGAGCCCCATTTTAGAGTAATTTATGCGGGTGCTATTGGATATCTGGATTATTCCGGGAATTTGGATAGTTGCATCACAATTCGAACAATTGTTTTGCAGAACGGAAAAGCCTATCTACAAGCGGGGGCTGGAATTGTTGCTGATTCGGTTCCCGAATTGGAAAATAAGGAGTGCTTTAATAAAGCGATGGCTCTTCTAAGATCTTTGGAACTTGCAAGAATACTAACATTAGACAATTGAAAGATGAAAATCATAAGACAAAAATCTGGCTGCATTAGATAGCTAGGGGATCAAAGAGAAAAGATGAAGATTTTAGTCGTCGATAATTATGACAGCTTTACGTACAACTTGGTCCAGTATTTGGGCCAATTGGGGTGTAGTGTTGAAGTATATCGAAATGATGAAATCAGACTTTCTAATATTCAAGAGATAGCTCCTGATCGTATTGTCATCTCTCCAGGCCCGGGGGTTCCAAAAGATGCTGGAATTTCTCTCTCTTTGGTCAAAGAGTTTGCAGGTAAAATTCCAATACTAGGCGTGTGTTTAGGACATCAAGTCATTGGAGAGGCTTTTGGAGGAACTGTGGTAGAAGCTACTGAATTAATGCATGGGAAAATCTCCCAGATTTACCATGAACAGGATTCTATCCTAGTCGGTTTGCCTAGTCCTTTTGAGGCCACTCGATACCATTCTTTGATTCTAAGTCGGCAGGATCTTCCTGAATTTTTGCTGGTCAATGCCTGGACGAATAGGGATGTAATTATGGGAGTAAGACATAGTGAATATGCTATTTTTGGCGTCCAGTTTCATCCCGAATCAGTAATGACGCCAGAGGGAATGAAGATTCTAGAGAACTTTCTAGGATTGTTAGAATCCACTATCAAGCATTAGTCCAGATGAGAATGAATAGGGGATATGTATATGTGTTTTTTATTATTTTCCAGAATATGTAATTTTATCATTGATGATTAAAACTATGTTTTTACAAGAATATACAGAAAAAATTAAAAGCGGTCAGAACCTGAATATTACTGAAGCAGAACAGTGTTTAGATCTGATTTTGTCTGCGGCAACCGAGGATGAAGTAATAGCTTCTTTTCTTAAAGCACTAGCTCTAAAAGGAGAGAGTTCTGAAGAAATTATCGGTTTTGCTAGAGTTATGCGCGAACGTGGGAATTCTATTTGTCCTAATCATCTGAAGGTGGTGGATACTGCCGGAACAGGTGGAGGGATCCCTACATTCAATATTTCTACAGCAGCAGCTTTTGTTATTTCAGGTGCCGGCGTTCCTGTTGCCAAACATGGTAATAGAGCTGTCACCTCTAAGAGTGGCAGTGCCGATGTGTTATCAGCTTTGGGTGTTTGCATTGATAGGCCTCCAGAAATTGCTGAGCAATGTCTAAACGAATTTGGTATAGCGTTTCTGTTTGCGCCAGTCTTTCACCCCAGTATGAAGAGAGTAGCCCATATTCGAAGGCAACTTGGACAACGAACTATATTTAATTTGTTGGGTCCATTAACAAATCCAGCCGGAGCTCCCTATCAGATTATTGGGGTATATTCTCCTGAAGTCACTGAGAAGATGGCACAGTCACTAATGGATTTAGGCACTAAGAGAGCTTGGGTTTTTCACAGCCAGGATGGGTTAGGAGAGCTTTCTTTAGGAGCTTCAGCAAGGGTTTCAGAGGTTAAAGATTCTACTTTAAAGACTTTTGATTGGGATCCCCAAGAACTAGGTTTTTCTCATATTGTTGCTACGGAGTACCAAGGTGGTCTTCCAGAACAGAATGCTGAAATGATTCGTAGTATCTTGAAAGGACAAAGTAAAGGTCCAGCTAGAGATGTGGTGGTTTTAAACGCTGCTGCTGCTTTGTATGTGGCTGATGAAGAAGATTTTTCAGAAGCTATTCGCAAAGCTGAGGAGTCAATTGATTCTGGAGCGGCTTTAGAGAAGCTACTCCAACTCATTCAATTCTATTCTGACTAAGAGAGAAGTTATGCTTAAGGAAATAGTGAGTTTTAAAAAACAGGAACTATCCGAAACTAAGCAGTTACTGTCGATGGAAGAGCTTCTTCAGAAACTGCCAGAGGAACTTCCTTTTAATTTTGAATCAGTGCTTTCCCAATCGGGAGTTAATATTGTGGCCGAAATTAAATACAGAAGTCCGAGTCGAGGGATTTTTAACTGTCAGTTAAGTCCTTGTGAGTTGGCAGAGGTTTATGCCCGTAATGGTGCTCGCGCTCTTTCTGTTTTGACAGAACAAAAGTACTTTGGGGGCAAATTGAAATTTTTGGAAGAAGTTGGTCAACAGGTCAAATTACCCTTGTTGCGCAAGGATTTTATTATGGATCGGTATCAGATAGTAGAAACACGTGTCAGGGGAGCTTCTGCCTTTTTGTTGATTGTGGCATGTCTGTCTGATGCAGAGTTAAGAGATCTGATTTCATATGGGAGAGAGTTAAAGTTGGATGCCCTTGTTGAGGTTCACGATGCTTTTGAGTTAGAGAGGGCAATGGAAAGTGGGGCTAGTATCATTGGTATTAATAATCGAAATTTAGATACCTTTGAAGTAAATATTAAGACTTCTTTTGAATTAATTCGACGTCTGGATGGAGAGGAAGGACAGATTCTAGTTTCCGAGTCTGGAATTAGTGAACATACTCAAATTAAAGAACTTCAGGATGCTGGATTCAGTGCTTTTTTGATTGGATCAACTTTAATGGATTCTGCCAATCCAGGAGAGATGCTTTGCCAATTGGTAGGTGGAGAATGATTACAGTGGAGCGTGACCATATAAGTCAGCAGTTGACGGATAATTTTTTGGTTAAAGTGTGTGGAATTACAAATGAAAAAGACGCTTTTTTTTCAATTGATTGTGGGGCCAATGCTTTGGGATTCAATTTTTATAAATCGAGTCCGCGTTATCTTGATCCTCAAAGAGCAGCTGAGATTATTAAAAAACTTCCCAGACAAATTTTGGTTGTGGCGGTAATGGTGGTAAGTGGAGAGACAAAGGAGGAAATTTATAATCAAATTAGAGAGTTAAAAAAGGAGATGGATAAAGTATCTAATAGGGAGCTAATTAACGTGTTTCAACTACATGGCCTTGAGTCTGAATCGCAGATACCGTCGGATCAAGGTCGTTTTTTAGTGGCTGCCTCTCCTTTTGATGCGTGTAGTTTCCCTAGATATGAAGTTTTAATAGACACCTCTTGGGGAACAGGGATCCGTGCTGATTGGGATTATGTGCAGCAGTTGAATCGTTCTTTTATTCTTTCTGGTGGATTGAACCCGGAGAATGTTTCAGAAGCCATTGCATTGTTAAGTCCTTCTGGTGTAGATGTTTGTTCAGGTGTTGAAAGTGAATTGGGAATCAAGGACTCTGCTCTATTGAAGAGGTTTATTCATGCATCTCTTGGATAAATATTAAATGTGTATTTAATATTGTTCGAGATAATCAGATGTTTAGAAAAAATAGAAATGAGAATATTAATTGGTAAATCTTTGAGAGAAGTTTAAAAAATGAAGTCAGATAAGTTTAGTGTTGGACATTTTGGAAACTATGGAGGCCAGTTCGTTCCGGAGACATTAATGTCTCCATTGGAGGAACTTTCCAAAGCTTACTCCCAAAGTGTTCAAGATACTCATTTTCAACGTGAGCTAGTTCAATTATTAGAAGATTATGCGGGGAGGCCCACTCCACTGTTTTTTGCTCAGCGTCTTTCTGAAGAAGTAGGTTGTAAGGTGTATTTAAAAAGAGAGGACCTCTGTCATACGGGAGCCCATAAGATCAATAATGCAATGGGACAGGCCTTATTAGCACAGCGAATGGGAAAAAAACGGATTATTGCAGAAACTGGTGCTGGGCAACATGGTGTGGCAACTGCCACTGTCAGTGCTCTGTTGGGATTAAAGTGTGAAATTTTTATGGGTACTGAGGATATGCAACGACAGGCTTTGAACGTTGTTCGCATGGAATTGCTAGGTGCTCGGGTAACACCAGTAGATTCGGGTAGTCGTACCCTCAAGGATGCTATTAATGAGGCGATGAGGGATTGGGTTACCAACATTGATGATACCCACTACTTACTTGGGTCTGTATTGGGCCCTCATCCATATCCCGTTATGGTAAGAGATTTTCAATCGGTTATTGTGCGTGAGGCCCGGCAACAGATTCTTGAGTGTGAAAATCAATTACCAGATTTATTAGTAGCTTGTGTTGGAGGCGGTAGTAACTCTATTGGATTGTTCTATGAATTTCTAGAGGACGAATCTGTTCAAATGATTGGTGTAGAAGCGGGAGGTAAAGGGAAAGAACTGGGAGAGCATGCCGCTCGTTTTGAAGGTGGTAGAGTTGGTGTGCTACATGGGACTCTCAGTTATGTGCTTCAGAATGAGCAAGGTCAGGTGGCTACTACACACAGTGTTTCCGCCGGTTTAGATTATCCCTCAGTTGGTCCTGAGCACGCTTACCTTAGGGATACCGGTCGTGTTCAATACACTTCGGTCAGCGACTCAGAAGCCCTAAAAGGATTTAAAGCACTTAGTCAATTAGAAGGAATTATTCCAGCATTAGAGTCTGCTCATGCGGTGGCGTATTGCTTGAAGTTAAAACAGGAAATTAAGAATTGAATTTCTAGTGATATTAATTCACAATTTCGTTCCTGTCT
>CAZASS010000063.1:2795-5003 GCA_964487835.1 uncultured Acidobacteriota bacterium | reverse complement strand
TCCTTTTGTTACAGCTGGACATCCTGATCTGGAAAAGACAGTTGAGATCGTTTTAGGATTGGAGTCTGCGGGAGCACATATTGTTGAAATTGGAATCCCTTTTTCTGATCCTATTGCAGATGGACCCATCATTCAGAAATCCTCATATCAGGCACTTCAGCACGGTTATTCTTTTTCGGACTATCTACAATTGGTACACCGGATTCGTTGTCAGAGTGATATTGGGCTAATTTTCATGAGTTATTTGAATCCAATTTTGAGTTATGGTCTGAAAAAATTGGATCAGGAGGGACAGAAGGTTGGTTTGGATGGAGTGCTTATATCGGATTTAACTCCTGAAGAGTATTCACGTATGCAGCCTTTAGAATTTCTTGATAGTGTGTTTTTGGTGGCTCCAACTTCTTCGGACCAGCGGCTCAAATCCATTAGTGAAGCAAGTCAAGGGTTTCTCTATTTGGTGGCTCGAGCAGGTGTGACAGGTACTCATTCAGATGTAGATGCTTCGGTCCCGGAAACTGTTGCCCGTATTCGTCAATACAGTGACCTGCCAATTGCAGTGGGATTCGGAATTACGTCTTCAGAAGATGTTCAAAAAGTATGGAATCATGCGGAGGGAGCAGTGGTAGGTTCAGCTATTGTAGAATTTATTGAAGAACACCGTTCAGATTCCAATCTGGTTGTTAAAGTGGAGGAATTTGTTAAAAAAGACTTGATTTTAAAGCTCTAATTGTCTAATTTAAAAGTGGTTATGAGTCTATTTTGCAATTTTTATTTTTATTACCGGAAGCACAAGAAAGGATCTTGTTCGTCCCTATAGATAAGAATCGCAAGTTGGATTTTATGGGCCGTGGGCAGGACAGATTGCTCACGGCTTTTTTTGTTTAATGGATTTAGATACATTGTAGGTTTAAATTTAGAATTTACCTAAGCTCGGAGATAATTGTCATGAGCATAGAGGATTGGAGAAAGAAAATTGACCAAATTGATATGGAGTTAGTAGAGCTTTTGAATGAACGCAGTCAATGCGCTATAGAAATTGGAAGGATCAAAGAAGGTTCGAATACTCCAATCTATGCCCCTAATCGTGAAAAAAAGGTAATTGATAATGTTCAGAAGGCAACCAAAGGGCCGTTGACTCAGAAGGCAATAAAACGTCTATTTGAACGAATTATCGATGAGTCAAGAAGGGCAGAAAGAGAAGCACAACCGAATAGGGAGCAAAGTGATTCAGAGTAAGTGGTGGTAAGTAAAAAGACAAAGAGAGAAGTGATTACAAAATAAAATAAAGGGAGTTCGCCATGGTTATTGTGATGAAGCAAGAGGCAACAGATGAGCAAATTGAAGGAGTTATTGAGAGGCTAGTCTCTCAGGAGTTTGATGTGCACCGTTCAACAGGAGTTGAGCATACTATTTTAGGTGCAGTAGGAGCTCAAGTGGTGGATACCCGTGATTATGAAGTATTAGATGGGGTTAAGGAGGTTCACCGGATTAGTGTCCCCTACAAGTTGGCTTCCAGAGCTTTTCGGCCTGATGGTACAGTACTTGAAATTCAGGGTGTGGAAATCTGAGGTGATGAGGTCTTGGTTATGGCGGGCCCATGTACCATTGAAAGCTACGAGCAGTGCGATGTTATTGGAGAGAGTGTGAAAGCTGCTGGTGCTAAGGTCATTCGAGGCGGTGCTTTCAAGCCAAGAACTTCTCCATATTCATTTCAGGGTTTGGGAGAAGATGGGCTGAAAGAGATGCGTAAGGCAGCTGATAAACATGAGTTGCTTGTAGTTTCTGAGGTTATGGAGTCTTCTCAAATCAATTTAGCTGAGGAGTATATCGATATTATTCAAATTGGTGCTCGCAATATGCAAAATTATCCTTTGTTACGTAGCGTTGGAAAAACTCAAATACCAGTGCTTCTTAAACGTGGAATGAGTGCTACATTGACGGATTTGCTGCTAGCTGCCGAGTACATAATGTCGGAAGGAAATCACAAGGTTCTTTTGTGTGAGCGTGGAATTCGGACCTTTGAAACACAGACCCGCAATACATTAGATATTTCTGCCATCCCAGTCCTTCACCAGCTGAGTCATCTTCCCGTTATTGTTGATCCCAGTCACGCTGTTGGTATTCGAGATAAAGTTGCTCCAATGGCTAGAGCTGCGGTGGCAGCTGGTGCAGATGGCTTGTTAATTGAAGTACATCACGAACCGGATA
>CAZASS010000063.1:0-2785 GCA_964487835.1 uncultured Acidobacteriota bacterium | reverse complement strand
TGAAAGAGTTGAAAACGATTGCTGGTGCCGTGAAAAAGATTATTCCTGAGGTGGGGTAGAAAGCTCTAAATGTATTACTAGTCTTCCAATCGATAGTTTGGGGCTTCTTTAGTTACAACTACATCGTGAACATGGGATTCACGCAGTCCTAAATTAGTTATCCGTATAAAGCTAGTTTTTTGTTGGAGTTCTTTAATATTCCGTACTCCGCAATAGCCCATGCCAGCCCGAATTCCACCTACTAAAGTTGGAATTAAGTTCTCAATACTGCCCTTGTAGGGAACACGACCCTCAATTCCTTCGGGAACCAATTTGCGTTCTACATCGATGTGTTCTTGGCTGTAACGATCGCGGCTGCCTTCTGTCATAGCTCCCAGAGATCCCATTCCTCGATAGGTTTTATAACTACGGTTTTGGTAAAAAACTAGTTCTCCAGGAGATTCGTCAGTTCCAGCAAAAAGATTTCCAATCATAACGCAGCTAGCTCCAGCAGCCAGAGCTTTGGGTATGTCTCCTGAAAATTTAATTCCACCGTCGGCAATAACAGGAATTTTTAGTCGGCGGGCCACCTTAGCAGCTTCAGTAATTGCGGTAATTTGAGGGACTCCAGCTCCAGTAACTACTCGTGTGGTGCAAATACTTCCCGGGCCCATTCCTACCTTAACTCCATCTACACCGGCCTGTTTTAGTTCACGAACAGCTTCTCCACTAGCTATATTTCCAGCTACGAGATCAGCCTTTTTAAGCTTCTTCTTCAATTGCGTTACTGCCTTTAAAACTCGTCCTGTGTGTCCATGTGCGGTATCCACAACAATAACGTCAGCTCCTGATTTTTCCAGTTCAAGAGCCCGTTCAATATAATCTCCAGTAGCACCTACAGCAGCACCAACTCGTAGCCTTCCAAGATCGTCCTTGGCGGCATCAGGATAGGCAATTACTTTAGTAATGTCCTTAACCGTTATTAGTCCCTTTAGGAGATGATTTTAGTCTACAACCAGCAGCTTTTCGATTCGATTTTCGTGGAGCTTCTTTTTGGCCTTCTCCATAGAGATTCCTTGACGAACAGTTATGAGGTTTTTATGAGTCATTACTTCGGAGACCGGGAGATCCAGATTTGTTTCGAATCTTAAATCTCTGTGGGTTAGAATGCCCAAAAGCTTACCTTTTTTGTCGGTAATAGGAACCCCGGAAATTTTAGAGTGACTCATTATTTCAAGGACATAACGGAGACGGTCGTTTGGGCGCATTGTGATTGTGTCCACAATCATCCCCGATTCTGAACGTTTAACTTTGTCTACTTCGCCTGATTGTTCTTCAATAGATAGGTTGCGGTGAATAATACCGATGCCTCCTTGTCGAGCTACAGAGATAGCCAATCGTGCTTCGGTTACTGTATCCATTGCTGCTGAGGAAAGGGGAATGTTTAGAGGTATGTTTTTGGAGAAGACAGTCTGGAGACCCACCTCAGCCGGAAGGATGTCGCTTTTAGCCGGCATGAGCAGTACGTCGTCAAAAGTGAGTGCTTCAGGTACCCCCATGGACGGATTATAGGGAGTAGTGTTAAGTCTGTCAAACAGTCATAGGTACCCACGTAAATGGCATTTATTGGAAATTGGCTTGTTATGTTTGAGTATGCGGTTACTGTTTACAACTATTTGGATTTAAGAGAGTTTGATGATGGTAGAATCTAGAAGTTATGTTGGATGCAATTTTAACCAAGATTCTTGGTAGTCATAACGAGCGTGAGTTAAAGAGGATTCAACCCCAGATTGAACAGATTAATTCTCTGGAGGCGGTAATTGAAGCGCTTTCCGATGGAGAACTGAAGTCCAAGACTGGTGAATTTAAAGCTCGTCTGGATAAGGGAGAACAATTAAAAGAAATTCTCCCTGAAGCTTTTGCAGTGGTTCGTGAGGCAAGTCTTCGTACTTTAGGTATGCGTCATTATGATGTTCAGCTGGTAGGTGGCATCGTTCTCCATCAGGGGAAAATTTCTGAGATGAAGACAGGAGAAGGGAAAACTCTTGTAGCAACATTGCCGGTATATCTAAACGCATTGGTTGGAAAAGGAGTTCATGTAGTGACAGTGAACGATTATCTAGCTAGGCGAGATGCAGAGTGGATGGGCCCTGTCTATAGGTTTCTTGGATTGGAAGTAGGTATTGTCCAGCACGACATGTCAGATGCTGAGCGTCAGGCAGCTTATCGCTGTGATATTACCTACGGAACTAACAACGAGTTTGGGTTTGATTATCTCCGAGACAACATGAAGTACTCACTTGACGATTGCGTACAGAGGCCTCACCACTATGCGATTGTAGATGAGGTGGATTCTATTCTTGTAGATGAGGCTCGGACCCCTTTGATTATTAGTGGTCCCTCTGAAGAATCTACCGACAAGTACTACAAAATAGATAAGTTGATTCCTAAGCTAGTTCGAGATCGTGACTATAAAATTGACGAGAAAGCCAGGAGTGTTGTTCTGCAGGAATCCGGCATTGAGAAGGCAGAACAGTTTTTGAATATAGATAATTTGTACGATCCTCGTCACATGGAACTAGTGCATCACATTCAACAAGCACTTAAGGCTCACACGCTATTTAAAAGAGATGTGAACTATATGGTCAAGGAGGGCCAAGTAGTTATTGTGGATGAATTCACAGGTCGGTTAATGCCTGGACGTCGCTATTCTGATGGGTTGCACCAAGCGCTAGAGGCTAAGGAAGGAGTTCAAATAGAGAAGGAAAACCAAACTCTCGCTACTATTACTTTTCAAAATTATTTT
>CAZASS010000062.1:5480-11855 GCA_964487835.1 uncultured Acidobacteriota bacterium | reverse complement strand
TTCACAGAATCTGGAAATTCATCGATGCGACCAATTGTTGAAAAACGAATGTTGTTCTGGTGAATATTGTCTAATTCTTTAGCTATATACTCTTTGAGGAGATCCATTAAAGTATCAATCTCCTTTTGCGGTCGTTTCCAATTTTCAGCAGAAAAGGCGTAAAGGGTCAAAACAGGAATTGAAAGTCGTGCAGCAGTTTCCACCACTATTCGAACCGATTCGACTCCTGATTGATGTCCAACTATACGTGGGAGATTACGCTTTTTAGCCCACCGACCATTGCCGTCCATAATGATGGCAATATGTAGGGGGAGTTTATTAGGATCAACGTTCGATAGTAATTCAACTTCGTAACTGGAAGAAGATAATTTACCCTTAAATTGTTCTAATAGATAATTCATTAAAATTGGCCGTACTTTAACATAACGGCTGATTTGTGGAGTGTTACTTGTAAAAAACTTTCATTAGGTAAAGACCATGTGGTGGTGCAGTAGGTCCTGCTTTTTTACGATTTTTGAATTCCATAATTCTTGAAATATCGCTAGGTTTTAGCCGGTTTAGACCAATTTCCAAAAGAGTTCCCACGATATTTCGGACCATATGATAAAGAAATCCGTTAGCTTCGACTTGATAACGAATATGATTTCCTCGATTAACGATTTGAGAAAGAAAAATAGTTCGAGTCCGATTTTTGACCTGAGTGGCTGTAGCTGCAAAGCTGCTAAAGTCGTGAGATCCCTTTAGATATTGCATAGATTCTTGCATGGCTTCTAAATTAAGACGTGCTCTGGTGTGGTGAACGTAACCATGAAGAAAAGGGGATAAAATTCGGCCGTTGTAAATTCGGTATTCATAGCGTTTTTTAAAAGCATCTTTTTGAGAATGAAAATTTGCATGGACATGTTTGACTTGTTGTATTCGAATGTCCCATGGCAGTACTCCATTAAGAGATGATTTGAGTTTAGTGGTTGGGATCATTTTAGAAAGTTTAAAATGAGCCACCTGGCCCATTGCGTGGACGCCCGAGTCTGTTCTTCCAGCTCCTATTATGGAGGCAGTTTCTCCGGTTATTTGATGGAGGGTTTTTATTATGCAGCCCTGAATTGTTTGGCGATCTTTCTGTATCTGCCAGCCAGAGTAACGAGTGCCAATATATTGCAACCTAATTTGGTAATTGGTCATTATTTTTTTGTCCAGTCAATATATTTAAGCTCCATGCTACAATAAAGTGCAATTGGCGTACGGAGATTTAGATTATGTCTGGACATTCCAAATGGCATTCAATCCGGCACAAAAAGGCTGTTACTGACTCTAAAAGAGGGAGACTTTTTACTCGATTAATTAAGGAGGTCAGTGTGGCTGCTCGTCTGGGGGGCGGAGATGTTGACTCCAATCCTAGACTTCGATCAGCAGTACAGACAGCCAAAGATGCCAACATGCCTCTCGACAATATCAAGCGTGCCATTATGAAGGGTACTGGTGAGTTGCCGGGGCAGAGTTTTGATGCTGTGACTTATGAAGGATATGGGCCTGGAGGTGTTGCTGTGATTGTTGAAACACTTACAGATAACAAGAATCGTACTGTGGCTGAGATGCGCTTCATTTTTTCTAAGAATGGGGGAAATTTAGGGGAAAGTGGCAGCGTGCTATGGATGTTCGAAAAAAAAGGATACATTGCTATCGATCAGGAATTAATTTTAGAAGAGAAATTGTTTGAGCTAGCATTGGAGGCCGGAGCAGAAGATTTGCAAAGTGAAGGAGACAGCTTTGCTGTATACACGTCTTTTGAGAGTTTTGAGTCGGTCAAACAAGCTCTTGAAGCAGCAGATATTCCAATTCTGTCATCTGAGATGACGATGATTCCTCAGACCTATGTTCGTCTTGAGGGCAAACAGGTAGCACAAATGGTGCGTTTGATGGAGGCACTTGAAGATCATGATGATGTGCAAAGTGCTCATGCAAATTTTGATATTGATGAAGCGGAAATAGAGGCATTAGCAAATTCTTAATCCAGATTTTCCATCGACTTCAGTAGTTATTATACTTAATACCTCACTCCTGATTTTATAGTAAGTAAGTGTAGTAATTCGTTTCTTTTTGTATGTCCTCTGTAGTTGAAAGGACTAGGTCAGCGGCCAGTAGTAGTATCCTTACAGTGGTCATTTTAGGTATAGATCCTGGTAGTAGAATTACTGGTTATGGGCTTGTTCGAACTGAAGGAAATCGCCTGCATTGCCTTGACTACGGTGGGATCAAGCTGACAGGCGGCAGTGAGGCTTCTAATTTTCCAAATCGTTTAAAGCAAATCTACGATCAGCTTTCTCTAGTGCTAGATCAATATTCACCTACGGCAATGGCGGTGGAAGATATTTTTTATGCTGTGAATGTAAAGAGTGTACTTAAATTAGGGCATACTAGAGGGGTAGTTCTTCTTCTGGCAGCTCAGTTTGATATTCCACTTATTGAATATTCACCTACGGCTGTAAAGAAAGCGGTGGTCGGATATGGACGAGCGGATAAGGTGCAAATTCAAAATATGGTATGCACTCTATTAAACTTAAAGGAGAAGCCCCAACCTCATGATGCCTCTGATGCTCTCGCTGTTGCTCTTTGTCATATCTTCAGCAGTTCACGAAATCAGCAGTTAAAAAAACACGGATAAGGTTCTATACAGGGGTTTTTTTCTCTTCTTTTGTGGTAACCGACTTTTGGGGTTGGAACTGACCAATGCGTACTTTAGCTGGTCTGAGAAGTTGTGTTTCCCACCGATAGCCACGCTGTATGACTTCAACGACTTTTTGATCCAATTCGGCATCTTCGACTGGGACAACGTCAACTGCTTCTGCTTCATTTGGGTCGAAAGGTTGATGCAATAGATCCAAGGATTCAATTCCGATGGATTGTAATTTGTCCAAAAATAATTTCAAGTTAAGCTTAAGGCCTTTTTTAAGGGCTTTTAAATTAGAACTTTTTTCGATCTTCAGTGCTCGTTCAAAGTTGTCAACTAATTCGAGGAAGTCACTTAAAAGATTTATTTTTTCACGCTGCAATCGTTTGTCCATCTCTTTACTCAAACGGCGACGAAAAGCGTTATTTTCTTTGTCTATTTCTTGCAGCTTTTCCTTGAGTTTCTGTTCAGCAAGTTCAGTTCTTGCTTTCAGTTCCTCTACTACAGAAGGGTATTGGGGCCCACTAATCTGGGTCTTGTCAATCTTGGAATCATCTTGAACCCAAAATCTTCGATCGGTAATCTGAAATTTTTTTTCGTTTTCTTCTTGTGTCATTTTTTCTGTAATCTAGATTATCTTTATTTGATATAGAGTGCAGAACTATTTTGTGTTTGGCATCCCATTGTCTTATTTGATGAAATTAGTATAGTTGATTAAATCACGGTCATAATGAGATATAAGCAATTCTAGGTGTAAGAAAATATGAAGTGTTTGAAATTGATTTTATGTACTTAGATCGATTAAGGAATTAATAGTATCTGACCAAGTAGGATTTTGTGGGGATTATCGATGGCATTGGTATCCTGAAGTAAACGTAAAGAGACCCTGAATTTTCGAGAAATTTTAGCCAATGTGTCACCCCAGCGAACTCGATATTGTGTAGGGCGTTTGGAGGGACCTTTGATAATGAGAAGCTGTCCTGGATAGATTAGATTCGCATTTCGAATACCATTATTGCGCTGTAATTGGGTAATGGAAATTCCAAAGGTGTTGGCAATTAAGCCCAAATTATCGCCGTGTTGTATTTTGTAGTGAGTCGAACCATCTGCCGCTATAACTGTTTCTCCTACAGTGGCTACAGAAGGGGCTTTTTCAAGTGAGGCTAAAAAAAAAGAATTTTGACCTTTAGGGATACGAAGATAGCTTTTAGCAGGAAAAATTCTCGAATTTTTCCAGATATGAGGCCGAAACTGAGGGTTATAAGTTCTTAGAACGTTTTCATTGAGTTTAGTAGTTTTTAGGAGATAGTCTAGCGGACAGGATTTGGAAAGTTGAACAATGTCCAGTTGGAGGGGTGGATCCATTTGGATATCGTTGAAATATTTTTCTTGGTTTCGAACAACTTCTACAGCGGCTAAAAATTCTGAATAGAAATTTTTGCTAGCAAACTTAAAGATCCGAGACTTATATTTTTGTACAATCTCAACTAGGTCATTGCCAAAGCGTTTTTTGGCTCGTCTCATTCCGTTTCGACCATGGTTAAAGGCGGTTACTGCAAGAGGCCAACTTCCAAGAACTTGATAGTTTTCTTTGAGAAATTGAGCAGCGGCCTCTGCAGCGCGTATAGGGTCGAGACGCTCATCTATAGATCTGTTGATTTTCATATATTCGCGGCCAGTACCACGCATGAATTGCCACAAACCTGCGGCACCCCGTTTAGAGTAAGCTTTGTAGTTAAATGAAGATTCGACGTGAGGTAGAAGGGTTAGCTCAATCGGCAGATTGTGTGCTTGAAATATTGTCTCCATTTGTTCTAAGTATTTTCCAGATCGTATTATCCCCTGACGAAATTTTTCTTTGATACCACGCTGGTAACGAACATTTTTTTGCAGTTTTCGTAGGGAAGTTGAAGTTAGGGGATGGTTTTGTGATTTCAGAAGTTCAATTACTCGTTTGTGTTGACTGTTAAGTTTTTTAGAATGGATGCCTCGAGTACGAATTTGGTAAAGAATTTGTTCTAATTCTCGTTGTTTCTCTTTGAGTATTTTTCGCTGTCTTCTTTTTTCTTTTGGATTTCCTGTAGTACTTTTTTTAAATCGAACTACATCGTAGATAAGGCCTGGACTTTCTTCATCGTGAAAAACAGCATCTTGTTCGCCGTAGATAGCGTAGATAGATTTCCAGAACTCAATTTTTTCTTCAAAGCCCCGATAAGGAAATTGATCGGAGATTTGGTCGAGAGAGAACTGGTCAACGGCTAGCAGGACAGGTTGAAAAATTGTTTGCAGCACAACAAAAAGAACTAACCAACGAAACATAGCAATCCATGTTAGCAGAGTTCTGCGACAGTAAAAACTCTGCTGAAATGTGGGAATTACAGGACTTACAGAGATTTATCTAGTCTGGTTATGATTTCTTGAGAAATTTGTTTAGGGGATTTGGATTGTATATCGATGTGAATATCAGCTAACTGGTAATGCTTTTCTCGTGAGTGAAGAAGAGATTCAAGGCTTATAGGATCTTGAGCTAGTGGTCGATGGGTTGTTCCTTTACAGCGTTTTTTTATTAGATCAATTGATGCCTTTAGCCAGATGGACACTCCATTTTTCAAGATGAAATTTCGATTTGAATCATCGATAAAAGCTCCTCCACCCAACGAGATTACACAAGGTGTTAGTTGTTGAGTTTTAAGCAAAAAACGGGATTCTAATTTTCGAAAAAAAGCTTCTCCTTCCGACTCAAATATTTGTGTAATAGTTGACTGTTGTTTTTTTTCAATGATTGTATCTAGATCGTGAAAAGGACGGTCTAATTCTGAGGCTAAAATTGGACCAATTGTGGATTTTCCACTTCCCATAAAACCGACTATATAGATATGTTTTATTGTCATGAGCGAACCACTATGGAGTGCAGTACTTCAAAAAATTCAGGAAAAGAAACTGATACACAGTCTGGATTATCTATTTCAATGGGTTGAGTACTAATCAAGCCTGCTATTGAGAAGGCCATGGCTATCCGGTGATCTCCAAAGCTTTGAATTTTTCCACCTCCAATCTGCTGTCCCGGTGGAATAGCAAAGCCATCTGGAAATTCTTCTACTTGAATTCCGGTATTTCTGAGATTCAAAACTGTCGAATGAATTCGATCAGATTCTTTCTTTCTTAATTCTTCTGCTTGTCTAACTATCAGGCCTCGTTTTAGGCGGGTTCCTAGAATTGCTAATATAGGAATTTCGTCGATCAGATTAGGAATTTGTTTGCCTTGGATTGTTGTGGGGAATTTTTCTAGAAGGCTAGGAGTGTAACGAATTGTTAAGTCACAAGTTGGTTCTGAATTGGAAAGCCTTATATTGGTTTTTTCAAGATGAAGTCCTGCTTGTTCCAGTAGGTCTAACAGTGCTGTGCGAGAAGGATTAATACCTACATTGGCTAAACAGATTTCTGAATTAGGTACTAAAAGGGCAGATAAAATGAAGAAAGCGGCTGCAGAAAAATCTCCAGGAATTTTTGCTTGAACAGGTGTTAGAGAAGTCTGTCCTGATATCGTCATCCGTCCGTTTTTTTGGGTAAAAGAGGTGTTGAAAAAGGGGAGGGCCAGTTCGGTATGGTTTCGTGTTGAAGTTGTTTCTTCAATAGGTGTCTGGCCGGGTGCCTTTAATCCAGCCAACAGCAGACAGGACTTAACCTGGGCACTTGCCAAGGGCAAG
>CAZASS010000062.1:0-5470 GCA_964487835.1 uncultured Acidobacteriota bacterium | reverse complement strand
CGATAATTAATTCCCTTGAGAGATGCTCCTTTGATATGCAGTGGAGGGTATTCCTTTTTATGGGCTTCTATAGATGCTCCCATCTGACTGAGAGGGACAATAATGCGTTCCATGGGGCGTAGATTCAATGATGAATCTCCCTGAATAGTAGAGTTGAATGGGGATCCGCTGAGTAGGGCACTTAGAAAACGTATAGTGGTTCCACTGTTTCCTGCATTTAAAATTTGGGTAGGTTGCTGGAATTTTGTCCAGCCTCTACTTTGAATTTTAAGTTCATTTTTTTGACGATGAATTTCCACACCAATTTTTTGTAAACAATTCAGAGTAGACTTACAATCTTGACTGTTTGAAAAATTGAGTATTGTGGTGTTGCCTGTGGCCATCGCAGCAAGGACAGCGTAGCGGTGAGAAATAGATTTGTCACCGGGAAGATGAATGGTACCTCGAATAGAGGATGCAGATTGAATTTGCATGTTAATCTGTTGGTGCTTTTGGAGGACCGGAACCCTGTTGTCCTGAGAACCCAATCTGCAGGTCAATTTCTTTTAAACGCTTCAGATTATCTCGTTATCCAGCGTCCTTCTCAAATTCTAAACGTTTTGCAGCATCTTTCATTTCAGTTGTTAGCCGTTGAATCTCGTTGTTGAGTTCCTCGGCAGACGAATATTGATCAATTTGTTCCACAGCCATAGGAATCTCATAGTAATCCATTTGAGTCATTGCTAAAAGTGAGGTGTTAACTGGTTTAAGAATTGTTTGGGGAGTAATCGAATTTTTTTCATTGTATTTTTTTTGCAGTTTTCTTCTTCGGTTTGTTTCTTGAATGGAATTAGCCATGGATTTAGTTATGGTATCGGCATACATAATAACCTTACCGTTTACATTCCGGGCAGCTCGTCCGGAAGTTTGAATCAAGGATGTGGTGCTTCTAAGAAAGCCTTCTTTGTCCGCATCTAAAATTGCTACCAAGGATACTTCAGGTAGATCTAGGCCTTCTCTGAGAAGGTTTACTCCTACCAAGACATCAAATTTTCCAAGTCTTAGATCTCGCAAAATTCTTACTCGGTCCAGAGTATCAATTTCAGAATGAAGATAGCAGACTGCTACTTCTAGCTCGGTGTAGTATTCGCGTAATTCCTCAGCCATACGTTTGGTTAAGGTGGTAACCAGTACACGCTCTTTTTGTTTTGTTCTTTTTCTTATTTCCTCCAATAGATGATCGATCTGGTTTTCAGTAGGAATTACTTCAATTTCGGGATCCATGAGGCCGGTGGGTCTAATAATCTGTTCGACTATTTCTCCTGCACAGCTTTTTAATTCATAAGGTCCAGGAGTAGCTGAAACATAGATTGTTTGTGGTAGCCTTTTCTCTATTTCTTTAAAGCTCAAAGGACGGTTATCAAGAGCAGAAGGCAGTCTAAATCCGTGATCAACAAGATTTAACTTTCGAGAACGATCACCCTCGTACATTCCGCGTAGTTGAGGTACCATCGCATGGCTTTCGTCAACAAAGACCATAGCGTTTTCAGGTAGATAGTCCATTAGAGTTGGAGGAGGCTGTCCTGGATGTCGACCTGTAAGATGACGAGAATAGTTTTCTACTCCACGACAGTAGCCAACTGTTTTAATCATTTCCAAATCGAACATTGTGCGTTGATGGATTCGTTGAGCTTCTAAGGTTTGTCCTTTTTTTTCCAACTTAAGACAGTGTTCTTGCAGTTCTTTTCTTATGCTAGCTACAGCTTTTTTCCATTTTTTTTGAGGCATTACATAGTGAGATTTTGGATAAATTGGAACTCTCTGATGTTCTTTGATCATTTCTCCTGTTAGTGGATCGAATTGAGAGATGGTATCAATTTCATCTCCGAATAACTCCACCCGGATACCGTAGTCTCCCCAAGCTGGAATGACTTCAATTACATCTCCTCGGACACGAAAAGTTCCTCTTCGAAGTTCAAGATCGTCACGTTGATATTGAATTTCTACCAGTTTGCTTAGAATTTCCCGTCGTTTAATTTGGTCCCCCTTCGCTAACATTAAAAGCATTCCGTAGTATGCTTCGGGAGATCCTAAACCATAGATGCAGCTGACGCTGGCGACCACGATACAATCACGGCGTTCTAATAGTGAGCGGGTGGCGGAATGACGGAGTCTGTCAATTTCATCATTAATCAAAGCTTCTTTTTCTATATAGGTGTCGGTTGAAGCAATATAGGCTTCTGGTTGGTAGTAATCGTAGTAACTAACGAAGTATTCAACGGCATTTTCTGGAAAAAAGTTTCTAAATTCCTGATAGAGCTGGGCGGCGAGGGTCTTGTTAGGGCTAAGAACAATGGTAGTGCGATTGGCTTTGGCTATGACTTCTGCCATTGTGAAAGTTTTTCCTGAGCCTGTCACGCCTAGTAGGATTTGTCCTTGTTCTTTTGTCTGGAGTCCATCTACTAGTTTAGCTATTGCCTTTTGTTGATCGGGACTGGGCTGGAAATGGCTGGATAGATTAAATTTGGCGGACTGGGCCCAGGCATCGCCAAACGAAACGCCTGAATAAGACAGCTCATTGGAACTCGTCACAGCCAGCTATTATACAAACTAAGAAATGCCCATGACTAATATTTGGTAATTTTCCATCAGGAAAGTTGTCTGCAATGAGGATTTTTTGGGCGTCACCGAAGCATGTTATTTTCGTTGTATGAACGGGGTTATTTGTCCCAATTGCGGTCGACGGATGTTAGAACGTCGCTGCAAGTTGTTTTGTCCTGCTTGTCGCTATACTGAGACCTGAAGCGATCTTGGTCTACCAGTATTGGTAGAATCTCAGCCGAACGAAAGGATTGCCAGTGAATGCGATTGGGATGAAGTGGATGTAGCAGAATGATTGATCACAATCTTGAGTGTGATAAAAAATGATAAATTCGAATTTCCTTTTAGGTCAACGGGGCATTGTCAAATTGGGATGTCTTTCGTTTTTGGCACTCTGGACATGTCTGGGATATCTCTCCTATCGTATTGTTCCTGTTTACCTAGAAAAAAACGCTTTTTCAGATGGTTTGGTGAAAATAGCGAGTAGAGCTAGTATTGAGAAGTGGCCTGATAGTCGTATTGTCAGTTTAGTTCTGGCTATGGCCAAAGAAAAAGATTTCGAGATAAGGGAAGAGGATGTTCAAGTTAAGCACGTGCGCGGTGGACCAGAAGTTATTCTTATTGTTAACTATCAGAGAACTGAAATATTCCCAAGTGATTATCAGCATGTTTTCCAATTTAAAACAATTGCTCCAGCCGAGTGAACCTACTTTCTTGATGTTGGTTAAAACAGTCTGTCTTTTTGAGTATTATTCTTTATTTTTTTGTGATTTGAAATGCGTATCTTAGTAACAGGTGGAGCAGGCTTTATAGGTAGCCACTTATGTAAATCTTTACTAGAGCAGGGAGATGAGGTTCTTTGTCTGGATAATTTATTTTCTGGGTCAAAGAGAAATATTGTCTCCTTGATCGAAAATTCCTCTTTTGAGTTTATTAGACATGATATTGTTCAGCCTATTCTTTTAGAACCTGACCAGATTTACAATTTGGCTTGTCCTGCTTCTCCCGTTCATTATCAATACAATCCAGTAAAAACAGTTAAAACCAATGTCATGGGAACTATTCACATGTTGGGAATGGCTAAACGAGTAAAGGCTCCAATTTTACAAGCAAGTACTTCGGAGGTTTATGGAGATCCACAGGTTCATCCTCAGTCTGAGAGCTATTGGGGGCATGTTAATCCTGTCGGTCTCCGGAGTTGCTATGATGAAGGTAAGAGGGTAGCTGAAACGTTAATGATGGATTATCATCGCAAAAATAATGTAGACGTAAGAATTGCCCGTATTTTTAATACTTACGGGCCCAAAATGCAGAGAGAAGATGGGCGAGTAGTCAGCAATTTTGTTGTTCAAGCTCTTCTGGGTAGGCCATTAGTTGTTTACGGTGATGGATCTCAGACTCGCTCATTTTGTTATGTCTCTGACTTGGTGGTTGGATTAAAGAAACTGATGGCTTGTGGGGAAGGTAAGGGTCCGATCAATTTGGGCAATCCAGAGGAATTAACGATTTTGTCCTTAGCTGAAATTATTAGGGAACTGACTGGGAGTCGATCTGAAATTCATTTTGAAGCTCTACCAGCAGATGATCCAGTGCGACGCAAACCGGATATTTCAGCTGCAGAGAAGTTATTAAACTGGAAGCCAAGGGTGTCTTTAGAAGAAGGATTGAAGCAAACTGTAGACTATTTTGATCAGTTGTTAAGAGATGAGGGTGGATCGGAATAATAGATATGTTAAGATGGGCCGGTTTTAGCCGTCTTTGTTGATATACGATTGGAGGATAAGGTGCTCGCGTCTTACATACCAGTAGTTATTTTTATTTTGATTGCAATATCGCTTCCGGTGGTGGGGTTGGCTGTTGGGAGGTTAGTTAGACCGAATAGACCTAGTACTGCAAAGCTGATGCCGTACGAGTGCGGAGTTGATCCTGCAGGAGATTCTCACGACCGTTTTTCAATACGCTTTTATATCATTGCCATTCTTTTTGTAATTTTTGATGTAGAAACAATCTTTTTGTTTCCTTGGGCGATCATCTATGATCAGCTTGCTCTATTTGGATTTATTGAGATGGTCATTTTTCTTGGAATTTTGATCGTGGGTTATTTTTATGTTTGGAAGAAGGGAGCGTTAGAGTGGGTTTAGTTGAAAATCGAATGGAAAAAAATGTAATAACGACGACAGTTGATTCGGTTTTTAATTGGGCCAGAAAGTCGTCACTATGGCCAATGACCTTTGGATTGGCTTGTTGTGCTATCGAAATGATGGCAACTGGTGCTTCCCGTTTTGACATGGATCGTTTTGGTGCGGGAATTTTTCGACCTTCTCCTCGTCAATCAGATTTAATTATTATTGCTGGAACTGTCACCTTGAAAATGGCTGAGGTGATTCAAAGGCTCTACGATCAGATGCCTGATCCCAAGTGGGTGATATCAATGGGGGCTTGTTCAAGTGCCGGTGGACCCTTTGATACCTACGCCACTTTGCAGGGTGTAGATAAGGTAATTCCTGTTGATGTTTATATTCCTGGATGTCCTCCGCGTCCCGAGGCTTTGTTATATGGGCTTATGCGACTTCAGGATAAGATTGATGAGATGACTATTGCCAAGAAGGCGGGTTAATTCAGTTCTATTGTTTGACAGAGACTAAAGCAGTTTCTTGTTTAAATTAAAACTTGATGGATAAAAAGTGAGCGACGAAGAAAAACCAAAGCAAGATTCTGAAGATCAGAAGACCGCGGAGAAGACGGATCTGAAAGAGGAGTCGGTCAAGGCAGAGGAAGGTACCGAGAAGTCTCCAGCCAAGACAGAGGAAGGTACCGAGAAGTCTCCAGCCAAGGCAGAGGAAGGTACCGAGAAGTCTCCAGCCAAGGCAGAGGAAGGTACCGAGAAGTC
>CAZASS010000061.1:0-11870 GCA_964487835.1 uncultured Acidobacteriota bacterium | reverse complement strand
CTCTGAATAGCGACCATCAATGAATTTTTGTGCTGTTCCAGTTTTTCCTGCAGAGGAATAACCGTTGAGACGGCCGTTTTTACCGGTTCCTTGCTCCATAGCGATTATCATGGCCTGTTTCACTTGAGAGGCAGTTTCGGAATCAAGGATTTTTTCCAGGACAAGTTTGGGCTTGAATACTTCTTCTCCTTCTGGAGTTAAGATATGACGTACCACTCGGGGAACAATTAGATTGCCTCCGTTGGCGATGACGGAAAGTGCACGAGCCGTTTGAATGGGAGTGGCATTCAATTCCTGGCCTATAGAAAGAGCTCCTATGGAAATTTTAGACCATTGTGAGACAGGCCTTAAACTGCCTACTTGCTCTCCAGGCAAGTCCACACCTGTTTTTTGTCCAAACCCAAATCGTTTGATGTACTCGTAAAGTTTTTCATTTCCCAGTCGAAGGCCGAGTTTGATAGTACCCACATTGCTAGATTTAGCTAGCACTTCATTGAAGGTAAGTAGCCCGAAGCTGTTTTTAGCCTCCCGATAAGTTTTTCCGGCTAGTCGGAATGTGTCTACCCGACAGTCAATAGTTTCTGAAGGGTCCCCCAACTTCTGGTCCAATACTGCTGAAAAAGTAACCAATTTAAAAGTCGATCCCGGTTCATAAGCATCTAATATAACGGGGTTACGGTGGATTCTGGGTGGATACTTGCTATAGCGATTTGGATTAAAGGAAGGATGCCCGGCCATGGCCAAGATATCTCCTGTGTAAGGGTCTAGGACGATGGCACTTCCGTTTTCGGCCTGCGTGGATTCAACGGCCTCTTCAAGGGCTTTCTGCACAATGTGCTGAATTTTTCGGTCAATGTTTAGGACTATGGTGTTTCCATCTAGTTGTTGCGGTTGGTTGTCACTGTGGTAAATTTCACGGTTAGCATCGACACGAATAGGAACTTTACTCTTCTTCTTCTTGCCTTTGATTAGGTCGTTGTATAGATATTCCAAGCCACTTAATCCTTCATTATCAATATTTACAAAGCCCAGTACATGAGCAGCCAATTCACGACCTGGATAAATTCGGCTAGTTTCTTTTTGAAAGCCAATTCCTTGCAGATTCAACGTTTTAATTTGTTCAGATTGACGTGGAGTTATTTTTCTTGCCAAGTAGATGAAAACCTTTCCAGAAGACAATTTTTTATATAGCTTGTGTTCGTCTTGTTCAAGAATTGGAGCCAATTTTTGAGCTGTGATGAGGGGCTTGAGGATCTCTCGTGGATGAGCAAAAACAGTGTCCACCTTAATACTCATGGCTAGGGCATCCAGATTGCGGTCCAGAATGTCACCACGTTTGGGCCTAATTTCTAGGAATGCTACCTGTTGCTGTTCAGCCTTTAAAAAATATTCGTCAGTTTTGTAGATTTGTAGGTAAGCGAGGCGTCCAGCTAGGGTTATAGCCCAGACCAAAAAGAGGAGATAAATTCCCAGGAGGCGGTGGGTCAATTGAATTTGAGAATCTTTCCATTTATCTTTCGGATTCATTCACGAAGAGTTTTCTTTTGGATGGTCGATTGAGCTATAAGATTTTGAGAAGGCTTATTTTCTGCAATTTCTGCGTCGAAAATTTTTACTTCCATCCGGTTGGCATTTATCAATCCTAATTCTCGAGCTTGTTGGTCGATAGTTTCTGGATTAATCAGCGAGTAACGTTCAGCTCGTAATTTTGTATTCATTTCTTGCAGTGCACTACTTTTCTGTCTCAATTGTTCCATTTGATATTGAATAGTGAGAATTTCATTGTGGGACCATGCATAGGACAGGACCAGACTAACTAGTAGGGCACTAATGCCTATCCAGCGAATTATTTCTGAATAGGTAGCTCGATCATCGGCTTTGAGGGGGCGGTTGAGTAGTTGTTGCTGAAAAAAGTCGACCATGGTGTGACTCCTTTGTTTGCAATTTTTGGGCGCAGCTCATAACGAGTGAGTCTTGAATGAATCCAACTATCAAGTTCTATTCGAGTGGCTTCGAACCTTTGTTTAGGATCCAATTGGACTTGAGAGCTTGCGTCCCATCCATCTTCAGAATCCGATGTTCTGGATGAAAAATTAGGATTTTTTTCGCTAGATCTTTGTGTTCTTTTTTTTTCGACGACACGCAATTTGGCACTACGGGCCCGTCGATTTTCAAATACTTCATTTTCAGTTGGCTGGACAGGTTTTTTAGTGAGAATTTTAACTTCTTGTCTTTTGTCGCAAGTACATAATTCTTGGGGGCGGAAACAGATACATTTTCCAGACTCCATTTGAAAAGTTCTTTTGACAACTCTATCTTCTAAACTGTGGAAGGAAATAACCGCTAGTCTTCCCCCTGGAGCCAATAAATCTATGGCCTTCTTGAGGAACTTATCTAGATTAGTTAATTCTTGATTTACCTCGATACGAAGGGCTTGAAAGACTTGTGTGGCAGGATGAATGCGGCCGGAACCAGATCCTTTGACCCGTGTAATTAGACCAGCAAGATCAGTCGTAGTTTGGAAACGTGATTTTTCCCGATGTTCAACAATGGCTGCCGCGATTTTGCGTGCTGACTTTTCTTCACCATACTTGCGAAAAATTTCAATTAAATCATCTTCTAGAAGATTGTTAACTAGATCAGCTGCAGTGGTTTTTTGTTGAGTATCCATTCGCATGTCGAGGGGGCCTTCTAGTCGGAAGCTGAATCCTCTATCCGGTGAGTCCAATTGGATGGAGGAAACTCCTAGATCAAGGAGACATCCATCTAGTTTTGGAATTTCAAGGTGACGTAACACGACCGGTAGGCTGGTGTAGTTTTTATGAAAGGTTTTAAAGTTTTCGAAGTTGGTAGATAGGCGTTGTCTGGTTTGTTCAAGAGTTTCCTGATCTCTATCAAAGGCCAGTAATTGCCCTCTTCCCTGAAGTTGAGAGAGAATTTCTTTTGCATGTCCTCCAAATCCCAAAGTGCAATCAACGTAGGTTCCACCTTCTTTAATTTGCAAAAAATCCAAAACCTGTTTTTTAAGGACAGGAATATGATCCATTTTAGGATTAGTAGTTTTCATTACATGCCTAGTTCAGCCAACATTGCTGCATCCTTGTCCGTGTAAGGGTCGGATGTTAGTAGTTCCTGGAATCTATCTTTGTTCCAAACTTGTAGGTAGTTGAGGTAGCCCATAACAGCGACTCCTCCTTCGATTTGCGCAGCTTCGCGTAGAAGAGGATGTATGGGAACTCTTCCTTGTTTGTCCATAGCCGAGACTTGGCCGTAATAGTTAGCATGACGTAGGAACTTTACTTTTTCGGGAAGCAGTTTGGGTGGTTCTAAGAGTTTGGATTCTATTTCTTCCCATTCTTCAATGGGATAAATGAGAGCATTCACTCCCGTGACGCTAGTCACAAACATTTGGGATCCGTAAAGTTCTTCTATTCGCTTGCGCAAAGCGGTTGGTAGCTTAATCCGTCCTTGTGCATCAACTTTGGTTGGAAAATTGCCCCGCAGCATAACTAAATAACTCCGTTCCTCTAAGGGAGTATGACCTATTCTGACCTATTTAGTCTATTTTGCTCCAAAATAGTCCAATGTCAAGAGAAAAAGAGGTAAATTTTTAAAAAAAGAGGGAAAATACCTGAAATTAAGTGTTTTCCTTTAAAATTATTGAATTACTTAGGTTTTTCTGGTTTTTATTTTTCCGTTAGATTGGATATGACTCGAGAAGAGCCATGGAGCGTTCTACTGCAGATTTGTAGGGAACATCTTCTGAAATATGGTCTTTTCTGGAGAATATTTCGACTATTCCCTTGCTGAATTTTTTGCCAATTGTGATTCGTATTGGGATTCCGATCAATTCGGCGTCTTTAAACTTAACCCCTGGTCGTTCGTCACGATCATCCAACAGGCAGTCTATACTGTGGTTCAAAAAATCTTGCTGATAGTTTTCAGCCGTTTGACGTTGTTGTTCATCATCTGGATTGAGAAGCGTGATGACAACTTGGAAAGGAGAAATATTTCGAGGCCATACAATGCCTTGGTCATCATGGTAGAGCTCTATGGCTGCGACCATGATTCTTTCTAACCCGATACCATAACTTCCCATGATAATGGGAAGTTTCTGGCCGTCCTGGTTGAGTACAGTAGCTCCCATGGATTCACTGTATTTCTGGCCTAGTTTGAAGATGTGTCCAATTTCTAGGGCTTTGGTAGTGCGTAGGGGGTTGCCACAGTGTAGGCATAGGTCCTCTGATTGTACGCATCGAAGGTCGTGGTAGGTGGCTTCGAAGTGCTTTTCAGGAGTCACATATTTGAGATGATAGTTATCCCGATTCGCTCCACATACCAAGTTTTTCCTTCCAGAAAGCGCTTTATCGGCAAGTATGGGAATGTTTTTGAGTCCAATTGGTCCAATGCTTCCCGGATCGATTTTAAAGAGATTTCGGATCTCATCTGAAGTGGCCGGTCGTAGCACTTCTGTGTTCAAGATACTTTGTAGCCGAGTCTCGTTTAGTTGGTGGTCTCCCCGCAGTAAAATAAGATGAGGAAGGTTTTCCACCATGTAAACTAGTGACTTTATGTGCATCAATTTAGAAATTTTTAGATAGCGAGAAACTTCTTCAATAGTTTTTTGATCTGGTGTGTGGACTTCTTCTGGAGAAAATTCACCTTCTTCGTCGCTAATTTCTGGGACTTTTGAAAGAGCTCGATCTAGATTAGCTGAGTAGCCGCATTTACAGGTGACAATTTTGTCTTCTCCGGCTTCGCTTTCTACCATGAACTCTTGTGATTCAGTTCCTCCCATGGTTCCTGATTCTGCTTCTACAGCCAAATATTTGAGCCCACATCTATCGAAAATTTTTCTATATGTACGGTCATGAAGGTCGTAACTCAAATTTAATCCGTTGTTATCCAGATCAAAGCTGTAAGAATCTTTCATAGAAAACTGTCGAATTCTAAGTAGTCCTGATTTGGGTCGAGGTTCGTCTCTGAACTTAACTTGGATTTGATACCAGATTTGAGGGAGGTCTCTATACGATCTGACTTCATTGCGTGCAACAGAGGTAAAGACTTCTTCATGCGTCATTCCTAGACACATTTCTCGACCAGTTCGATCTTGTAGTCGAAACATGGTGTCCCCTATAGTTTCCCAGCGGTCGCTTTCTTTCCATAACTCAGCTGGATGTAAGGCGGGGAGATAAAATTCTTGTGCCCCAATTTGATTCATTTCTTGGCGGATGATTTGCTCTATTTTGAGCATGGTGCGTTGGGCTAATGGTAGATAGGCATAGATTCCGGCTCCCACTTGTCGAATAAAGCCAGCGCGCAGGAGTAGTTGGTGAGAAGGAGCCTCCGCTTCGGCGGGAACTTCCCTGAGTGTCGGAATAAAGAATTTTGACCAGAACATGGCGTGGAGGGTACTTTTATCCGTTTGACCGCGTTGAGTCAAGTAGGCTAACCTGCCATAGAAGAGTTTTACATGGAAATTTCGATCGGTTGCGACCACGCCGGCTTCGACCTCAAGGAACAGGTAAAGCGATTACTGGAAGAGTTCTCTCACAGGGTCAATGACGAGGGAACCTTCAGTGACGAGTCTACTGATTACCCCGATTTTGCTAGTCGAGTTTCTCAGGCAGTTTCTAAGGGAACAGTTGATAGAGGGATTTTGATTTGCGGTACTGGGATTGGAATGTCGATTGTTGCCAATAAGTTTGAGGGGGTACGAGCTGCCTTGTGCCACAATATAGAAACTGCACAGATGAGTCGTTTACATAACGATTCGAATGTTTTAGCCCTAGGGTCGAGAGTACTGGATCAGAGGGTAGCTTTAGATATTGTTAGAGAGTGGCTGCAGACCGATTTTTCAGGTGGGCGTCACCAAAAACGACTGGACAAGATCAAAGGACTTGGAGGATAGAGATAGACGATGATGGAAAGACCATTGTACGAAGTGGATCCAGAAATTGCCGAAACTATTCGGCTGGAGACCCGTCGCCAATTTGAGACATTAGAACTAATTGCTTCAGAAAATTTTGTCAGTGAGGCGGTACTTGAAGTAATGGGATCAGTATTCACCAACAAGTATGCCGAAGGTTATCCTGGTCGTCGTTACTATGGAGGTTGCCAGCACGTGGATGTAGCGGAAAGTTTGGCTGTTGAACGTGCCAAGAAAGTTTTTGATGCAGAACATGCTAATGTACAGCCTCATTCTGGAAGTCAAGCTAATATGGCAGTTTACATGGCAGTCCTCAAACCAGGAGATAAAATTCTTGGTATGGATTTAGCTCATGGAGGTCATCTGACTCATGGGCATCCCCTGAATTTTTCTGGACAGCTGTACCAAGTTTCTTCTTATGGTGTGGATAGTGAAAGTGAACAAATTGATTATGATTCTGTAGCTGAAGTGGCTGATCGAGAAAAACCTAAAATGATAGTCTGTGGTGCTAGTGCCTACAGCCGTATTATTCATTTTGACCGTTTAGCAGAGATTGCCAAACAGGTGGGTGCGTATTTGATGGTTGATATCGCCCACATTGCAGGAATGGTGGCGGTAGGCCTACATCCTAATCCTGTGCCGCATGCCGATTTTGTTACCACCACCACCCACAAGACTTTAAGAGGTCCTCGGGGTGGGATGATTTTGTGTAAGGAAGATTATAAAAAATCGATTGATAAGATTGTGATGCCTGGTATTCAAGGAGGTCCTCTGGTTCATATCATTGCGGCTAAAGCAGTTTGTTTGAGGGAAGCTATGTCTCCGGATTTCAAGCAGTATCAGAAACAAATCGTAAGTAATGCAGCGACTTTGGCATCCAAGGTTCAAGAGGAAGGTTTTCGAATTGTTTCTGGTGGTACTGACAACCATGTTTTTTTGGTGGATGTTTTTTCTAGAGAAATCACTGGGAAGACGGCTGAAGAAGCGTTAGAGAAGGCTGGCATTACTGTTAATAAAAATGCAATTCCTTTTGATACACATCCTCCTCTTGTGACTAGCGGGATTCGGATTGGGACTCCTGCCGTGACCACACGTAAAATGAAGGAAGAAGAAATGGATATAATAGGGGAGCTTATTGGAAAAGTTTTGTGTGAAGTGGATAGTACTCAGATCCAGCAAGAAGTCCTAGAAGAAGTAAAGAGTTTGACCTCTCAATTTCCTCTTTATTCGCAACGTCTTTCTATTGCACAATCCAGTGTCGGCTGAACAGAATAAAAAATCACTCAGACAGGGAATAACCATTGAGGAGATTTTTGGTCCTGATGGGGTTCTTGAAAAAAAACTCCCTAATTACGAATACCGAGCCTCGCAGCAGGTTATGGCAGAAGCTGTATTGGAGGCTCTCCAGTCTTCTCAGTCTTTGTGTGTAGAAGCAGGAACTGGAACAGGTAAGACGCTTGCGTATTTGATTCCTGCATTATTTAGTTCCCAGCGGATTATCATTTCTACAGCTACCAAGAACCTACAGGATCAAATTTTTTCCAAAGATATTCCTTTCATTAAAGAATACCTATTCCCTGATTTACGAGTAACCTGCATGAAGGGGAGACAGAATTATCTTTGTCTTAAGAGTTTTAGAGAAGAGAATTTCGAAGCCAAAGCTCGTGAAAGTGGCCAGAAGGAATGGCAGAATGTTAGTGAGTGGGTAGAACGAACTGAGACTGGTGATCGGTCTGAATTATCTTGGATCAAGGACAACGATCCTCTTTGGAGAGATGTAGATGCCCGTAGCGAAAATTGTACTGGGCAAAAGTGTTCTTATTTCGAAGAATGCTACGTTACTCGCATGCGTCAAAAAGCACTAAACTCTGACCTAATTATTGTTAACCATGCTCTTTTTTTTGCCAATTTAGCTTTGGAAAGTGATGAGATTGGTCGAGTTTTGCCGGATTTTTCGTTATTGGTTCTTGATGAAGGCCATGAAGTTGAAGATACGGTGGCTCAATACTTTGGTCGACAGATAAGCAATTATCAAATAGAAGATTTTTGTCGTGATTCGGAAAAAAATTTAAAAGACCTTAAAGACTTGGAATTGGACCAGCTTTCTAAAATTCTGGTTGATTCACAGAATTTTTTTAGTTTTTTCCCCGGATTAGATGGGCGTTATTCACTAAATCTTTATCGACATTTTGATGATCAAATTATTGATTTAAGGAGTCAGTCTTTAGATAAAATGCAGAGACTTTTGCAGTCTCTGCAAGTTTTTTATCACCATTTAATGAAACAGAAAAAATGTTCCTCTGACACAGATCCACTAGTTCGACGTTTGGAAAGTTTAACAAGCACACTAGAGAAGATCTTTAATTTTGAGGAAACTCAAGATGTATATTGGTATCAAAAAAGGGGGAGAGGAGTGTTTTTGCATGCGAATCCTATTGATGTGGCTCCAATTCTTCAGGAAAAAGTATTTGAGCGTGTTGATACCACTATTTTGACTTCAGCCACTTTGTCTATCAATGGTGATTTTGAATACATCAAGGAGAGACTAGGGGCATCTGATTCTGACGAGTTGATTGTTTCGGGAGAATTTGATTTTTCGAAACAGAGCATTCTCTATGTTCCTAGTTCTTTTCCAGAGCCAAGTTCCTCCAACTATCTTAATCGAGCGTTAAAGGATATTGGAGAGATCCTTGATATTACTCAAGGAAATGTATTTTTACTGTTTACAAGTTTTGTCCAGATGAATCGGGTTTACGAAGCTTTACTCATGAAAAACGGGTTTTCCTTTTTTTGTCAGGGGGAGAGGCCTAAAAATGAACTTTTAGAACTATTTAGAAAGACCCCACGAGCTGTATTGTGTGCTACTTCTAGTTTCTGGCAGGGAGTAGATGTACAGGGCGATGCTCTGCGAGCAGTTGTAATTGATAAGTTGCCCTTTTCAGTTCCTACTGAGCCTTTAGTGGCAGCTCGAATCAAGCGCTTGGAGGCTGCTGGAGATAATGCCTTTCTTCGTTATACCGTTCCAGAGGCTATTATTACTTTAAGACAAGGATTGGGTCGATTAATCAGATCTCGTCAAGATCGAGGTATTTTAGCAGTTTTGGATAGTCGTCTTCGTACTCGGCGATATGGTCCTCTTTTTTTAGAAAGCTTGCCTGATTGTCCTTTAACTGATGACATTCAAGAAGTGAGGAGATTTTGGAGCATAGATTCTTCTCTTAAATAGAAATTTTTCCAGCAAGAAGCTATTCGGAACTCTTGCCAAGCTTTTGCTAGAAAGGATAGTATTAATGGTTGTAGCGAGTTTAAATACAACTTTTCTAAGATTTGTATGGCAGACATAATTGGGAGTTTGTTATGAAGCTAAAGATAGTTCAATTGTCATTTGCAGGCTTGCTTGCCTGTTTTTTGTTGATTCCTCAGATCTACGCTCAGGGTTCTTTCGGTACAGTTAAAGGGATAGTGAAAGATGCTGTTGGCAATCCTATTGAAGGTGTGCTTATCCGAATAGAGGGCATGCTTGGTGGAGCTAAGTACAAGGTAGAGACAGATAGTGAGGGCAAATATGCTCACAAGGCTGTGGGCACCCGGGCGTCGTATAGAGTTATTGCACAAAAGGAAGGATTCCAAGGGGATTTTGCGGAAAATGTACAACCAGGTGAACGTCAGCATCCACAGAGAGGAACAGTTGATTTTACTTTGACACCCGGCGAGTCGAGAAAGCTACTGTTCGAGATGACTGAAGAAGAGCTAGCTGCCATGGAAGCCCAAAGAGCTGAAGATGAAAGAAGGCTGAAATTAATGGCGGCTGTCCGGGCGGAATATAACGCAGGGGGACAATTTCATATCCAGGAGGAATACCAACAAGCTGTGAATTCTTTTAAGCTAGGATTAGAAAAGAATGATCAGTTGCCGGCTCTTTGGGCTAATTCAAGTCTTTCCTATGCTGGACTGGAAAGTTATGACGAAGCCCTTAATGCTGCCGAGAAAGCAATGGGATTGGCCACTGAAGAGACTGCTTTAGATTCAGGATTTTATCAAACCTTGGGTGGTATTTATGCAGCCAAAGGAGATTTTGACAAGGCTAATGAAGCCTATTTAAAAGGAGCTACTTTGGTAGCTGATACTGATCCCAAAGCAGCAGCACAAAGTTACTATAATATTGCTGCCACTATGATTAACAACGGTCAGAATGTTGCTGCTATAGAGGCCTTGAATAAGACCCTGGAAGCAGATTCTAGTCATGCTGAAGCTCATTATCAACTGGGTTTGATTCTTTTGGGAACCGAAATGGAAAAGGCGGTTAATCATCTCAAAACCTATGTAGAACTAACTCCTGATGCCCCTAATGCAGCGGTTGCTCAGGCACTTCTTAGCGAACTCAGTCCATAAGATTAAACACTTTAAAGACATTATTTTCCGATGAAAAGCAAAGAAATCATTGCTGGTGTGGTCGGGATTGTAGTCGGGTTTATTGCTGGTTTTTTTGTGTCACTGTTTCTTGAGCAGGGACCTTCAATAATTCCAGATCAAGATTCGACTACACTTCAGGATTCTTCACAACTTCCCGAGGGACATCCACCAGCCGAAGTAATGGAGAGAATACGTCAGTTGCAGGATGTAGCAGAGAGTAATCCTCAGGAAAGGGAGGCAAGGGTTGCACTAGGAAATAGTTATTATGATATAGGTCGTTTCGATGCCGCTATTAAATGGTATGAAGAGGCTCTAGGTATAGGCCCTCGCGATGTAAATGTTCAGACTGATTTGGGTACTGCTTATCTTTACACAGGGAATGCTGTTAAGGCAGTAGAGCTATACAAACAGTCTTTACAGATTGATCCCAAACATCAAGAAACACTTCAGAATATTGGTGTGGCCTATTTTTTTACTGGCAATTATTCCGAAGCAGTAGAAAATTGGGAAAAATTAATTGCACTCTATCCGAACTACGAAAGACGCCGGGAACTTGAGGAACAAATTGAAAAAGCAATGGCTCATTTGCAGGAGGAAAACTTGTGATAATAGCTTGGCTGAGCAAGTTACTCCTATTTTTCATTTCTCTTTATTTTGCACACCAGTTTCGATCGTTTTTAGCCAGGCTTTTTTCTCCTTCTTATTCTTCTAGGAATCAATCCTCTAAAGAGCGTGTTTATCCAGGAAAATCCGGGTCAACAATTGCTGGGAAAATGGTCAAGGATCCTCAATGTGGTATGTATGTAGATGTGAGTCTTGCAATTACTACTCGAGTCAATGGCCAGGACCTTTATTTTTGTTCAGCTGATTGCCGGGAAGGTTTTATTACTGGAATCAGAAAAGCTAAGACCCAGAAATCTAGCTCGTAAAGAAAAGTCTATAGGGATTGGCTTCTGGGTTGTTCTAGGAACGATTTACACGAGGTTTTTTCTGTGAAAATTGGAATTATTGCTAAATCCGATCGGCCTGATTTCATTTCAAATCTAAAGGAAATCATTCAATGGCTATGTGACCACGATTGTCAGGTCTTATTAGAGAGGAAAGTGGCACAAGAGGTTAACCTTCAGGAAGTAGTCGGAGTTGATCGACAGGACCTGCCAGATTTAGTAGATGTTATTGTAGTTTTTGGAGGGGATGGAACTCTACTTTCAGTGGCCAAAATGATCCAGGGCCGGTCAGCTCAAATTTTGGGGGTTAATCTTGGTTCTCTTGGTTTTTTGACAGAGGTAGTACTAGATGAGTTGTATCCTGCATTAGAGCTTGTATTAAAGAGAGAATATTCGGTAGAAAATCGCCAGATGTTGAGAATCGATGTGCCGGTACAGTCTGGACCAAGTAAGACTTATCACGCCTTTAATGATGCGGTTATCAGTAATCAGGGAGCCCTAGCTAGAATTATTTGTGTTAAGACCTTTGTGAAGGGAGAATTTATTGCTCGGTTTTTGGCTGATGGAATTATTCTATCCAC
>CAZASS010000060.1:11999-12361 GCA_964487835.1 uncultured Acidobacteriota bacterium | reverse complement strand
TGTCTCAAGGAGTTATTCTAATTTTCTTATCACTGTTTGTAGTTGGGATGATCGATAATTTAATCAGGCCTCTTTTTATTGAAGGTAGAGCCAAGATGAATACTTTGATGGTGTTTCTTTCCATCATGGGGGGGATCTCCTATTTTGGTGTATTGGGTATGATATTTGGTCCGATTATTGTTGCTGTTGGGATTACTTTTTTGGAGTTATATAAGCTGGAATTTCAATCAGAGCTTTCCGAGTCTGGCGAGTAATGAATCCTTACGCAAGCTGGATCCATCGTTGGGAACGTTCGCTAACAATGCGTGACCAAAATCGAAAAATTTTTCCGTTTGATTGGGGATTGGAGTGGATACATAGTG
>CAZASS010000060.1:8823-11989 GCA_964487835.1 uncultured Acidobacteriota bacterium | reverse complement strand
CCTAAAGTAGATCCACTTAGCTATATAAAAGAACACGCTCAGACTGTTCTTGAAGATAGCGATTCTTATTTCAAACCTCCACCCATAGAGGATTGGATTTTAGAGGAAGACCAGTTAACTTTTTCTGCTCCTTTTCAGTCTATTTATCCTGAAAACAATACAGTTTATTGTCGTTTGTTCCCGGTTAAATCTTCTGAGAAAGCCGTGATTGTAGTGCCTCAGTGGAATGCATCTTCTGATAGTCATGTTGGTCTTTGTCGGGTATTGCAACGGTGTGGTATTACTGCTGTTCGTTTGAGTATGCCCTACCATGAACAGCGACTACCTGAGAAGATGAAGAGAGCTGATCACATGGTTAGTCCTAATATTGGTCGCACTATACATGCAACCCGACAGGCTGTTTTGGAGGTACGTCAGTTGGCTAATTGGTTACGGGGACAAGGGTATAAAAGGGTTGGAGTTATGGGGACAAGTATTGGATCTTGTGTTACTTATTTGGCTTTTGCTCATGATCCCTCTATTTGTACTGCAGTTTTCAACCATGTTTCCTCGTTTTTTGCTGATGTGGTGTGGACAGGTCTTTCCACTCGTTATGTTAGATGGGGTTTAGAGGGTAAAGTTTCGTTAGCAGATCTACGCGAGTGTTGGTCTCCGATTAGTCCCTGGTTTTTTATCAATCGTCTCAAGAATTGTTATCGTTCTCATCTTATGATTACGGCAAAATATGATTTAAGTTTTTCTCCAGAATTGTCTGATAAGGTGTTTGAACGATATGAAGCTGAGAAAATTCCCTATCAAAAGGTGGTTTTGCCATGTGGTCACTACACTACCGCATTATTTCCTTTTAAGTATTTAGATGGGTGGCATATTTGTCGACACCTTATAAGTGGGCTTTCTCGCTAACTTATTCTTTTTATTTATCTTAGTTGAAATAAGTGTCGGGACTATTTTTCACTTCCCTGAATCGGTTATTATAGTCGGTGTGAACCAGTAGTTTTTGTTACTTTAGCAGGAAATTTTCAGCGGTTCACATTAGACAATTTGAGTCCAAATAAGTGGAGATAAAGAAATGAAGAATCCCTTAGAGAATCAATGGGCACTTATTCTAGGTGCTTCTAGTGGATTTGGTGCCGCAACGGCTTTGGAATTAGCCCGAGCAGGTATGCATATTTTTGGCGTTCATCTGGATCGTAAAGCAACTATGGGAAATGTGGAGAATGTTCGTAGTGGAATTGAAAAAGCTGGAAGAAAAAGTTTGTTTTTCAATATGAATGCAGCGGATGGAGAGAAAAGAAAGACTGCTTTGGACGAGATGAAAAAAACTGTTCAAACAGATCAGGTTAGTGTCAGAGTGTTGTTACATTCTTTGGCTTTCGGTAGTTTAGGTCGTTATTTTCCTGAAGATTCAGCTAAACCAATCACTTCAGATCAGATGGCTATGACTCTGGATGTTATGGCACATTCATTGGTTTATTGGGTTCAAGATCTAGTATCAAATGACCTTCTCTCCAAGGGTTCCAGAATATATGCTATGACTAGTTCTGGAGGGCACAGTGTTTGGCCTAGTTATGGACCGGTTTCAGCTGCCAAGGCGGCTCTAGAATCACATATACGACAGATTGCCTTGGAATTGTCACCTAAGGAAATTACCGCCAATTCCATTCAGGCAGGCGTTACCGATACCCCTGCTCTTCGTAAAATTCCTGGGCATGAAGAAATGGTTCAGAATGCGACCCAACGGAATCCTGGTGGACGGCTGACTACTCCTGAGGATGTTGGACAGGCAATTGTTGCACTTAGCCACCCTTTTACTCATTGGATGACTGGTAATGTTATTCGAATTGATGGAGGTGAGGACATCACCGGGTAGTCAATTCAGCTAAAAAATATGACGTTATTAGTGCCTCAAATTGAGTTTGAAGAACATCGACTAGATAATGGTCTCTCAGTATTACTTCACCGAGATGATCGGGTTCCCTTGGTTCACGTAAGTGTTCATTACAGAGTAGGTTCCAGTTACGAAAAGAAGGGCAGTTCAGGATTTGCCCATCTTTTTGAACACATGATGTTTCAGGGTTCGGAAAATATTGAAGCAAACGAACATGGAAAATATATAGACAATGCTGGTGGTGCATGGAATGCGAGTACGAGCAAGGATCGAACTAATTATTACGAAACAGTTCCTTCAAACTATCTAGATCTTGCTTTATGGTTGGAAGCGGATCGGATGCGTTCTCTCAAGGTTACTCAGGAGAATTTTGAGAACCAGCGACAGACAGTTATCGAAGAGAAGAAGCAAAGCTATGATAATCGTCCTTATGGACTCTCTTATCTCAGATTTGACGAGCTAGCCTATGAAAATTGGGCTTACGCTCACTCCATTATTGGTTCCATTGAGGATCTTGAGAAAAGCAATTTGGAGGATGCTTTATATTTTCACAGAACCTATTATGGTCCTGGAAATGCAATTTTGATTCTATCAGGAGATATTGGGAATGAAGTACTGGATCAAGTTGACAATTATTTTGCAGGTATAACTGATCAGACCAATCCTACATTACCCGATCTTAGTGAGCCTAAGCAAAAGGAAGCGAAATCGGAGACTCTGAAGGACCCCTTAGCTCCCTTAACTGCGGTTTCAATGGGTTACCACATGGATGCGGCCGGTACCCCAGAATATTATGCCTTATCGGTGTTGGCCTTCATATTAGCTCAAGGAGAGTCGTCTCGTCTTTATCGCCTACTTGTTCACGATAACAATTGGGCAACCAATTTATCCGTAGGCCCTAATCAGTACAGGGGGCCTCAGTTATTTGAACTCTGGCTTCAACTTCAAAATGGAGTAGAGAAGGAGATTATTCTGAAGACCCTCGAGGAGGAATTAGGAAAAATCTGTGAAAATAAAGTGCTTGATCAGGAACTGGAAAAAGCTAGAAATCAGATAGCTTCCAATTTTGTTAACCGTCTAAGCAAGGTGTCCCAAGTGGGTGAATTACTTGCTTACTATGCGCTTTATTATGGAGATGCTGAGATGATCAATCAGGACCTTATCCGTCATCTTGAGGTCGATCAGGATCATATTATTGAAGTTACTCAAAAGGTTTTTAGGAATGAGAATCGGACCTTAATTTTGGTAGAACCTGGTCAATAATGAATTGTAGTGAGA
>CAZASS010000060.1:0-8813 GCA_964487835.1 uncultured Acidobacteriota bacterium | reverse complement strand
TTATTCGAAAATGGATTTTTCCAATCTGATTTTGGGTGAAAAAATATGAAAGCCCCTGTTCCTGGAACTGAAAAGAATATTCTTTATCCAGAAATTCCAATAGCTACTTTGACTAATGGGCTCCAGATATTGTCAGTAAATGACACACGTCTTCCACGAATTTTTCTTACACTTTTGTTTCCGGTTGGTCGAGTCTGCAGTCCTGAGCATAACCAATCTTTAATCCCTTTAGCTCTTGAACTAATAAAGACTGGGACCAAGAATCGTTCTGCTCGTGAAATTGCTGATTTCGTGGACCAGTGGGCTATTGACTATGCAAGTAATGTGATGATGGAGCACAGTACGTTATCAGTAGATGTATTGGCCGATTATATTGAGCCAGCTTTGGAGTTTATAGCTGATGTGTTGTTAAGTCCTAGTTGGCCAGATGAAGAGCTGAAAAAGGTCCAAACTAGGTGGGGAAGTCATTTGATTGCTCAGCGTTCTCAACCAGATTTTTTGGCGAATGAAAGAACATTTAAAGCTATTTATCGCAATCATCCCTATTCCAATATCAGTCTTTCTCCTCAGCATTTAGCAGAGGCTAATTCGGAGGCTATTTGCGATATTTATCAGAAATACTATGTTCCCAATAGTGCTTATCTTCTTTTGGCTGGTCCTATGAAGTTGGATGAGGTTGTTGAGCGGGCAAACACAGTTTTGGGGACGTGGAGTAATAGCAAAGTTCCTGAAGTTTCCTATCCAAAACTTTCCAATATTAAGGGGCCTTTGATTAGCCTAGTACATCGTCCTCATTCTGTTCAGTCCAAGATCGTGGTGGCAGTGCGGGCACTTCCCATAGCTCATTCTAACGATGTTGTTTTGAAAGTTACTAATCAAATTCTTGGAGGTGGGGGTAGTGCTCGGTTGTTTCTCAATTTAAGAGAGGAGAAGGGATATACCTATGGAGCTTATAGTCATGTTCGAAGATATCGTCATGATGGGCTTCTCTTGGCAGGAGCCAATGTAAGAACCGATACAACAGTGGAATCAATTAGAGAAATCCTGAAAGAAATGGAATTCATGGGTCGAGAATTGCCAGAAGAAAGTGAGTTAAGACGCTGTAAAGCAGAATTGACTGGAGCTTTTGTGCGGCAAATGCAAACTCCAGCTTCGATAGGACAATTAGAATTGACCAGAAGACTTTATCAATTTCCACAAGATTTTTATTCTAACTTTATTCCTAAGGTAAGGGCAGTAACTGGTGAGCAGGTTTTGGAAATGTCTAAGCGCCTATTCAATCTCGAGCAGGTTGTAATAACGGTAGTTGGAGATCGTGAAAATATAGAAAAGGAACTTCGACAATTGGGTGAAGTTCGGGTTTATGATGTTGATGGGAATTCAATCTGATTTTAGGCGGTTTGGAAAGTTTTCTGTGCTAGTTAGAATAGGGTTTTAACAAAAAATTTGTTTTAGGGGGCATGATGTCTAAGGAAGATCATTACATGAAGGGAATGGACCATTTTGTCGAAGATCAATTTGAATTAGCTATTAAGGAATTAGGTCTTGCAATTGGTCTGGATTCAGAATACGGAGATGCTTTACATGCCCTAGCCATGTGTTATTACCACCAGAAAAATTATGATCAGGCACTTAAATTTGGTAAGCGTTTTAAAGATGTAGCCCCAGATGATCCGCTTGCGTACACAAGTCTTTCTATGTTCTATGTGGCTAAGGGAATGATTGAGGAAGCAGAGGAGATGGGAGAAAAGGCGAGAACAAGCGATACAGAAGAGGAATCGGGAACTGTATCCCTGTCGTAATGGTTTTGGATAATCTGAAATTGTAAGTGCCAGATGATTAGTTATTCTGTGATGTTTATTTTTGAATTACTATTGGGTTGCTGTGAAGCGGACGGGAGGAAAGGAATTTGGTTGTCGGCGAATAGGATCCTGTACGCCAGCGGCTGCCAAACGTCCAATTTCCCAACTGGCTCCCACCCCGTGTCCTCCTAGACCGGCAACCCAGAAGAAGTTTTTAATATTCAAATCCCATCCGATAACAAAGGAAGCATCTGGCGGCTTAGTACGAAAACAAGACCATACTTCCCTTTGAGTAGCTTGGCGCAAAGCGGGAAGTCTTTTCCAAATTAATTCTGCTAGAGATTCGGAAATAGTTGGGTTTATTGTAGGAGCCAGATTGTCAGTATCTTCCTCGTCACAGATGCTGAAAAGTAGGCCGCCCGATTCGGGGCGAAAGTAAAAATCGTGATTATGATCCCAGACAAATGGCCAGTCGTGTTCTATTTTTTCATTTGTATCGAGAACGAAGAGATGACGCTTAGAGGGTATTAAAGGGATTTCAGTAGCCCCGACCTTTTTAGCAACTTGGCGGGCCCAAGCCCCAGCAGCGTTGACTAGGCACGAGGTTTCTATCGTTCCTTTTGATGTTTGGACTCGATAGGTCTCCTCTCCATCAACTTGGGAAAGTTCACAGTTGAACCATATTTCAACTCCACGAGAGCGAGCCTTCTCTAGGTAAAATTGAAGTAACGCCGAAATATCCAAAGTCCCATCCGTAGGGGTCCAAAGTGCATTTTGGAAGTTATGTCCCTTTAACAGAGGTATTTGTTGAATGATTTCTTCTGGATCACGATATTCTGAAGAGAAGAGATCAAGATCTCTCAGTTTTTCCAAGTCATCTTTTTCCCCCAGATGGAGTGAACCGTGATCAGATCTAGGAATATGTGAACTGTATTCTAAATAGGATTGGCGGCTGTTTACTATTGCTTTTCGTATTTCGGGATCGGGAGTTGACTGAAGTACCAGAGAGGCATTGCGACCTGAGGCGTGAAAACCAGGGATTTCTTCTTTTTCTATGAGAAGGATAGAGCCTGAAAAAGATTGGCTCAAGTGGAAGGCTGTAGAAGCTCCAGCAAAGCCGCCGCCCACGATGATAATATCTTTCTTCATTGCCAGTTATCCAAACTCAAGTTGAAGATAAGTGTTGTATGCTCTTTTTATTAACAGAACTATTTTGATTCAATGATTTTTATTACTTAAACAATAAGTTTCAAAAAAGCAACTATTTTGAGGGATTTATACCTAATGATAGTGCCAGCAAAACAGAATAGTTGTATTGAGATCAGGGTTGGTCAACGGTGTAGATTAGTGTAAAGCACTTTATCGATTGGACTAGTTTTCTATGAAAAATTAGTTAAAATCATTAACACTGATAAACTAAAATATAACTCGTTAGGTTGTCTTCAATTCATTGGTCATCTGCTATTCAGCCGGCGTAGCTCAACGGTAGAGCGACGCATTCGTAATGCGTAGGTTGGAGGTTCAATTCCTCTCGCCGGCTCCATTTTTTGTAATTCTCGTTGTCTTTGTTCTATTCAGGACTTACGATCAATAAAACGAAGCCTATATGGAACCGACTACTATCGTAGTCAAGGAGATCAATTATGAAAAGGATCCTTGTCATTGTCCAGATGTTAGTTTGTTTGGGAATATTCTCAGATTTTTTGACCGTTTCCGCTAATGTGGAAATCAGACATGAATCAGTCCGGCTGACACGAATTGGTCCAGAACGACGTTTTGGTGTCTCTCCTACAGGTATTCTATATCGTCCAATCGACAAAATGCCTCAAACCGTCGTTATTGTCATTCATCCAGAAAACGATCGTAGAAATGACTGGCATTGTAACGCAATAGCTCAGAGAGGATACGCTGCTTTTTGTATGGCTACTCGTTATGTCAGAGAGAATGAACATCTCATTATGGAAGAAGTGGTATTGGATTTAGCTGAAGCAGTTCGGTATCTCAAAGAAGATAGAGGTTTTCGATATGTTGTTTTACAAGGTCACAGTGGAGGGGGAAGTACTGTGGCCTTATATCAAAATCAGGCTGGAAAAAATCCTCCCAATAGGATTCAACACACCCCGGCAGGGGATCCGCCCAATCTAAATGATTACTATCTTCCTGAGGCTGATGGACTTATTATTTCAGCCGCCCATTTGGGGCGTGGTTGGGCAGTGGCGCGCAAACTGGATCCTTCGGTAGTTGATGAGAATGACGCACTATCAGTGGATCCTAGTCTAGATATGTTTGATCCCAAGAATGGATTCCGCATTCCTCCAGAGGCTAGCCTCTATTCAGAGGAATTCGTTGAACGATTTAAGGCTGCCCAGGCAGCACGGATGCAGCGTCTTATTGCCAAGGCTTTTTCGATGGTAGAGGAAAGAAAGATGTATCAAAAGCTTCTAGCAGCTCCTGATTTTAGCGAACGAACTCCAAGAGAACAGCTAAAAATTCGTAGAGGGGCCATCGTTCAAAGGTACATGACGATCTATCGTGATTTTTCCAGCCTTTACTATGTCGACCCTACCTTTGATCCTGATGATCGACTTTTGGGAACCTCTCGGGGAAATAGGCCCGATTTATACAATTATTACGCGTATTTTCACCCCAGAAACATCAGTCCTGAGGCCTTACTTAGTGCTGAATCGACAGCTTCCAATGTATACACACCTAATCTGCTGCCTGATGTTACTGTTCCTTTGCTGACAATTATTGGAAGTGCAGATCCGGGAAGTCTAGTGAGTGAAACTCGTACCCATTATGAAGCTTCTGGCAGCAAAGATAAAAAATTTGTGGTCATTGAAGGTGCCGACCACGGTTATCTCCCAGCCGGGCCTAAAGCAGGTAAAGGAGATCAGCGGGAAAGAACAGCCAAGGTACTGACTGAATGGTTAAGTAAACGCTTTCCTCGTTAGCCATAGTGCAATGATGTTTTTAAACAGTTCTACTTCCTTGCCCAACACATTTCGTCCCGTAATTAGGGGAATCCACGGGGTGGTTGCTTCAGGGCATCCGTTGACTAGTGTGGCGGGGTTCAGGGTATTGCAACAGGGAGGCAATGCTGTGGATGCAGCTATGGCCATGCTTTTGGCTGCTAGTGTGGTTGAAAATGAACATTTTGGGTTTGGCGGTCAGTCGCCCATTCTAATTTATTCTGCCAATAGTGGAAGAGTTACAGCGGTGAACGGAATTGGTACGGCCCCTAAGTTGGCTACGCTGGAGTTTTTTTTAGATCAAGGAGGGATACCTCATGGAATACAGAGTAGTACTATTCCTCCTATGCCTGGAGCTGTTATTACTACCCTAGAACATTTTGGGAGTAAAACGTTTGCTGAGATAGCCCAACCCGCAATTACGTATGCCGACGGATTTCCTTTAGGTGAGTATTCGCATAGAACCTATAAACGATATGAAAAATCAGGAGAGATCGTCGAGCCGACTATTATCAAGTTAATGAAGCCTAATGGTCGATTGCCTGATCCAGGAGAGATTTTTTCACAGCCAGACTTGGCACAGACCTTGCGGACTTTAGTAGATGTTGAGAGATTTAACCTGCATAAAGGTCGCAATTCAGCATTAATAGCAGTGCAAAATGAATTTTACAGGGGGTCCATCGCAAAAGAGATAGTACGTTTTCATGAAGAACACGGCGGTCTTCATCGTATGGAAGATTACGATAATTTTATAACTAAACTGGTCCCTGCTCTCTCAACTAATTATGCGGGGTGTCATATTTACAAGCATGGTTCTTGGACCCAAGGCCCAGCACTACTAGAAATGTTAAATATCCTCGAAGGGTATGATTTGAAGTCGATGGGACATAATAGTGCTGATTACATACATGTTTTAGTGGAAATTATGAAAATTGCCTTAGCGGACAGGGATCATCACTTGGGAGATTCTGATTTTTCAGCAGTTCCAATAGAGGGTCTTCTTTCAAAGGAATATGCACTTGAATGCCGTGGGCAAATCAATATGGAAGAAGCAAATTTAGCGCATTACCTCCAGGGTGATCCTTATCTATATCAGAAGCAAAAATTAACCATTAAGGAGAGCGAAGAGTTGCCCCTGGATTTCAAATTGATTTATGACGAAGGGGTATCAGGGACTACGTGTATCAATGTTGTCGACAGCTTAGGAAACATGGTATCAGCAACTCCGAGCGGGCCGAATGGTTGGAAAACCCCAGTAATGGGTAATACAGGAATTTTAATGAATGCACGTCTGGGTCAATTTATTTTTGATAAATCTGTAAACCCTCACAATGTAGTGGAGCCAGGCAAGCGGCCCAGAACTACTCTTTCTCCGACTATTGTGCTTAAAAATGGAAAGCCCTTTATGGCTCTTAGTACTCCAGGTACAGACTTGCAAGAGCAGTCTCTCCTTCAGGTTTTGTTGAATATTTTGATATTTGATATGAACCCTCAGGAGGCTGTGGAAGCTCCCCGTTTTGAAACACTACATATGTTTGCTTCTGGAACCACAAGCTTAATTGAAGAAGGAGCGGTCAAATTGGAGGGTCGTTTCCCAGAGGAATCTGTCAAAGCATTGAAGAACCGCGGACATAAAACTACAGTTGTGGGAGATTATGCCAACAACACGGGTGTTACGGTTGTTATGTTCAATCCGCAGACTGGTTCAATCGCGGGAGGAGCTGATGTTCGACGCGATCGATATGCAATTGGTTGGTAGTTGGGTGTGTAATAGAAGGATGCAAAGTTGGAGATTCAAACAACAGGAGAAAATTTGGCACTACATTAATAATTCAATGTTTATTTGCATGTTTAAATTTTACCTAATACGGTGCATATTACTCATTCTTACGGTTTTTTGGGCTAATAGCCTTACATTTTTACAAGCTCAGTCAGAAGAGAGAAAGAACCAAGAGCAATTGTATAACTCCCACTGTAGTAATTGTCATCAATTGGAAGGAGAGGGTCTGCCCGGTGTATTCCCTCCTCTGTCAGGTCATATCTCTGACATTTATGGTGTTCCAGAAGGAAAGCGATATCTTATATGGGTGCTTTTATATGGTTTAGAGGGTGAAATTTTGGTAGAGGGTAAAAGCTATAGAGGCAAGATGCCCAGTTTTAATCATCTTACCGATCAAGAAGTAGCATCTCTTTTAAACCATATTCTGACTTCTTGGAGGAACAGGGAGCGATTGCCGTTAACTTATAATCCTGTCGATTCTGTAGATATTGCACCGTTTCGAAACAAAGAGTTATCTTCACGGAAAGTATACGAACTGCGAAAGGAACTGGGAAGTGAACGCGCTGAAGTGGAAAAAACGTTCCGAACTACTCCGGAGGCTAGTGAAAATGTTTGGATTAGTTTCGAGCAGGCTGAGAGGGGCAGAGTAGCTTACAATAAACACTGTGTTAGTTGTCATGGATTTTCTCTTAGGGGAGGAGAATTTGATGGTGTCCCTCTCTCAGGAAATTACTTTGCAAAACGATGGGATGGACAATCAATTAAGGGATTACTTGCCTATATTAAAGCTGGCATGCCTCCCGGTCTGGGTGGTCGTTTTAGGACCAGTACTTACTTGGATTTAGTTGCCTATATTCTCAAGTCCAATGGGTATTCAGAGGGAGAGCGTTCTCTGAGTAGTAATTTAGAAATCTTGGACCAAATTTTTATCAGGATCCCCCAGAATTAGATTTTGTGTAAATATTTATAGAGCTAGATCTTCTATATCAGCGGATCTAAATATTAGAAAACTTATTTGTTAGGATAATTGGAATTCAAGGAGGTGTTATGGCGGATAAAAGTAGTAGACGGGAAGAAAATGCCAAGGGAAAATATTTTGTAGATAGGAACTGTATTTCAGCTAAATTTTGTGTGACTGTGGCTTCTAAGAATTTTAGAATGTCCAATACTGGTTACGCCTATGTACATAAGCAGCCAGATAGTCCAGAGGAAGAGAATCAGGCCAGTGAGGCCATAATTGGATGTCCTGTCAATGCAGTTGGAACTGAAGATGAAGACTAGTTGATTGAGTGGCTTTCTAGAGTAATACAGGTCAGGATGGTTCAAGTTTGTAATGATGTTTTTTAGAAAACGATTGATAAGAGTGATGGTAATGGTTCTGGTGGGTTTTTTCTTTGCCAGTATTTGGTATTGGGACAGTTCCGAGCCAAATGTTGATTGGAGTGGTTCTTTGGAGGGGGTCGGGTCAAAAACCAAAATCAATTTAATTATTCAGGATGAAGATCGGGGGCTTAAATCGATTGAGGTGGCTCTTCTGCATTTGGGAAAACGTCAGATTGTACAGTCTGAAAATTATTCTCCAACTTGGTTCTGGCAAAATGGGAAGCTGCGTCATCCAATTAATATTTCTATTGAGGATCTTCTTGGCAAAGGAGAACTTTCGGAAGGGGAGTTTTGGTTGGAGATTATTGCTCAGGATCATCCTAACTGGTGGTTGTGGAGTCGGGAAATTTTTGAAAGGCAAAGATTTGTCCTTGATCTTACCCCTCCGAATATTGAATTGCTTTCTACTCAGCATTACATTCGTCAAGGAGGCTCGGAGGCTATTAGTTATCGTGTTTCTAAAGATACTGTAGCTTCTGGAGTTCAAGTGGGGGAGCGTATTTTTAAGGGAACTCTCTTGCAAGGAGGCAGGAACTCTCTCTGTCTTTTTGCTTTGGGCCATGATCAGTCTATTGGAACGGATATGTGGCTCTGGGCCGAAGATGCAGCTGGAAATCTAAGTAGAATTAATTTTTGGAAAAAGGCTTTTCCAGTTCGTTCTCGAAGTCGTAGGATTTCCTTATCAACACGATTAATTAATAAGGTGACCACAGAAATTTCAGATAGGACAAATCAATTTTCACAGGAAGAAACTCCTCTAAAAACATTTCTGAAAATTAATGGGAAATTAAGACAGATCAACCATCAAAAAATAGAAAATTTAACTCAAAATTCTGCTCCTCAATTGCTTTGGAAACAATCCTTTTTGCAGTTGAG
>CAZASS010000059.1:9978-12536 GCA_964487835.1 uncultured Acidobacteriota bacterium | reverse complement strand
AGTTCCTGAAAATAAGTGCTAGTTGTGCGACCACAGCCCGGACAAGCACTAACCTGGGGAGTGAAACTTCGGATAGCCAGAGATTGTAAAATATGTTGGGCCACAATAACTTCCTCCACTCTTTCTCCTCCGGGACGAGGAGTCAGACTGATGCGGATAGTATCTCCAATGCCTTCCTGGAGTAAAATAGAAAGAGCAGCAGTACTAGCAACCACTCCTCTGTTTCCCATCCCAGCTTCCGTAAGTCCCAAATGAAGGGTATAATCACAACGAGCAGCTAACTGACGGTAAACCGCCAACAAATCAGGCACGGCTGAAACCTTAGCACTAAGGATAATACGGTCAGCAGATAATCCATATTCTTGAGCCATTTCCGCCGATTCAATACCGCTCTGAATAATAGCTTCAATGAGCACCTCGCTAGCATCCTTCGGTTTTTGGGAACTCGCGTTAGCATCCATTAATCGAGTTAATAACTTCTGATCCAGAGAACCCCAGTTCACTCCAATACGAATTGGCTTTTCATTTTCAAGAGCAACTTCGATCATTTGCTTGAAATTGGAATCTCTATGTCGTCCCATCCCTACGTTCCCTGGATTAATGCGGTATTTGCTGAGAGCCTTGGCGCACTCTGGATAACGGACTAGTAAAAGGTGTCCGTTGTAATGAAAATCTCCAATAATTGGAACTTGAATGCCCTTCTGTTCCAGACGATCTATAATTTCTGGAACTGCTCGAGCTGCTTCACCATTATTGACTGTAATACGAACCATTTCAGATCCGGCTTCAAAAAGCTCACTAATCTGTAGAACCGTCGCTTGGACATTAGCTGTATCAGTATTAGTCATGGACTGCACTACAATTGGATGTTGAGATCCAACTGGAACACCACCTACATGGACTGTAATTGTTTTCCGTCGCTCAGTCATAGCTTCTATTTTACAACAACATGATCAATAAAAAGGGCAAACTAGTTCTTTGGTGCATTTAAGACTTTGTTATCTTAAACAATATCTCTTATTATTAGCTTTTAATTTTCGCAAAGACGGAGTACCTATAATGAGCGATTTCATGAACGAACTATTCCACACTACTAAAGTGAAGGACTTCGTTGCCTTATTCAAAGAGGCAGAGGAGAAATACAAAGACCCACAAAAATTTCTCTCCGATATTACCACCTATCTGCCTCTACGTTTGTATGAACATTACTACGGGGATACGGTTCCCCACAGTTTATTTGGGCTCCTTTCAGCTCACCAAACTCAGTCCTTCTTGCCAGAAGAACAGCGTTGGAGACCCTTTGCACAACAATGTTGGTTTGCCACTCAAGAGCAAAAGCGTACTCCACTAAATCTAGAAACCAATGGAACTAAAATTCAAGGAAACCTTGATGAACGTTGGCAATACTTTCAGGCAGCCACCAATGAGGAAAACTTTGCAGATGCCATGGCCAGTGCTCAAAGTTTTTTGAAAAATGATCAAGACAGAACGTTTTTCCGTCAAAAATCATTAACCCTTGCTATGAAAGACACATCTTATGGAGGACAAAAGCTTTCCTATCTTTTTCATGCTTGGAGAGTGGCTGAAGCCCTCCAATGGAATCATACAGAAAAAATTCTAGCTCCAGCACTACATCTCATCGTTATTGGTCCCAAAGATCACTCCCTTTCTCAACTAGTACAGGAGAGCTGTGGACAAACCCCCTTAAGTTTTTTTTCTGAACAACAAGGACAACTCTCCACTAACAACTACGAGGAGATAGAATCCCTTCTCCTTTTTAGTAATGATACAGAAGAGTGTCTTAGCCAATTTGAAATTCTAGCTAATTCTGGAGCAGGTCTTGCTCCTATATTGTTGGCAGCCGCACAGGGATTATCAAATTCCGCTAATGGGCAATGGATCTGGCCAATGCGTGCTTTTCACTTCTGTTATGTAATCGAGCAATGGGCCGAATTAGATTTGGAAAAAAAGGGCTATGCAATGGCAATAGCTGCCTCTCTAGTAAACCAAGCCTCTAACCGAAGCCGTGTATCCAATCAAAACTGCAACCTGAACGAAGTAGCTCAACAACTTTCTCCCGTTGAGCCTTTCGAAGTTTTAAGGCGTGTCATCAGTCATACTGACCCTCACGCTGCTGCTACTGCTGTTTACGCTATTCTGGGCATGAAAGAAGATAAAACAGAAGAACTATTTCAAACCCTTTTGAGCCAGGCAATCAAAAATGATGGACAAATATGTTACGGCAACGACATTCTGTATATTAGCGAGGCCCTCGACTGTTATCGACGCTTTAACTTACAACAAAAAGAGAAACTCCCTGTTTCAGCAGGCTACTTCTTAGGAAGAATAAAGAAGGGATACGAACTAGCTGGTGCTTATGGCGTCCAAAAAAACAAATAATATAAATTCATAAACAAAGCCGTTTCTCAAAAGTTTATTTTCCAAAAAATAATTGAGCCTCAATTACGCTCATGAATCAGCTACAGCCTCCATCTTCTAGTGCTTTAACAATAATAGGAGCTGGACCAATCGGACTTGAGGCTGCTGCTTGGGCAGCT
>CAZASS010000059.1:9543-9968 GCA_964487835.1 uncultured Acidobacteriota bacterium | reverse complement strand
GGTCCCAATAATATTGAACTTAGATTCAATCACCCAGTTAAAGAACTTGTGTGGGTTACTTCTGCTGCTGCTTGGGCAGCTGCCCGAAACTGGGATGTAGTACTTTTCGAGAAAAACAACATTGGTCATCACATTCGCCAATGGGGACATATAAAACTCTTCAGTCCCTTTCACATGAATCATTCAAATTGGGGACCTGATTTACTGATTAGAGCTTTTCCTGAACTAATTCTTCCTGCAGAATCATCCTGTATAAGTGGGAATGAGTATGTCTCAAGCTATCTCAAACCTTTGTCTCAACTACCTGAACTCTCTAAAAAAATTTTTCTGGGAACCCGTATTATACAGATCGGCAAAGAAGACTTATCCAAAAATAAGTATATTGCAAAAATCCGAAGATTAGATCATCCATTCCGACTTCTAAT
>CAZASS010000059.1:3705-9533 GCA_964487835.1 uncultured Acidobacteriota bacterium | reverse complement strand
GGTCTATTCTTCACCACAGTTCATGGGCAGTGGTAATATTCCAGCTCTTGGAGAGTTGGAGGCAAAAAAAGAAATAAAAACACACATTCACTCTGGAATTCCTGACATATTGGGAGTAGATCGCCTCCGATTCGCTAATAGAAAGATACTGCTTGTTGGTAGTGGACATTCTGCCGCTACATCCCTAAAAGCTCTTCAAAAACTAGTCCAGAAAACCTCTCAAACTAAAGTACTATGGCTAAGCCGTTCTCGACAAAAAAATCTCTATGATATCTTTGAAAATGATCCTCTCCCCGATCGGGATGCTTTGAGCCGATTAGGAAATAGTCTAGCAACTAAAACTCCCAACTGGCTCGAATACTTACCCGGATCAACCGTCCAACAAATCACTTCACTACCTCAAAATAATCAAAGTGTTTTTGAAGTCACTGTCAAAACAGATTCAGGTTACAGAGAAATTGAAATTGACGAAATTATTTCTAACGTAGGATTTATGCCGGACAATTCTCTATACCGACAATTGCAGATTCACGAATGTTATGCCACTTCAGGACCTATTAAATTAGCTGCCACACTCCTAGAAAAATCAACTGACTGTCTGGCCCAATCTACCCAAGACATTGAAACACTAAAGAACCCAGAACCTAATTTTTTCATTCTAGGAAATAAAAGTTATGGAACAAACCCTTCTTTTCTCTTATCAACAGGAATTAAACAAGTAGAAACAGTCATGCCACATCTCTCCAAAACTGCAGTAGCAAATCACTAATCTTCAATGGATGAGAACATTCAAAACCACTATCCAGAAACTTTTCACACAACCCTTCACCACACCGAATGACTATGAGAACCATCTAAAAGCTCAATAAAGTCTTTGATCATAGCAGCTGTTAATCCCCAGATTATATCTCCCCTATAGTCGTAGAAGTACAAAACTCGTTTATGAACTTCTCGCCGTGGCTCAGTACAACGGAAAAAATCGAGGGGCACTTCCAAAATACGCTCAACTTCTCGGGAATTGGGTGAAACCGAAAAACCCTTGTTAATGAATGTTACAAATGGAGTTACAACAAAATTAGTCTTTGACAAATACTGGTGGAATGGACCCACAACCTCAACATTGCTTTTCCCTATACCTACTTCTTCCTCCATTTCACGCAGCGCAGTTTCACAAAGATTATTATCCATACTCTCCCTAAGCCCTCCTGGAAAAGAAATCTGTCCCTTGTGAGTAGCAACTTCCTGAGTGCGTAAAGTAAGTAAAAAGTGAGCTTTACCTCCACGTTCAAAAATCGGCATCACAACAGCAGCTTCCCCTTGGTAGTCTTCTTCAAGAATACGTAATGAAGAGGTCGACAAACATTGATGAACGTGTTTTTTAAGTTGTTTTATTTCTGTACTGGCTTGCCTTGGCGCTGTTTCTCTTTTACCCATAGTCAATTAAACCCAAAAAAATTTCTCTTTCCTTTCAGAATAATTATTAACTACAAAATTTTCAATTAACTTAAACATTCTTCTGAAATTCCCCATAAATATCGATTCTAGAAATATAAGAGAATTCGACTATTCTTCTTAAGCTAATAAATTCAAGCTATCTGTTTGACTTTTTTATTATCTTCTTTGAAAATGTCTGATGTAAAATTGTCTAATTTAATTGACAACTTTAAAAAATTTTAAAGGTCATTACAACTATGATCATAGGCGTCCCTCTTGAGTCTTATCCATGTGAAAAACGAGTAGCTCTAGTCCCTGATCATATAGCTACTTTGAGCAAAACAGGCATGGAAATCCATCTGCAACAGGGTGCAGGAACAAAGGCTGGATTTTCCGATTCTGAATATCAAAACCAAGGGGCACAACTGATAGATAGTCGAGAACATCTTCTTGACTCATCTGATTTACTTCTTCAAGTGAGAGGGTATGGAGCAAATCCCGAAGTTGGGCAAGCCGACCTTGAAAGCTTCCGTGCTGGACAGATTTTAGTTGGATTTCACAATCCCCTAGACTCTCCTTCAATCGCCAAAAAGTTGGCTGACAAAAAATTAACTGTCCTAGCACTAGAATTACTTCCTCGCATCACTCGAGCTCAACCCATGGATGCTCTAACCTCAATGGCCACAATATCTGGGTATAAAGGTGCACTACTAGCTGCCGGAACACTTAACAAAATGTATCCACTGATGATGACTGCTGCGGGAACCGTAAAACCAGCTAGAGTGCTAGTCTTGGGAGCAGGTGTAGCTGGTTTGCAGGCCGCCGCTACCTCCCATCGACTAGGAGCAATTGTACAAGCTTATGATATTCGACCTGCGGTTAAAGAGCAGGTAGAGAGTTTGGGAATTAAATTTTTAGAATTAGATATGGAAACTAAAGAGACGGAGAGTTCAGGAGGCTACGCTCGTTCTATGAACGATGAGTTCTCCCAACAACAACTATCTTTGATGGCTGAGGCAGTAAGTGAAAGTGACGTCGTCATTACTACAGCAGCAGTTCCAGGCAAAAAGTCTCCTATCCTAATCACCAAAAATATGATTCAAGAAATGCGTCCTGGATCAGTCATCGTGGATTTAGCAGCTGAGGGAGGTGGCAACTGTGAGTTGACTGATCCCGGAAAAACAATCGAAACTCGTGGAGTCCATATTTTGGGCCCTCTGAATATAGCCTCCAGTCTCCCCCAACATGCTAGCCAAATGTACTCACATAACATCACTTCTTTTGTTCAGAATCTTTGTAAAGAAAACCAGATAAATCTAGACCTAGAGGATCAAATAATTGAGGAAACTCTTCTATGTCACCAGGGAGAAGTTACTAATTCACGTGTCCTCAAACTTCTAAATTTCGGTTCTGAAACAGCTGAAAAATGAAAGGTTAATTACTGATGGAAACTTTTGTTCCGGCTCTAACCATATTTGTTCTAGCCCTATTTGTAGGGTTCGAAATTATTAATAAAGTACCACCTCTATTACATACCCCTCTAATGTCGGGAGCTAATGCTATTTCAGGAATTACTCTAGTGGGAACTCTAGTCACCTCTGGAGCCCGATTGACTCTTTTTACCGAAATACTAGGCTTTCTAGCTGTTGCCATGGCTACTGCTAATGTAGTCGGTGGATTTATGGTCACCCACCGGATGCTGGAAATGTTTCGCCGAAAGAACTAGAGAATGCCAAGCGAAGAAGCCTTCACAAAACTATTTTATTTGATGGCCGCTGTTCTATTCATCTTCGGATTGAAAGGATTGACCCATCCGCGCACCGCAGTGCGAGGAAATTTATTGGGTTCAGCTGGAATGTTATTGGCCATCATAGTCACCCTCATGGATCACCGTATTGTTAGTTTTCAGATAATTATCGCTGGGTTTGTAGTCGGAGGACTAATAGGAGTTTTGATGGCCTATCGAACTCCCATGACCGCCATGCCACAGGTAGTAGCGGTCTTCAATGGATTCGGTGGTGGAGCTTCAGCTCTAGCGGTGGGAGCTGCCTTTGAAGAAGCTCTTAAAGGAGAGTGGATTGAGGCCATTACAATTCAATTTACTGCTTCAGCAGCAGTAGCTGGACTGATCGGGGCTCTCTCCCTCACTGGTAGCACCATCGCCTTTTTAAAACTCCAAGGGTTAATGCGAGAACACCCAATTTTGCTACCTGGCCGCAATATTGTTAATGCTCTATTGGCCCTAACTAGTATGGTCCTGTGTTTCTGGCTAATAATCGATCCTAGTAGTTCTTTACCTTTCTGGAGTATGGCTGTAGTAGCGGCACTCTTGGGAATCATGCTGGTCATCCCAATAGGTGGAGCTGATATGCCCGTAGTAATCTCTTTACTAAATGCCTATTCAGGTCTAGCAGCCGCTGGACATGGATGGGTACTCAACAATAGTGTGCTTATTATTGCCGGCTCCTTGGTGGGAGCTGCTGGTTTCATCCTTACTGTCCTGATGTGCCGAGCTATGAACCGCTCTCTTGCCAACGTTATGTTTGCTGCCGTCGGAACTGAAGTCTCAACCGAAGACGATGGTGAAGATATTTACACGGGGCGCGTCAAATCAACTTCAGCTGAAGAAGTAGCAATGCTAATGGAAGGTGCTCGTAGAGTTGTTATTGTTCCTGGTTACGGCATGGCAGTTGCTCAAGCCCAATACGCGGTTCAAGACCTATCCAACATTCTGGAATCTAAGGGCGTCACAGTCGAATTCGGCATTCATCAAGTTGCAGGACGAATGCCAGGTCATATGAATGTATTATTAGCAGAAGCCAAAATCCCCTATGAGCGACTAAAAGACACGGATGAAATCAACTCTACCTTTCGCCAGACTGACTTGGTTTTAATTATTGGCGCCAATGACGTAGTGAATCCATTGGCCCGAGAATCCGATCCCTCAATTCCTATTGCTGGCATGCCTATATTAGATGCAGACCAAGCTCATTCAGTAGTTATAATTAAGCGTAGTCTAGGCCCTGGTTTTGCCGGTATTGCTAATCCATTATTTGCTGCTGACAACTCTATGATGCTTTTTGGAGACGCTAAACAAATGATTATTGATCTTGTAGTCTCATTAAAATCTAGCTAGAAGAGAAACTAATACAAACCTCCACTTTTTCTTGGAAAACCCGATCCATTTAGTTAGTCTGTTCCAGAGAACGCCCAACAATTTAACGGGGGTGCGTAAAACAGACATTTCAAGACTATGAGATATGTTCTGGGCTAGCTGACTATTTTGCGATCTGCTCTGCGTATCTAGCCCCAAACCATTCGTGAAATTATCACATTATGGGAGGCCCTAATGAAAATAGGATTATTACTTGCCCGAACTCATGCCAATGAAGTAGTTGAAATTGCCAAAAAGGCTGAAAAGGCTGGCTTGGACAGTGTCTGGATTCCGGAAATGAACACCAGAGATTCAATTACATTACTTTCCGGCATCGCTACCTCAACCAGCCGTATTCGACTGGCCACTTGCATTTTAAATGTTTACTCTAGACCTCCTGTACTGGCCGCCATGACATACGGCTCTCTAGATGAACTAAGTAACGGCCGAGTTGTAGCTGGCATTGGCATTGGTAATCCTGAATATGTAACAGATATGTATAGCATGAAATTTCAGAACGGATTTACTAGACTTCAGGAATATCTCGAAATCCTTAGACTAGCTTTTCAAGAAGAATCCTTCTCCTACAAGAGTAACCACTTTCCGGTCAACAACTGGGGACTCGGTTATTCTCCTAAAAGGAAAAACATGCCTATATTTGTCGGTGCTCACAACGATAACGTTCTCAGCTTTGCAGGTCAAAAAGCAGATGGATGCATACTCAATGCCGTTTCCATTGAAGATGTTAGACACGCTCAACAAGTGGTTAGCTCAGCAGCTAAATCAGAAGGACGAGACCCGTCTTCTATAGAAATGGCTTCAGTCATGTTAACCTCCCTAAATGAAGATCATCAGACAGCTCGTCAAAATGCCCGGCGACTAATGGCATTTTATATCTCGAGGAGTTGGGTCAGAAAGAGACTGGTAAGATCGCCTTTTGCTGAAGAAGCAAACTCCCTTTACCAGGTGTTACAAGAGAAAGGCCTAAAAGGTGTTAGTGAAGAAATATCGGACGAAATGACTGAAACGCTAGGAATTACTGGTACTCCAGAAGTTCTTAATGAAAGACTTAAGAAATATGAACAAGCTGGACTGGATACCGTCATTCTTTACTTGGCTCCCGACGAAAGAAGTGCCATAGATCGGGTTGAGTCAGTTATTCGAGCACTAAACTAGGAGCAGCTTAGTATGAAAAATTCCACTCATGTCCTAAGAATTATCTATGTATTGGTGGCCCTAA
>CAZASS010000059.1:1801-3695 GCA_964487835.1 uncultured Acidobacteriota bacterium | reverse complement strand
AAGAAGCAACCATTTCCGACATTCAAACCGCCATTGTAAAAGGAGAATTAACTTCTACTCAGTTAGTCAAACTCTATTTAGAACGTATTAAGGCATACAATGGCACGTGCGTCGACCAACCGGAAGGAATCCTTGGACCAATAGAACCAATCAAAAATGCACAACAAATCAACGCACTAATAACCCTTAATTTGAGACCTGAAAGCAGAATTGCTCTAGGATTTGAAAGTCGAAAAGCACGGAGTTTAACGGATCTTTCTGATGATAATCCAGACATGCCCGATGCATTGGAAGTAGCAGCTCAATTAGATTCCTACTTTGCCTCAACCGGTCAACTTATTGGACCTTTGCACGGCATCGTTTTTTCTATCAAAGACCAATACGATACAGTAGAAATGCGTACCACTTCCGGGATGGATGCCCCTTATGCTAACGATCGTCCTCCAGACGACCCAACCTTCATAACACGCCTTAAAGAATCAGGAGCAATTATTCTAGCCAAAGCAAACCTAGGAGAATTAGGTACAGGAATTAGTCGAAGTGCATTTGGAGGAGTCCTTTGCAATCCTTATGACACTGAGCGTTCCCCAGGAAGCTCAAGCGGAGGCTCTGGCTCATCCGTATCAGCTAACTTAGTAACATGCAGTATCGGAGAAGAAACCGGAGGATCAATTCTCCATACATCTTGGAAAAATAGTGATGTTGGAATAGCACCAACACAAGAATTAGTCAGCCGAGATGGAATGATCGGTGCTGGATGGAATACTCGAACTGGGCCACTTTGTCGCACAGTAGAAGATGTTGCCCGCGTACTGAATGTAATTGCTGGTTACGATCCAAAAGATGAGCTAACCGCCCTCAGCATAGGTCAAACACCATCCCAGTCCTATCCTACTTTTGCTAAAGAAAAACAGTTGGACGGCTTAAGAATCGGGGTCGTTCGAGAATATATGAATAAGGAACTCTTTACTAAAGCAGATTCTGAATCAATCGATATTGTTCATCAAGGAATTAGAGATTTGAAAAGTTTGGGAGCCACAATTGTTGATCCTGGACCAGGAGAAGCCCTATTCCAAGATTGTGTTGATAAGTTAGCACCGGTCTATCGCAACAAGCTTCTTATCACACAATTACCCGAACTTTTCCCCACAAATTCAGAGGGAAATCCTAGTTCTGACCATATTCCTCTCCTTGTGGATATGTTCTTTAACCCATCACTTGTCCCCGATGGTGGACCAACAATTCGAGGTCTAGGGCCCATTCCTGATACTGGACAAAAAAAATATATGCTAAACCGATATCTCCAAGAACGTGGAGATACAAATATTCAAAATGTTACAGACCTGATTAATAAATCAACTTTCTTTACTGATATTCGTCCAGATGCTGGGTTCGTAGATAGAAAGGCAATACTACAAAAAATTGACAGTTCCTTAACACTAGACATGGCCAACATCTTCCAACACCGATTTGCCACCCGGCAGATGATTCTTCAATGTATGGCAGTACTAGACCTTGATGCTGTTACGTTCCCCACTGGCAGTACCCCTGCCGAAATATTAGGAGCGCCTAGAGAACCAACAGTAAACGGAAGAGATATTAGTGCGTGGGGAGTTCTAGGGCAACATGGTTTTCCGACAATGAGCGTACCGGCAGGCTTTACAACCCAGGTATTTGACCGTGTGCGTGATTCAGAAGCTCCTGGTGGCACACGTCTAGTCGGACCTGTCCCAGCAAAATTACCTGTTGGGATTACCTTCCTTGCTCGACCTTTTGGTGAACCAACACTCTTTCGAATTACTTCAGCTTACGAAGCAGCAACACATCACCGTGTACCACCTCCTGCTTTTGGGCCTCTTCCAAATAAACCTTGAGGAAAAGATAGTTTTTAACT
>CAZASS010000059.1:0-1791 GCA_964487835.1 uncultured Acidobacteriota bacterium | reverse complement strand
ACCCCTTTACCTTCAGCTAAAGCAAAGACTAACAAGAAAGTGGCTTGGAAATAAAAGCAGCAAGAACCATATGCTGGCCCTACTCAACAATTGCTACATCTGTACGCTGTATTACTGTTGGAATAGACGGATCGGCTCCCGATTCAAGAAGTACTTTAGCCGTATCAGGATGGGGACCGAAGGCCTTTAATTCGAAATTGTTAATACCTGCTCCAATCAGACCTTCGGCAATACTCCAAGGCGTTTGTTGAAACTCATCTAGCACATCCAATTCAGCACCATTTTCCAGTAATAACTGAGCAATCTCATCCGCTCCGTTATAGGCAGCTCCGTGCAATGCAGTCCATCCATGCTCACCTACTGCTTTCACATCAGCACCCCCTTCAATCAACATCTTGGCAATTTTCAACGCACTTTTGTAATCCTGCTTACTTGGACGATCCTGTTTGAAAGAAAGACCAGCTGCCACCATTAACGCTGTTGAATTTTTCTCAGTAGTCAACAACGGATCCGCTCCTGCCTCCAACAAAATCCTTGCTAAATTGGCATCAGCGGCGGCAGCAGACAACATCAAAGGAGTCACACCCTCCATATTTAACTTCGGTGAAATAGCAGGCAAACCTGGCACAAATTCAATAGGCCCAACTGGAATGTTTGGATTAGCTCCTTTGGAAAGTAGTACTCGAACTAAATTAACCAGAGTAGGACGATGCACGTGAGCACTATTGTTCATATGAGGTGGAACACCTCCCATATGTGCTAATCCTTGCAACATAGCATAATGTAAAACAGCAATCTGATTGTCGTCTGCTGCATTCGGATCAGCTCCTTTTTCTAAAAGAAAAATAGCAAGATTCTCATGACCACGGGCTGCTGCCGCTACCAAAGCACTGCCCCACTCTGGTGTGAAGCCATCTAATTTGGCACCTGCCGCTAACAGAACTTGAACTGAATCCAAGTCATTTTGCTGGGCTGCAAATAGTAGCGGAGTAAACCCATTTTTGGAACGGGCATTAACATCTGCCCCACGTTCGATAAGTAACTTTGCAACTTGAGGATGACCTTGCTCTATTGCCCACATTAAGGCTGTCTGACCCCGACGATTCTCCTGACGATTCAGATCAGGTTCGTAAGCCAATAAAGCCTTCACCGCTTTCAAGTTACCTGTTCTTGAAGCCGTCATGATAGCTGACTCCCCAGTTTCCCGGGTGGCGTTTGGATCAGCTCCTGCCCGTAATAGCCCATGAACCATATCAGGATTGCCATTCGTGCACGCCAATAAAAACGGAGTCACCCCATAATCGTTAGAAACATTCACATTCGCACCAGCTTCAATCAGTAATGTTGCCATCTTCAAATCGTTGCGATGAGCTGCCCAATGCAATGCTGTCGTTCCATCAAGCTGGGCCGCATTCACATCAACATCCTTTGTAAGTAAGGAATACACACTATCCCCATCTCCTTTTTTCGCAGCCTCGACCAACTCAGAGTTGCTATTTGCAGCGATCAGACTAGTTACTGATAAAAATAGAAAACCAATCATCCACAGTGCACAGAATTCTTTTTTCATTTTACTCATAATTATTCAGCCTCATTTACAATCAATCTCTATGTAAACTAACCGCTCGGAAGTATAAGTTTACCTGTGCTATCGCCAAATCTTTCTCGTTGAATACCCACTTTATCTAACATCGTTAAATATAAATTTGTCATTGGCGTATGTTGAGAATATTGGATATGAGAACCTCCCTTGATTCGGCCTGATGCTCAGCCTACCAATAAGGTCGGTAT
>CAZASS010000058.1:9622-12552 GCA_964487835.1 uncultured Acidobacteriota bacterium | reverse complement strand
GCAGACTATGAAGGAGTTGCATCACATTGTAAATATAAATAATGATTACTTCATGAAGGGAAGGATGATCAACGTTTTCAATGGTTGAGCGAATTATTGGAATGGCAACAAGAGATGAGCGATCCACATCAATTTTTGAGTAATCTTAAAATCCAATTATATCCCGAGGAGGTGTATGCGTTCACTCCGAAAGGGGAGGTTGTTACCCTGCCGCGCGGTGCGACACCTGTGGATTTTGCTTATTCAATTCACACTGAAGTTGGTAATGAGTGTGTGGGAGCCAAAGTTAATAGCCGAATTGTTCCTTTAAAGTATAAATTGCGTAATGGAGAAATTGTTGAAATTGTTACTGCTAGCAAAGCACATCCCAGGTTGGATTGGCTCAAATTTGTTAAGACTTCTCGGGCTAAAGGAGCCGTTCGGAGATGGATTACTCTAAAACAGAAAGAACAAGCAATTGAGTTAGGAAGAAAGCTTCTTGATAGGAGTGCACGTAAACATGGATTTGATGTTAAGAAATATTTTAGAGAGCTTGATTCAGTTATTTCAGGTTTTAATGCTTCCAGTGTAGATGATCTTTTAGCAGGGATTGGATTTGGCAGAGTATCGTGCCGCAATGTCTTAAAAAGAATAGATCCGGTTCAGGTCGAGAAAATACCTGAAGAAGTACCTAAATCGAAATTTACTAGAGTTGTCAATAAGGTGTTGCGGCGTTCCGATAAAGCTATTCAAGTCAAGGGTTATGATGATTTACTAGTTTATCGAGCTCGATGCTGTAGTCCCATACGTGGAGAAGAAATTATTGGCTATATAACTGTGGGGCGCGGAATTTCTATTCATTCGCTAAGTTGTCCTAGTGTGGAAAGTTTAATTTTCAATCCGGAAAGACAAGTTGAAGTCGAATGGACTCGTGAAGATCAAGGAGTAACCTATCCGGTTCGTCTTCTAACTTCTACCGAAGATAGAACGGGTATTTTAGCTGATATAACCTCAGCTGTTTCCAGCATTGGAACGAACATTGTAAATGTACAAGCTAGTACGGTTGATAGTAGATACGGATTAATTGATATGACGGTAGAGGTCAGTGATGTTGATCATCTAGAAAAGATTATGAATTCTATTAAGGCTGTTGATGGAATTCATGAAGTTGAGAGAAGAAAGATCCGAACCAGAGTAGAGAAGGGGAAATCTCAAATAGGTGAGCAAACTGACAGGTCAGTTAATTGATATTTGAGAACTTAAGCAATGGAGGGCTTTTCAACTCTTCCAGCCTTAAGACACTGTGTGCAAACCCGAATGCGGCGAACAGAACCGTTTACAACTGCCCGAACACGTTGAAGATTTGGATTCCAACGTCGTTTGGTCAAATTGTGAGCATGTGAAATGTTATTACCGAACCGGGGACCTTTCCCGCAAATTTCACATATCTTAGCCATTTTCTATTTCTCCAAGTGCTACTTCACTACGAAGCTGAAAATTAGACCACTGCAACTGGGGTTGTGTCAACTTTAGCTTCTATTTACCCTTCTTTATCACGAGCTAATTTATTCTTTTCAATTCGATTAACTGGGAGATTTATCTCAATTTTAGATATTATTAGTTAATAGTGAAGAATGTTTATATTGGTTCAGCTTGTCGTACTCCAATTGCTAAGTTTCAAAGTGGGTTGAAGTCTATTTCCGCGGTGGATTTAGGAACTGTAGTGGTTAAGGATGCTGTTCGGCGGGCAGGAATATCCAAAAGATCTGTTGAAGAAGTCATTATGGGAAATGTTCTATCAGCAGGATTGGGACAAAACCCTGCTCGTCAAACAGCTATTGGTGCTGGTTTACCAGTGCAAGCTGCTGCTTTGACGATCAATAAAGTATGTGGTTCAGGTTTGAAAGCGGTGATTCTAGCTGTTCAAGGAATTCAAGTTGGAGACGTACAAGTAGTGGTGGCGGGTGGTATGGAAAGTATGACTAATGCTCCCTATATATTACCTAAAGCTAGGATGGGAATTAGGTTGGGTCACGGAGAAATTCTTGACTCAATAATTTGTGATGGTTTGTGGGATGCCTACGAAAATTATCATATGGGATGTACAGCAGAGGTTGTGGCATCTAAATATAACTTATCTCGGCAGAATCAGGATCAATACGCTGTAGAGTCACATGTTCGTGCCATTGGAGCAATGCAGAAAGGATATTTTCTAGAAGAGATAGTACCGGTTTCTAGTGATGATGGAGAATGTTTTGAAATGGATGAGGGCCCACGTAAACAGGTGTCTCTAGAATCACTGGCCGAACTGAGGCCTGCTTTTCAGAAGGGTGGGACTGTAACTGTTGGTAATTCCTCACAGATCAGTGATGGAGCAGCAGCTCTTACGCTTTTTTCCGAAGATGCGATACAAAGTCTTGGTGTTGAGCCAATGGCGAGAGTGGTTGCTTCGGTAACCACAGGAACAGAACCTTCTCTAGTTATGATGGCTCCTATGGCAGCTATACATGAAGTTCGAAAGAGAGCTGGATGGGAAGAAGACCAAGTGGATTTATACGAAGTCAACGAAGCTTTTTCCGTTCAATCATTAGCTTTAATAGGAGAAGTTCCTCTCGATCCTCTCCAACTCAATGTACATGGAGGATCTGTAGCATTGGGTCACCCTATCGGAGCTAGTGGTGCCCGAATACTAACTACCTTGTTGTATGCACTACAAAAAAAGAGGCTCAAAAAAGGTGTTGTCAGTTTGTGTTTGGGAGGCGGTAATGCCGTTGCTATGGCTGTAGAATTGGTGTAACTCGCTAATATTTACTTCAGTTTGAGGGTATATAACTATAGTGATTTGAGGAAATTAATATCAGGTCATGGGTGTGAAGTATAGTGATCCTCATCGGTAATTAGGGAAGATGTTTAGAGATTATAGGAAAGGGATGGCTATGAGCGAAGATGGG
>CAZASS010000058.1:3542-9609 GCA_964487835.1 uncultured Acidobacteriota bacterium | reverse complement strand
AAAAAACAAAAGCTATAGAGATGGCACTCACCCAAATTGAGCGACAGTTTGGTAAGGGGTCGATTATGAAGTTAGGTGGTGATGCCAACTCGAATATTCCAGTAATTTCTTCGGGATCCTTAGCAATTGATGCAGCTTTGGGGATTGGTGGTTATCCACGGGGACGGGTCATTGAGGTTTATGGCCCAGAATCAGGTGGTAAGACTACGATTGCTTTGCATGCAATCGCCCAAGCTCAAATGAAGGGAGGCACTGCTGCTTTTATCGATGCAGAGCATGCAATGGATCCTCAGTATGCCTGCAATTTGGGAGTTGATATTAAGGAATTACTAGTATCTCAACCTGACAGTGGAGAACAGGCTCTGGAGATTGCTGAGATGTTAGTGCGCAGCGGAGCAATAGATATTCTTGTTGTTGATTCAGTGGCGGCGTTGGTCCCTCGAGCAGAACTAGAAGGAGAAATGGGTGATTCTCATATGGGTTTGCATGCCCGACTTATGTCACAGGCTCTACGCAAATTAACTGGTATTGTTTCTAGATCGCAAACCTGTCTAATCTTCATTAATCAGATCCGTGAAAAAATTGGAGTTATGTTTGGTAATCCAGAAACTACCACAGGTGGACGAGCGTTGAAGTTCTATTCTTCTATTCGTTTGGAAATTCGAAGAAAAGCTTCCATTAAGGAGGGAGACCAGAATTTAGGTAACCGGACCAGAGCCAAAATTGTGAAGAATAAATTAGCCCCTCCTTTTAGAGAAGCTGAATTTGACATTATGTTTGGTAAGGGGATTTCTAGGGAAGGAGAATTACTCGATTTAGCTGTAGATCACAAAGTGGTAGAAAAAAGTGGTTCTTGGTTTGCTTACGGACAAGAACGGTTGGGACAAGGCAGGGAAAATAGTAAGCAATTTCTAGCAGAAAACGATGATATTGCCGCCAATATTGAGCACCAAGTGAAGGTTGCTCTAGGTATCACAAAACCCCTGAAAGAGGTCGAAGCAGCTGGTCAGTCTAGTTAAGTAGCGGTTTTTATTTTTTTATAAACCCATATCTTTTCGGACGTTTCTGAGAAGGACAGGTAAGCCGCTGGTGTTTGAGTGAACCGATCTATAAAGCTGATGCAGTCTTTCTCTAGCTTCTTTCGAGGCGGATCCTTTCAGCACCACAGCCTTTGCAAAGGATAAAATGGCCTGTTCGCTTTTTCCACTTCCCCAGTAAATATCTCCTAGTCGCTTGTGGGCGTAATCATTTTTAGGAGAATATTTTGTTGAGTTTTCAAAACTTTTGAGAGCGGCGCCCATTTTCTTCTGTTGAAAAGATAACTCTCCAAGAGTTTGGTGAAAGAAGCCACGCAGTTCACCTAAAGTCTCTGCCTGTGAGGATTTTGACACTGCGCTGAGACCTCTCTTGGCATAACTGGCTGCTTTGGACATTTCATTGGTGCCCCAATAGGATACAGTCAATGCCTGCAACATTGTTAAATTGTTAGAGTTGTGTTTTAGGGCACGTTCTGCCCATGTTCGCAGTCGAGCTGTATCTCCAAGAGATTGATATGCTGTGGCAACCAAAGAAGCAGTAGTGGAACTAGGCTTTTCAGAATAGAGCTTACTACCAAAGCTGACTAGTTTTTGCACATTGCCAAGTTGTTGGTACGCTTGGGTTGCTGCCTGAATAGAAGTGGAATCATCGGGACGGTGTCTCAGGAATTTCTCTGCCTTAGCTGCTATGCTTTTCCATCGGCCAGACTTTTGCAGTGATTGATAAATTTGAGAGTAAAGATATGAGACGTTGGGGTCCAAATCAGATTTGGGATAAGTTTGGACAAATTGTACGAGTAAAGCTTCTTTTTTTGCTCGGCTTTTTTCGGCGTCTGCTCTCATATAGAGGTCATACTCTTGGTCATATGTGTCTTGGGAAATTACTGTGGTAGAAAGGAAAACCAAGCACATGACTAACAGTAATAGTTATGATGTAACTTTCTTCATTGTGTCCTCCTGGGTCGCACTAATTCTAACCCAACCAAGATAGCATACACTCTCCTTTTTGACACCACAAACGATAGTAGGACAAGTCTTGAGATTTGTGTTTTATGGCAAAGTATCTTATCTTGCAGTTTCTCCTCTTCACATCGAGATGGCTTTCGGATAAAATTTTTGGCTTGTTAGCTGTTTTTTCGGGGATCGTCTAATTGGCAAGACAGCGGCCTTTGGCGCCGCCGATCCAGGTTCGAGTCCTGGTCCCCGAGCCATGTCAAACCCGAGTTGTGGCATTTACTTCCAGATGAATTCAAGAAAAATTTCGAATCCAATAGGAGGGGATATGATTAGACGAAAGATCAACCTATCAGAATTTTTAGCATTTTGGGTTATTTGCGGAGTGTTTTTACTACAAGGTTCATGTAAGACTGAACAGACAGTGGAAGCTTTGCCGTTTGTAGAGTATCTGACTTCTGAAAGTGTGTCATCTTCTGATCTCCCATTTTCTGATGCTGTAAGAGTTGGTCAGATGCTTTATCTGTCTGGAAAGATCGGTAGTTTGCCTGGTTCTAATGGTTTAGCTCCGGGGGGAATAACAGGAGAAACAAAGCAGGTTATGGACAGCATACGAAACCTTCTTGAAAGGAATGGTTCATCAATGAACAATGTTGTGAAGTGTACAGTGATGTTGGCCGACATCGAAGAGTGGGCTGAGATGAACTCTGTTTATGTGACCTATTTCCCCGAACATAAACCGGCTCGAAGCGCTTTTGGGACATCTGGTCTTGCCATGGGAGCTCGAGTGGAGATTGAGTGTTTGGCGACTATCCCTTAGGGTTGGAATTTTAAGAGGGTTCAAAAGATTATTTGTGTATGTAAGGAGGTAAAAACTATGAGGTATGCAAGTATAGGGATATACAAGTTTTTTGCATGTGTTTTTTTCTTAATATGGACTCCTTTGGAGGCCCAGGAATCTGCTTCCAATTTTAGTTACAGTGGAGATGAGCAAGAGTCCTATCGTCAGTTCCAAAAATTGGCAAGTTTTAAGGGATATGTTTTCCGTGACCTAAGAAATCATAAGGTTGTTTCCAAGTTGGAATATGGAGTTCCAGATAGAGAGAATAATGCTTATTTAGAAGCGACAGGATTAAAAACATTTTCAGTCCATATAGATGAACTCCCACCAGGTCAATTTAACACTAAGCATAGAGGACCAGTGGAAGGAGTGATTTACATTCTTTCTGGACATGGTTATACAATTCTTCAGCCTTACGGTGAGAAAGAAATGAAAATCGAATGGAAAGAAGGGGATTTGATTTCTATTCCAGCTAATTCTTGGCACCAGAATTTCAATTTGGACAAAGAAAATCCAGCTAGGGTTTTAGGGGTGGGAAATGGAGGGCTCATTGGTAAGCTAGGAATTCCTCGACTTCCAGATCTAGAAGATGAAAGCTATTCTCAGGAGTATAAAGATTCATTGAGAAAGGAGATACGAGAAAGAGAGAAATAGAGTAGATAATGTTACTAATGGATTCTAAGTATCTGTAGCTTTATTTGTATTATGAAAATAGTGTATTTGTTTTCCAGTTTAGTATGATGTGGGTGTCTATTTCGGTAGTAGAAATAAGTATTTAGACTGCTTTCATGGGAAAATTCATCGAGAAAAATCTTAGTGGTTGGGCACAGTATCCTCGTAGTACCGGCCGTATATATAGACCCGAAAAATTACAGAGTATTGTCGATATACTTCATGATCGGGAAGAGCATTCATATATTGGTCGAGGTATGGGCCGCAGTTATGGCGATGCGGCGCTGAATGAGGGTGGAGGCCTTATTTTAACCGACCGTATTCGGCGTTTCTTATCATTTAATCCTAGTACCGGGATAGTAACCTGTGAAGCAGGTATGACGTTGGGTGGGATCCTACAAATTTTGGCTCCACAGGGGTGGTTTTTACCGGTTACTCCAGGTACTAAGTTTGTCACTATTGGAGGTGCTGTTGCGTGTGATGTCCATGGTAAAAATCACCATGTGGATGGTTCTATTTCTAATTTTGTTCTTGGTCTAGATCTTCTGTTGGCTGATGGCCAGTTTTTGAGTTGTTCGCGTGAAGAAAATGCAGATCTTTTTTGGGCAACTTTGGGAGGAATGGGATTAACCGGGGTGATTCTTGCTGTCACTTTAAGTTTGAGACGAATAGATTCTGCGTTTATTCAAGTAGATTATCAGAGCACCAAAGACTTGGATGAAACCATGGCTTTACTTGAAGACCAAGATAAGCAACATACTTACTCGGTTGCTTGGGTGGATGGTTTAGCTTCGGGTCGCCATCTGGGTCGCGGTGTCCTAATACACGGAGATCATGCCAGCTCTCAAGACCTTTCTGTTAGACAGAGGTCGGCACCGTTTAATTTCAATCGTCGGCGTTCGTGGAATGTTCCATTTCAGTTTCCAGATTTTGTCTTAAATCGATTGTCAATTGGTGCCTTTAACAGTCTTTATTATAGGCGCTTCCAAGGTGATTGCAGGGGTGCTATTGTTGACTATGATCGTTTTTTCTATCCTCTGGATTCTGTGTATAAGTGGTATCGAATGTATGGAAGACAAGGATTTGTCCAATACCAATGTGTTGTTCCACTTGAGACCAGTTCTAAGGCTTTAAAAGAGATTTTAGATCACCTAAGATCTGATGGGATTCCTTCTTATTTGGTTGTTCTCAAGCGTTTTGGAGAGGAAACTGGAATTATTTCATTTCCCAAGCCAGGTTATACCCTGGCTATGGATATTCCGGTTTCGGGAAGGCAATTATTTAGTTCCTTAAAGAAGTTGGATCGTTGTGTTTTAAATAATGGAGGCAGGGTATATCTTGGAAAGGATGCCTGTTTGTCGGCAGAGACCTTTCGAGAAATGTATCCACGTTACGGGGAGTGGTTAGATATCAAACAGAAGTTTGATCCTAAAAACATTTTTTCATCCAATCTTTCTCGGAGATTAAAAATTAGTGGAGTGCAGAAATGAAGAAAGTGCTGATTCTTGGTGCTACATCTTCAATAGCAAAAACTATTGCTGATGAATTGGCCAGAGAGGGAGCCAATTTGTTTCTTGCTGGTCGTAATTCTTTAGAATTAGAACGAACTGCTAGAGATTTAGAAATTCGCCATAGAACAAAGGTGAATTTTGGTCAGGTAGATTCGAAGGACTTTGTTGGACATACAAGTTTTATTAAAGAAGCCATTGAGGAGCTTGGAGGAATTGATGGTGTAGTTTTTGCAATCGGTCATTTAGGAGAGCAACCACAGGATAGTCATGATGGAGAGAAAGCCCGTGAAATTGTTGATATCAACTTCACTTCGGCCGTCACTTTGCTGTCTTCGGTTGCTAATGTTTTAGAAGATCAAAAATATGGATTTATTTTGGGTCTTTCCTCGGTAGCCGGAGATCGGGCTCGTCAGAGTAACTATGTTTACGGAGCTGCTAAAGGAGGATTAAGTTTGTATCTTCAAGGATTACGTAATCGGTTAGACCGGTGTGGAGTCAAGGTAATAACACTAAAATTAGGCTTTGTAGATACTCCAATGACCTACGGGAAAAATCGGCTGTTTTGGGTTTCTTCTCCTGAATATGTAGGTCGGTTAGCCTGTCAAACGCTTAAGAAATCTGCCGGTGTTTATTACATTCCTTGTTTTTGGAGAATCATTATGTTCATTATTCGATGTGTGCCCGAAAGAATTTTCAAGAAACTCAGCTTATGAGTGACACTTTTTTTGTTGAGCGGAGGAACAGTCTTATTAGGGAGACTATCCGTCTTTTAAGACCCTACCAGTGGATCAAAAACAGTTTTGTATTTACTGGTTATCTCTTTGCAAAGGGGTGGAATAGTTACGAACTAACTCTTTCCTTGATTATGGCTGTGTGTGCCTTCTCACTAGTGGCTAGCGGTGTTTATATCATTAATGATTTGCGAGATCGGGAGAGAGATAAGGAACACCCTAAAAAAAGGATGAGACCTAACCCAGCGGGCACAAATTCTTCTAGGGGAGCAATCTTTAGTGCAAAAGTAATATAGCCTATAAGAAAAGGACTCGGTTATT
>CAZASS010000058.1:0-3532 GCA_964487835.1 uncultured Acidobacteriota bacterium | reverse complement strand
TGTTATTAATATTTTTTACACCTACTGGTTGAAGCGGATAGTAATTTTAGATGTTTTTGTTCTTGCTTCTGGATTTATTTTACGCATTTTGGTTGGGACTTTGGGAGTTGGAATTCCCCCTTCGAAGTGGTTGCTTCTTTGCGGAATTATGCTTGCTCTTTTTCTGGGTTTTGGGAAACGCCAAGCTGAACTTTTAGTTACTCAGTCCTCAGCCCAAAGTAGTCGGGATGTTCTAACCCAATACAGTAATAAGGTTTTGGATAGTATCCTAACTACCTTGTCTGCATCTGTATTGGTTACTTATGCGCTCTATACTGTTGATCAAGTAACTGTGTATCGGCACCATACTGAAGCCCTGATTTATACAGTGCCTATCGTAGCCTACGGTCTTTTCCGTTATCTCCATTTGATCTACTGTCATGAGGTAGGTGAGGACCCTTCTCGGGATATGTTTAAAGATATGCATCTTGTGGGGACAGTGCTGGTGTGGTTGTTGAGTGTAGTGTTGATCTTAGGATGAATGGAACATGTTGTGGTTGGGATGGGGATTCAAAATGTAAAAAGCGGCCTGTCTTTATGGGTTCTGCCTGAAGGAGAGAGTAATGCCTGAACTGCCAGAGGTGGAAACTATTTTGAGAGGATTAAAGCCACAGGTGGTTGGACGACGTATTCGGAGTGTACGAGTTGGTGACCAGAAAGTTCTGCAACTAACAAAGAGTGATTTTAGAGATCGAATGCGCCACGAGATCATACGTAAGTTGAGCCGTCGTGGTAAGTTCCTTATTTTTGAACTTGATGTTTACTATTTGATTTTCCATTTTGGAATGACGGGGCAGTTAACTTTTCGAGATCCGAACCGCGAGGATAATCAACACTTTATAAGACACCCGGTTACAGGTCTTCAGCGGGCCGTACAGCATGCTCCTGACCAGCATACTCATGTTCAGATTCAGCTAGATAAGGGAACTGCGCTATTTTATCGAGACATTCGTAAATTTGGGAAGATTTTTCTGATTGAAAAGCAAGGAGATTTGCTTGCTGGATTTTTTGAGAGGTTAGGTTTGGAACCATTTACTGCTGATTACTATGTCGGATCGTTTTTAAAGGGTCTTCGGTATTCTAAAAGAAGTATTAAATCATTGCTTTTAGATCAGAGTTTTGTTGCGGGTATAGGGAATATTTATGCAGATGAGGCTCTTTTTGAAGCCTATATTCATCCTATTCGAGGGGTCCAGTCGCTAAGACGATCAGAAAAAATTGCTTTATTTGAAGCTATACTAAAGGTTCTAGAGCGAGGGATTAAGTATGGTGGAACCAGTATGAGAGATTATGTGAATAGTGATGGAGAAAAAGGGTCTAATCAAGATAATCTTAGGGTATACGGTCGTCAGGGTGATGTTTGTTATCGATGTCAAACTGTTATCCAGAAGATGGTGGTTAGTCAGAGAGGAACCCACTTTTGTTCTAGTTGCCAATTGTGTTGATTGGAGAAATTCAGCAGTTAACTGGTTTGCACAGTATTATTTAATGAAATGGTTGATTGAGAGGGTTCTGGAAGCTTCAAATGAGAAATAATCAAAAAGAACGGGTTATAATGTTAACCGCATGATGGTCAAAAATTATTCCCTTGGTCTAAGTACTAAAGGTTTTTGTCATGTTTTAAATATTACCGGTCAGGTGCGAGACTATGTTGTTGAAAGTGGGGTCAGTGCAGGTGTGGTAACTCTGTTTGTGATGGGGTCTACTGCCGGAATTACCACTTTGGAGTATGAGCCAGGGTGCGTCAAGGATTTTGAGGAATTGTTTAACAAACTAGCTCCCCCAACACGGGATTACCACCACGAACAAACTTGGCACGATGGAAATGGATTTTCACATGTCAGAGCTTCTCTTCTGAAGCCGTCGTTAGTGGTGCCCTTAGAAGTTGGAAAGCTAAAGTTGGGTACTTGGCAGCAAATTGTAGTAGTTGATTTTGATAATCATCAGCGTAGTAGAGAGGTTGCTGTGCAGGTAATGGGCGAGTGATTTCTCAATTTGTTAATTTGATGTTTAGGATATTTTCCGGTTACAGGAAATCAGATTTGGGTAAAAATAGTGGTGTTATTGAGAAAATAGGGATTTTAGAATTTAGCCATGGGTAGAATTAGCATTCGAGATATTCATAACATGAAGTGTAGAGGTGAAAAGATTTCTGCGGTGACTGCTTATGATTATACCAGTGCTCAAATAGTTGATGCAGCTGGTGTGCCTTTGGTTCTCGTGGGAGATAGCTTGGGCATGGTGACTCTTGGCTATGAGGATACGATCCCTGTCACAATGGAAGAAATGTTGCATCACAGTCGAGCAGTTGTGAAGGGCACCAACAAAGCCTTAGTGACACTTGATCTTCCTTTTTTAAGTTACCAAATTAATACTGGAGAGGCTTTGCAGAATGCTGGTCGTGCTCTTCAGGAAGGGGGAGTGCAGGCGGTTAAGGTAGAAGGTGGACAGAGTATTGTCTCTACAGTGAAGAGAATTGTTGAAATAGGGATTCCTGTAATGGGACATATCGGATTGATGCCACAGTCGGTACATGCACTTGGAGGATATCGGGCACGGGGTCAGGGAAAAGAGGAAGCACTTGAACTTGTACACGATGCCTTAGCTCTTCAGAAAGCAGGAGTATTTGCCGTAGTACTGGAACTAGTTCCAACACCTCTCAGTCAGTTGATTACAAAACGTCTTGACATTCCTACAATTGGAATTGGTGCAGGTCCATACTGTGATGGGCAAGTCCAAGTGTTTCACGACATTCTTGGACTCTATACTGATTTTGTGCCCAAGCATACACGTCGTTATTCAGAAGGTTTTAAAGTCTTTAAATCAGCTCTTGAAACATTTATGGGAGATATAAACTCTAATAGTTTTCCTTCTGAAGATGAAGGGTTTTCTATGGATGAATCTGTAATTCAGGAAATCGAAGACATTCTAGCCTAGACAATTATGTTGGTTGTAAAAACCCTGTCGGAAATACGTCTAGCTCTTAAAAAAGTAGAGGCTCCTCTTGGATTAGTACCGACTATGGGGGCAATACATGAGGGGCATATAGCTCTCGTAAAAAAAGCGCGTAGTGAAAATGCTACTTTGGTAGCCACTATTTTTGTTAACTCCACACAGTTCAGTTCACAGGAAGATTTTGCTAGTTATCCGCGTACTTTAGAACAAGATTTGGTCGTTTTAAAAGCAGAAGGAACTGATCTAGTATTTATTCCTTCAGATGAAGAAATGTATCCAAAGGGTTATGAGACTCGAGTTGATGTGGGCCGAATTGGACAAGTTCTTGAAGGACAGTTCCGAGAAGGTCATTTTTTAGGTGTAGCTACAGTAGTTCTGAAATTATTGAATATTTGCCATCCCGATCGGATCTATTTGGGACAAAAAGACGGGCAGCAGTGTCTGGTGTTGCGCCGAATGATGGAAGATTTAAATCTTGGAACAGAATTGATTACCGTTCCAACTGTGCGGGATTCAAATGGGCTAGCACTGAGTAGTC
>CAZASS010000057.1:3495-12730 GCA_964487835.1 uncultured Acidobacteriota bacterium | reverse complement strand
ATATTTGTAGATGTTTTATGAAGTCAAAAAGATTCTTTTTACTACTAACTATATCTCCTCTAATTATTGGTGTGATGCTGTTGTTTTTTCCTTTTCAACAGCCAATGCAAATTGTTGGTAATGCATCCAAAACAGATATCGATTCTACGGGTATTGAACCCGAAAAACTTGTTTTTTTGCTTCAGTATTTGGGAACTGATTATGGTGTTGCTGTTGATGGAGGAGAGGTGGTTAGTGAGTTCGAGTATCAGGAGATGCTCGAATTTAGCCAGATTGTGGTAGAAGAGTACAGAAAAATTGATTCACAAGGGTCTATTTTTTCGGAACTAGTTAAACTTCGTCAGCTTATTTTAGATAAGGAAGAATGGGATACAGTTCGTGGTATAACTCGTAATTTAATTCCACAGCTTTCCCAACAGTTGGGCATTGTTTCCCATCCCGTTATTGTTCCCGACCTATCACGTGGACAAGAAATTTTTGTGAGGGATTGCTCAAAATGTCATGGTTTGAATGGAGATGGTAAGGGCCCTTCCGTGGAGGAAGATTGGGATCCTGCTCCCCGTTCCTTTCGGGATTCTAGAATGAATCAATTGGCTCCTTATCAAATATTTAATGCAGTAACCTTTGGTGTTGAAGGAACAGAGATGCCCTCCCATATGGAATCTCTTAGTTCCCAGGAGAGTTGGGATATTGCTTTTTATGTAATGACTTTTCGTGAGGATTTCAACCCTCGACCACCCCGAAATCCTATCCCTTTTTCTTTGAATGATTTGTCTACCCATTCTACGGAAGAGTTGATATCTCGTATGGGAGATAGCGGTTTTGAGATTTCTACTTCAGAAGTTGACTACTATCGTAACAACCCTCCTGGAGCTTCTTTTGGAGATCTTCTCCAGATAGTGCAGCAGAAAGTTAAACAGAGTTTTAAAGCTTATCAGCAGGGTGATCGTGAACGAGCGTTTCGACTGGTCTTAGATGCCTATCTGGAAGGAGTAGAGCCGATTGAGCCAGCTCTGCAACAAAGAGATCGACAACTGGCTTTGGAGTTGGAACGTCAATTTTTTATTTACAGGGGAGCGCTTCAAAGTGGAGTTTCGGAGGCTGAGGTCAGTAATGGGTATCAACCTTTGGAGGGACTTTTGAATCGTGCCCATCAGAGTTTAAAGGATTCGGAGACAATTTCGAGTGTAGTGTTTTTTCAGTCTTTAGCTATCATTCTGCGAGAGGGTCTAGAGGCATTTATGTTGATAGGTTTGATGATGACCTGTCTAATAGCAGCTGGACAGCTGTGGCTTCGCAAATATCTTTTTTCCGGAGTTGTTTTTGGGATAGTACTAGGGGGGATTACTTGGTTTGCAACTCAAATGATATTTAATGTTTCTTCTCTACAGCAGGAAGTTCTGGAGGGATTAACTTCTTTAGTAGCAGCTGGAGTTCTTTTTTGGGTCAGTTTTTGGATTATTCATCAGCTCGATGTTGAGTATTGGAAAGAGTATATGAAAAAGAAAACAGAGAAAGCTATAGGTACTGGTAGTGGACTAGTGTTGGCTCTGGCAGCTTTTTTTGCGGTTTATCGTGAGGCGGTAGAAACAGTGTTATTTTATCAAGCTCTCTGGATTCGCAGTAATACCTCAGGGGGAGCAATTATTTCTGGTTTCATATCCGGCATTCTATTATTGATATTGTTGATGTTGTGTATATTGAAATTTGGATTAAGAATTCCCCTTAAGCAATTTTTTGTAATTACTGGAATTATTCTCGGAATGTTGACGTGCGTGTTTGCGGGATACGGAGTTCGCGAGTTGCAAATAATTGGTTGGATTAAAGAGACACCTCTATTGTGGATGGTTCAAATTGACTTTCTGGAAATTCATCCTACGTTAGAAGGTTGTGCACTACAAATTGGTATTTTACTTTCCTTCTTGCTTGGATGGATTCAATCCAGTCAATTGGGTCGTTCTCTGGTCTCATCGGACCAATAAAATTTTACTTTCAAAAAATTAATTTGCCTGTAGAAAAATCTTTAGATTCGTTTATTTACGATTAAAGTGAGGCAATCGGTGCATTGAGGTTCGTTTTTTAATATGTCGGTTAATCTCATCAATATTTATCAGATTCTTCAAAGGAGATATCCTCACATGAGTGGTTGGCCAGATGGACAATGGCCTGTGAGTGGAAAGTTTGAGTCGGATTTATTGGAAATTGTAGTGGGAGCTGTCCTTGCTCAAAATACGCGATGGAGTAATGTGGAGATGGCACTTCAGGGGCTGATCAAGGAAGAGCTAGTAGATACAATTTCTATTAACTCCTGTTCTACTGAAGAGTTAGAAAGAGCCATTCGTTCTTCAGGTTTCTATAAGCAAAAAGCTGTATATCTAAAAAAAGTTATACGGCTCATTCTCGAATGTCCTGATTTTCCCCAAAAGATTGGACGTGAAAAGCTTCTTGCTACGAAGGGAATTGGGCCGGAAACCGCAGCCACTATTCTATTGTACGCTTGTCATCGCCCCTTCTTTGTGGTGGATGCTTACACTCGGAGAATTTTTTTTCGGTATGGATTGCTGAGAGAAAAGGCAAATTATCTGGAAATTCAAGAACTCTTCCAGAAGCACTTGCCATTGGATATTGCTTTGTATCAAAAGTTTCATGCTTTGGTTGTCGAGCATGCTAAACAGTCTTGTCGAAAAACTCCCATTTGTGTTAGTTGTGCACTAAAGGATCATTGTCGATATGGTCTTCGAGAGTCCCCAGTGTCTTTAAATGATTAGAAAACTGGGAAGGGAGTAAAAAAATTAGTTTTTTGCCCAACAATATTGATTGCATTAGGCAATCAATATTGTTTTATCTTTTAATTGAGATTTATGATCTTGATGGTAGGATATTTTGTAAGTAAAGAGGCTATGGAGGGATGTGAAAATGAATCGTAGAAACATATTTGTGTTGAGTGTTCTTTTATGTACGTCTTTTTTGATTGCTCAGAAGGGTAGTGATGGATCAGATGAGAAGACAATAGAGACATCTTTTGATGGCCCTAAAATTTATGATGATAGGGCTGCTAGTCGTCTTTTGTACAGATATCAAGATGGTAAAGGTCCATTAGGTCAGTTAGTTGTCAGTTATGGTAGGCCTCAATGGAAGGATGAGTACAATGAATCTGGGGCTTTTGATTATCTGACTCGTGGAAAGGTCTGGCGTTTAGGAAAAGATTTTTGGACAGTGCTAGATACCAGTATTGTTCTTACAATCGGCGGTCATAATGTGGTTCCAGGAGACTACTATCTTGGGATTCACCGTTCTACAAACGGATCCGACTGGAGTTTGGCTGTTATCGATGCCCATCAAGCTAGAAAGTTGAAAATAGATTCAGCCAGCATTGAACAGGCACCAATTTTGTTTAAAGCTCCTGCAGTCTACAAAGAAGCGAATAAAGCTCTAGATAGATTAGCGATTACTCTTTCACGTCCTGGTAAACCACTTGAAGATATTGTGCTGGCTATTGCTTGGGGAAATCACAAACTGTCTGTGCCCATTAAACTCAAATTAGAATAGCAAAGTCTAACCTAAATCCTTTTTGGTCGTAAGACAGTGAATTGTGAAGATAAAGGCAGAGTCGGTTCCTTCAATTACATAATTTTGAATTGGATCAAGTCTAACGTACATACCATCTGTACCACCGGCTGTAACATTGTGTACTGCAGGTTGATTCTTGAAAACACGATTTTCGATTATTAATGGGGTTTTAGGGGAAATTGGAGAAGGAGTTCTAGCGAAGAACGAGACCGTAATTTTTAAAGGCAGTGGCTTAACATCACGATTAATTATTAGGTTCATTTTTGGGTAGAAAAGAAGAGGAGTTGGAAGCCGTTGTTCGCCAAGTTTGACGTAGATTTTATTGCGAATGGATAAGACTAGTTTTCGTAGATAAGTGCTCTCTTCGTTTAAATTAATTTGGCCATTAGAATCCAGATCCATTAATAATCGTTCTTGTGCGGCACGGTCTCCAAAGAATCCTAACTCTAGGTGTAAATCAATATTTATTGGACTTACTTGCACTTGAAGTTGATGTTGGATAAATCGTTCCTGAAAATCATGTCCCCACAAGTTTTGTAATGGATGCAAGTGAAGAAATAGCATGATTGGCAAAAGGATTTTAGACAATTTTTCAACCATTTAATTATTACCAGTCTGTGACCGTAAAAGCTTTTCTTTTTGCAAGGTTTTTTCAAGTTCTTGGTAGATTAATCTAGCTTCTTCTACTCGAACCATTAAAAGGTCACCTTGTCGGGCTAGTTGTTTGGTTGGCCAGTCTCCTGTAGCCTTTCCTTCTGCAACATTCAAGATAGCTTCTTTCACTATTGTTTCCACTTCATCAAGACTAGCCATCCGAGTTTTTATTAGTGTTTCAGCTTTTTCAAATTTCCAGAATCTTAGAGGTTCCCGAGTGACATAAATAGGGGTTGTATGGGCTTCTGATCCATCACTGCCCTTTGCTCGAGCGGCCATCCAAAACCCATTTTCTACTTCTACTTCGAAATCCAAATTTAATTCCTTTTCTCCACTACCCAAAGCTTCCTGAAAGATCTCCCCATGACGAATAATTTGTAGGGAGTCTGGAATCATACGTTCAGGATCTCCCCAGACCTTTGCTCTAACTCTTATTTTTTTTGTTTTTTCATGTTTTTCAAAACGAAGTTCGTCTCCGGGATGTGCTTCCTCGATCCGAAAATCGATCATAGGACCGTTGGTTACAAAGGTTCGTCCCTGTTTCACACTTTCAAACCAATTGTCGGCAGAAAATGGTTTTTCTCCCAGATAGGCGTAGAGGCGTACTTCTCCTACAGTTCCTCCCCAAGGCACATCCGATCCTGCTGAGGCGGTGAGTTTGAAACCAGTATTGAGGAAATCGTAGTAGAGATCAGTTCCCATTTCTCCAAACTGCATAAGTTCTACAAAATCAATTTTGTTTTTAGGAACGTTTATGCTCATGTCTCGGTGGACTTGGAAGGATTTGTGTAGAACGTGAGCATATCCAGCTAGACCTCCTTGAGCGTGAATTTGATCTAGAGTCCAATCATAGAGAAAATACCGGTTAGTATCTCGGATATGACTGGTTGTATTCATAGCAAGTGTGTGTCCTAACTGTTCATGAGTTCGGGGACCTTCCTGACTAGGAACAAGTACAAAATCTTTGTCAGTTACACGAAATTCAGGTCCAAATCCGCGTTGTTGAAAATAGGTCCGAAAAATATCACCCATTTTGACTATGTTGGCAACGTGAATGTCTTCTGCTTTTATCCACGTCATGATATTAGAAGCTTCCTTATCAGTGAGGATTTGTGCGTGGACGTGTCCGTCGCCGGAATACCACCCATGTTTTCTCATATCTACCCAGCGTCGTGGGCGAAAGGTTTTTTCTAAATTTTCTGATTCTGCAAGATTTATAATTTCTTTTACTGGAATGTGTTCAACTCCTCGACGAACCATAATTTCCCATTCCCCGGGGGGCAGTGTCATTTCAAAAGGACCAGGAACACACCACCAGAAGCGAGATCCAAGGATTCCTGGCAGAGACCCTGGTCGGCGGCTAGTACCCCTTCCTCGATTATCAAATTGGAGTCCCATATCAATGGCATTTTCAGGTCTTCTATCCTGACCATTTTTTTTCCACAATATTTGAACCATAGAGGGGGTGTTTTCACCGGTATCATCAGATAGTACATTGACACGAATATGAGAAAGTTCTGGACTAGAAATTTGGATGGGTAGGTCGTGGGGACGATTGTTGCTTTTCCGGAATCGTGCGATAAGGGTAGATTTCCCAGGGGGCACATTTTTTAGATTTACTAAGCCCCAAGTGGTGCCTTGTTCGGAGACAGTAAATTCGAGATCAGATTCTTCAGTTGAGAGGCCTCCGAAATCATCATGTTGAAGGGCCGCCATATCGTAAGCTATGGTAGAAAATTGAGTGGTTTTAGGTCCCGAGTGGATTTTAAAAAGTAATACGCCGATGTCTCCCGGTAGTTGCACGGGTTTCTTTCTTGAGAGATAAGGGGTATTTCCCTTGTAGGAGACAGGAATTACCCATTCGGATGTAGGAATTTTTTCTAATATCTTGCCAGCTAGTTTCGAGAGTTGAGTGTTAACCTCGTCTCTGGACATGTGCCAGTCGGGTACTCCTTGGGATTCTAATTCTCTAAATTTACGATATGATTCCTGTAATGTATCTAGTTGTTTTTGGTCAAAAATGTAGGAGTGTTCTCTTAGTAAATAAGTCATTAATTCAGCTGCCCTGTCACCTTGAAATTCTCCACTCTGAAAGACCTGTCCTTTTACTTGCAATGGAATAATAGACAGGGCTGAGATAAACAGTTTAAAAATTAGTTTTTTCATTCCGTCCTCTTGTTTGATGAAATAGACATTAAGTCAATAACCTTTCAGTTTGGTTGAAATTTATGCCAAAAGATAAGACTTTCAAGTATTTCAAGCAGTCTAATCCGATGTTTCACAAACAGCAAGACTCGAGTAGTAGAGGAATGGTTAAGGTTTATTTATTTGTTCAGTCAAGAATGATTCCACTGTTTCGTAGTAGTGACGAATAGTTTCACGTCCTTGCCAACCATGTCCCTCATTCGGATAAAGACAGTAGATATGAGGAATTCCCCGACGAGCCAAGGATTCAACAATTTGGTCGGACTGGGAGGGTGGAACGACCAAATCTTTCTCTCCTTGAAAGATCGCTACAGGATCTTGGATTTTATCAGCAGAAAAAACTGGAGATCGTTGTTCATAAAGATTTTTGTCTCGGGGCAAAATTCCTACTAAAAAATCCAGATAATGTTTTTCGAATTTGTGAGTATCGGCAGCCAGTGTTATCAGATTTGATACTGCATAGCGGCAAATTGCTGCTTTAAAGACTCCAGGGTAAGCTATTAGTGATAGCAGTACGGTGTAGCCTCCTGCACTTCCCCCCATTAGAATTAACTGTTTGGGATTAGCCAAATTCTCATTGATTAAAAATTGAGCTGCTGAATAGGTATCTTCAACGTCTATGACCCCCCAGTTTCCTTTGAGTTCCTGAGAGTATGCCCTCCCATATCCAGAGCTACCCCTGTAGTTAAGTTCTAAAACAGCAAATCCTCGGCTGGTCAGAAACTGAGTTTCAGCCTGATATTCTGCCTTTTATTGAGATGTAGGTCCTCCATGAATTTTAAGAATAGTTGGAGGTGTTTCTAAATTGTCAAAGTGGGGATTTTGAGGTGAGTAGTAAAGGCCAAAACAGAAATTTTCTGAAGATGGTGTAGGGGAATTCCATGATAGTGAACGAGGTTGACTCAAATAAGCTGAGTCAACTGTGGTGGAGGAACTTAATTGATGGACGTGGATCTTCTCTGTAGAGGAGAAGGAGATGATACGGGGAGGAATGGTAGGTGCGGAGGCAATTAGAGCGATCCGTTCTCCAACAGAAGAGATGGAAATCTGTTTTAGATCACTGTAACTATTAATTTTCTTTTCAATTTTTTGGATTACTTATCTTTCGATCTCACATCTTACTAGAGAACTGAAACCATTTTTCAGTTTAAGCAGATAAATTGCTTTGCTGTCGGCTGTCCATCCGTAAGTTCTTAATCCTTGAATCCATGCAGGTATTCCTTGTTCAGATTTTTCAGAAATTAATATTTTTCTGACTCCTGATTTGAGATTCATTAGAAACAGATTGAACCATCCATTTTCGTCTGAAACGTAACTTAGAAAACGGCCATCAGGAGAGAAAAGAGGCTGGAAAATTGCTGTGTTGCCTGAGGGATTTCCCAAAACAATTTTTCTAGAAGAAAGAATGAAGGAGTCTTTTTTTTGAGCTAACCTTCCCAGGTAGAGGGCTGTTCCATCCCATGGCATATTGGGATGATTCCAGGAGATCCAGGCAATTTGGTTATTCTGTGGGTGCCAACAGGGCTGCATGTAAAAGTCGTTTCCTTGTTCTAGACTGATCGGTGGGGAGATTCCTTGAGTGTCAACCAGAGATAGGTGATCAATATTATTGGCAGATTCAATATAGATAATGTGTCGGCCGTCGGGAGAAACACTAGGTGCAGAACACTGTTTTCCTGTGGGAGTTAACGGTTCGGCTTGATTGCTGGAGAGTGATTGCCCATATAGTTGCCCATTAGACACAAAGTATGCACGTTTCTGATAGACGGTAAAATCTCCACCGCCGTATCCAATTTTGGATTGAACGGATAGGTCTCTGGTTAGATCGTATGGAGACTGTTTTTCTGGAGACTGGCACACCAAAACACCTTGCTTAGAGCGTTCCTCTCTCCAAACAAGTGTTCGACCATCACTGTCCCAAAGAACATCTGAAAAGCGTCGATTTTCACTTAAATTATCGGCTTGGATCGGACTTTTCCACAGCTTATTGTTCTTTGGAATCATTAGAACTTTTTCATCATCTGAAATAACAGCTTGAAAAGCGTCATCATATATGTTTGATTCTAGGCCAAATGAAGATTCATGAATATCAGGCAAAGCAAATTTTGTCCAGCAGTGGGGTGAGTATTCCAGAAGGAAAGATCGCCAGAACTTCTGGGGAGGCCAGTCAAATTGCTCAACAACTTGGTGGAACAGTAGCCGTCAAGGCGCAGATTCACGCAGGAGGTAGAGGAAAAGGGGGTGGAGTCAAGATTGCCAAGACCCCTTTGGAAGCAGAAGAGCTGTCGAAACAGATGCTTGGTTCCAAGTTGATAACTCCTCAGACCGGTTCAGAGGGTAGGGAGGTCCAGTGTGTTCTAGTAGAGAAAGGTCTGAACATAGAAAAGGAGTTTTATCTAGGTATTGTTATTGATCGTAGTCGGCAAATGCCGGTTCTTATGGCTAGTCGGGAAGGGGGAATGGAAATAGAAGAAGTAGCCCACCAAAATCCTGATCTAATTCTCAAAGAATATATTAATCCTACAACAGGTCTAAGTTCGGATCAGGCTCGTAAAATTGCTACTGGATTGTGTTTGGAAGATGAGTGTATCAGTAAAGCGGTGGTTCTGATTATGTCACTTTACCAAAGCTTTCAATCAACCGATGCCTCTCTTGTAGAGATCAATCCACTAGTAATGACTAAAGAGGGGAAACTTTTGGCTCTGGATGCCAAGATGGACTTTGATGATAATGCTCTATATCGTCATCCTGAAATCGAGAAGATGCGCGACCTTTCTGAAGAGGAACCCCTAGAAATAGAAGCTTC
>CAZASS010000057.1:2568-3448 GCA_964487835.1 uncultured Acidobacteriota bacterium | reverse complement strand
GGATTAGCTATGGCAACTATGGATATCATTAAATTATCAGGAGGGAGTCCAGCTAACTTTTTGGATGTTGGTGGTGGTGCCAATGTTGATCAGATTAAGAATGCCTTGAAAATTTTGCTTTCTGACGAAAACGTTACATCGGTGCTAATTAATATTTTTGGAGGAATTTTACGGTGTGATGTTTTAGCTGAGGGAGTGGTTCAAGCAGCAAAGGATATTGGTATTAATTTGCCTGTTGTGGTTCGTCTTGAAGGAACAAATATGGAGGAAGGACGGGCTATTTTAAAAAATTCAGGTCTTGATTTTGAAGTGGCAGCTGATATGGCAGATGCTGCCCGAATAATTTCTTCCTTAGGTTAGCTTATTGTTTTGTAATAAAAGGTGGTAGTCGGCAAGATCTAGAAGATAGATACAAGGAGAGAGAGTGGCGATTTGGGTTGGTGAGAGTACAAGGGTTTTAGTACAAGGTATTACTGGACGTGAAGGTAGTTTTCATGCGGCCCGGTGTCGCGAATATGGTACCCAAATAGTGGCTGGAGTAACTCCAGGAAAGGGTGGTATAGATCAGGATGGTGTTCCCGTTTATGACACTGTAAATGAAGCTGTAAGTAGGGAAGAGGCTAATGCTAGTCTAATTTTTGTTCCTCCTCCCTTTGCAGCTGAGGCCATTAAGGAGGCGGTATCTGCTGATATCGAACTTATTGTTTGTATTACTGAAGGGATACCTGCTCGCGATATGTTAGAGGTAATGGCTTTTATGGAGGGAAGCAAGAGCCGACTTATTGGCCCAAATTGTCCCGGAATTATTTCTCCTGGCTCATGCAAGTTAGGGATTATGCCAGGTCATATTCATCAGGTGGGTGGGGTTGGTTGTATTTCT
>CAZASS010000057.1:0-2558 GCA_964487835.1 uncultured Acidobacteriota bacterium | reverse complement strand
AGTGGGACTCTCACTTATGAGGCTGTTGGGCAGTTAACCTCCCGGAATATTGGTCAGAGTACTTGTATTGGGATTGGGGGGGATCCCATTATTGGAACAGGTTTTATTGATGCTCTTAAAGCCTTCAATGAAGATCCCGATACGAATGCCGTGGTAATGATTGGAGAGATTGGTGGATCGGCTGAAGAAGAGGCAGCTGAGTATGTTAAAGATCATTTTAACAAGCCATTGGTCGGATTTATTGCTGGACAGACGGCGCCTCCGGGTCGACGTATGGGGCATGCTGGAGCCATTATTTCTCAGGGACAGGGGACTGCAGTTGAAAAGATGAATAAAATGAAAGAATGTGGCATCCAGGTAGTGGAGAGTCCTGCTGATATTGGAGCAGCAGTTGAGAAAGTTCTTACTTAGATAAATGGTTTTTTGACCATATGTTGTGGTCGTTGTTTCTAGAGTGGAGGATAGGTTGAAACAGAGAACACTTGCTATTATCAAGCCCGATGCTGTCGGGCGGAATATCATTGGTGAAATTCTTGGTATGGCTCAGGAAAGAGGGCTGGTCCCAGTAGCTGCTAAGCTAATTCATTTAAGCAGGGAAAGAGCTCAGAATTTTTACAGCATTCATCGGGAAAAAGAATTTTTTGACAGTTTAACCGATTATATGTGTGAAGGGCCCATTTTTGTAATGATACTTGAGGGTGAGGAATCAATAGAAGGTTGGAGGGAAGTGATGGGAGCGACTGATCCAGCCAAAGCCGATGATGGAACGATTCGAAAACGCTTTGGAGAAAGTATCGAACGTAATTCGGTTCATGGAAGTGATGGGGCTGAGACAGCTCGTGTTGAGATCGATTTCTTTTCTAAGGATTTAGAGCTCAGGAGCTAGTATTTGTTGATAATATCTTCATGAAAATAAGTTCATGAAGTTCTTTTGTTAATCAAATCGGTCAGGAGGCCAAATTCTGATCTAAAATGTTTGGAGAAATTGGCAAGGGTTTCATATTTTTCGGGCTAGTTTTAGTGGTTTTAGGTCTAGTACTTGTACTGGTTCCTTCATTTAAACTGGGTCGACTACCAGGTGATATTTGGATACGTAAGGATACTTGGAGTATTTACATTCCTATCACAAGTGGTATTCTTCTAAGTATTGTCCTGAGTCTTTTGCTCTGGATTTCAACCTTCTTTCGTCGATAGTGTTTAGTACTCTTCCTTGGCACAATAAGACAATCACTTTTAAGCGTTTCATGGATTTTTGTCTTTACGATCCAGAGCATGGTTACTACATGGACAGGGAACGGGTTCTTGGCCCTCAGGGAGATTTTTATACTTCCGTACATACCCATTCATTTTTTGCTCATACTTTGACTGATGTTGTTGCCCATTACTTTGAAATTCTTTCCCAACCGAATCCATTTCACTTGGTAGAGTTGGGTGCGGGTGAAGGAGTTCTTGGTCGGGATATAAAAGGTTGTTTGAAGAAATATTATCCCCATGTTTTTGAACGAACCCAGTACGTGCCAATCGAGGTTAATTCCGGAGAACTTCCTAGTCAGATTCAGGGAGTTGTATTCTCTAATGAGTTTTTTGATGCTTTGCCTGTTCATCGAGTTTGTGCGAGAGGAGAGGATCTGTACGAGATTTATGTCCATATCAATGATCAGATTTCTGAAGTGGAGGGTAGCCTTAGTGACGCACGTATTTTGAAATACATGAAAGAGGGTTTTGAGAGTTGGCGTGAAGGTTATAAATATGAAGTTAATCTGCGCATGATCGACGTGTTGGAGGAATTAGATCAAAAAATGGATTCTGGAATTATTTTGACAGTCGATTACGGCTATGATGCGACATACTATGAGACAGTGGATCGTGCTGAGGGAACACTTATGTGTTATCAGCAGCATCAGGCGGTTCCTGATCCTTATATCAATCCAGGACAGCAGGATATTACCGCGCATGTTAATTTTTTGATAATGCAACGGACAGGTGAAAGATTGGGATGGAAAATTAATCCATTGGTTACACAGCGTGAATTTTTATTAAATTGGGGATTGGAAAAAAAATTGAGTGAGGAAGAGAAACAGGGGATTTTAAATCCTGACAGAATGGATGCTCGATTGCTCCTTAAGAGATTACTTGTTCCGGGGGGTATTTCCGACACAATGAAGGTATTACTGAAAGAGGTGCGTCTCAACGCGACTGACTATAAATAAATTATTCCATGACAGGAGATTTGGTGGGCGATACTGGACTCGAACCAGTGACCTCCGCCGTGTGAAGGCGGCACTCTAACCAGCTGAGCTAATCGCCCATCCTATTCAGAGCTTTATATCATAGTGAGGATATTTGTAGGGAGAAGATCAAAGAAATAATGAATACTGTTAGGGAAGTTGACCAGTGATTAAAAATAGTAAGCACGAGATGAAATTTACTGCACCTCAAATAGTATGAGGTATGATTGCATTTAATTGAGTGTGGTTTGTGCTGCTGCTGATCGTCTTAGTAATTCAAGATCTTCCAACATTTTCCCCGTTCCTATAACAACGGATGAAAGAGGCTCC
>CAZASS010000056.1:0-12795 GCA_964487835.1 uncultured Acidobacteriota bacterium | reverse complement strand
GCAGATGAGTCTTAACCGTCGGTTCACCGAAGGATATCGAGCTCAATTGTCTTACACTTTTAGTAAGAGTATCGATTTAGCTTCCGCAACCTTCACTGAGAACCAGTTTCAGAACGGTCAAGGCCCACCATATGCCCCCATTCCGAAACTTAATCGAGGACCGTCAGATTTCAACGTCGCGCAGTCCTTGCAGGTTAACGGAACTTATGATCTTCCATTCGATTTTGACGGCGGAGCCGGTACATTCTTGAACGGATGGCAGATTGGTGGTATTGGATCCTTCATGACAGGTGAAGCCATGTATGCTAGACATGCTGGCGATTGGGCCCAAACCCTTACTGGTCGTAACAGTAGTGGTTCTGGTGTCCAGAGACCTGACTTGGTTGGAGGAGCTTCCCAGAAGCCATCTGGCGGCAAAGTGTTGCAGTTTAATCCTGCTGCATTTGAGTTGCCTGGTGCTTCCTTAGTACCTTCTGGTACTTGTGGAACGACTGGAAGCTTGGAAAACGATACTTCTAGATGCTCTGTAGGTGGAAAACCTGGAGTCAAGGGAGTATTGGGTAACCTCGGTAGAAATACCATGGAGACCACTGGATATCAGACTGTAGATTTAGTTCTTACAAAGAACAACTACATCCCTGGTATTTCAGAGGATTTCAATATCCAGTTTCGTGTGGAGGCATTTAATGCCCTTAACCGGACAACTTTTGACGTACCGAAAACCTCACAGATGAGTGTTTTCAGTCCTGACGGTACACTTAACAGCACTGCTGGTAAGTCTAATCGTACCTTCACTAACAGTCGAGAGGTCCAGTTAGGACTGAAGATCATTTTCTAAAGATCTTCAAGTTTAGTACGAGACCAATAAAGGGCTCTGCCGAAAGGCAGGGCCCTTTTTTTTTGGGAGGGAAAATCAAGGGCTTAAAAATTTTAGCTGAAAATTAATATTATCTTTATCAGTTCTTTAAATAAGTTGATTTAAAATGCTATTGCCGATAAGGGTTTTTTCGAGAAAACAGAAAGGCAGATGATGAGAATGGTAAAGAACTGGCTGATGGGTGTGATTGTACTCGTATTAGTGGGATGTGGAGGACAATCGGAAGTTGCTAAAGAAGGAAGCGGTCTCTTAGGCTCAATCTCTGTTGATGGCTCTAGTACAGTATTTCCAATAACGGAAGCTGTAGCTGAAGAATTTCGCTATGTGCAGCCTAGAGTGCGCGTTACTGTGGGGGTTTCCGGTACAGGGGGTGGATTTAAGAAATTTACGGTGTCAGAAATAGATATCAATGATGCCTCTCGTCCAATTGAGGATTCTGAGATAAAGATGGCCAAGGAGAATAGTGTCGATTTCATTGAACTCCCAGTGGCTTTTGATGGGATATCTATAATCTTGGTAACCGTTTTGTAAATTCTATGACTGTCGAAGATCTTCGGAAAATCTGGCAACCGGGAAGTACGGTTAAGACTTGGAAAGATGTTCGTTCTAATTGGCCTGCTTCATCCTTAAATCTCTATGGTCCAGGAACCGATTCGGGGACTTTTGACTATTTTACAGAGGCTATCAACGGCAAATCGGGTGCCTGTCGGCCTGATTTTACAGCTAGTGAAGACGATAATGTTTTGGTTCAAGGGATTGCAGGAGATAAAAATGGACTGGGATTTTTTGGATTTGCTTACTATGTGGAAAATAAGTCTCGGCTAAAAGTAATTCCTATTGATGGTGGAGATGGTCCAGTAGAGCCTACCAGCACTTCTATAAATGATAGTACTTATCAACCCCTTTCTAGACCCGTATTTATATACGTTAGTACGGCAGCAGCAAAGAGGCCTGAGATTAGAGAATTTGTGAAATTTTACTTACAAGAAGCCCCAGCGCTTGTTAAGGAAGTAGGATATGTTCCATTGCCTGATGAAGCTTACAGTCTTGCTTGGAAGCGTTTTGAAAATGGAGTAACTGGATCTCTTTTTGCAGGCAGAAGTACAGTTGGAGTTGATCTGGCAAAACTGTTAGCTCAGCACTAGATCGATTATTAAGAAATTAAATTTTTTGAAAATGTGGGATTTTTGGTGTTCTTTTGGAATAGTCATACAGTCGAAGTTAAACCAGTCTGCTATTAGCTAATGCAAATAAGCCAGTCGCAAAAAAATATTAGTTCTTGGGGAGTCTCCAGAACAAATTGGAAAGAGAGTTTGGTTAAGGCCACATTGTTTCTGTGTTCCTTTATCTCTATTCTGACTACTGTTGCGATTGTCGCGGTGTTGGCAAAAGAAGCCTATATATTCTTTCTAGAAGTGCCAGTTTTAGATTTTCTTTTTGGAACCAGTTGGACTCCTCTTTTAGAACCTCGTTCTTTTGGGATACTTCCACTACTATGTGGCACTTTTCTAATAGTATTGGGTGCAGCTTTAATTTCAATTCCTGTTGGATTGGCTACTGCTATCTTTCTCAGTGAATATTCTTCTTGGCGTACAAGAAGTATGGTTAAACCTGTATTGGAAATCTTATCTGGTATTCCTACAGTAGTTTATGGCTACTTTGCTCTTACTTTTATAACACCTATTATTAGGATGGTTTTTCCTAGTACTCAAATTTTTAATGCTGCCAGTGCTGCATTTGTCGTAGGGGTCATGGTCCTCCCTATGGTGGCTTCGTTATGTGATGATGCTTTACGAGCTGTTCCTAGCGACCTGCGTGATGGTGCTTATGCATTGGGAGCTACCCATTTAGAAGTAACTACACGAGTGGTGGTGCCAAGTGCACTGTCTGGAATTATAGCTTCCTTTGTATTAGCAGTTTCTCGTGCTATAGGTGAAACCATGGCAGTTACTTTGGCAGCTGGTGCTACGCCGAAGTTAACATTAAATCCTTTGCAAAGTATTCAGACCATGACAGCATATATTGTTCAGGTGAGTTTGGGCGATACTCCTGCTGGCACTGTGGAATATCAAACTGTTTTTGCAGTAGCAGCAACACTTTTTGTGATTACGCTCATTATTAACCTAATTGCTAATCGAGTTTTAAGAAAGTATAGGGAAGTTTATGAGTAAGGCTAGTCTAGTTGCTCGTCACAGACGTGCTTTTTTATTCCAAGTCACTTGTATAGCGGTGACTTGGACTGGAGTAATTTTGCTTGCCATACTTATTTTTCATGTGACACGACAGGGCGTTGATTGGTTAGACTGGCAATTTTTGACTAGTTTTCCTTCTCGATTTCCAGAAAAAGCAGGCATACAATCAGCTCTTTGGGGAACTGTTTGGCTTATTAGTTTGACTGCCTGTTTTTCAATTCCTGTGGGTTTGGCTTCCGCAATTTATCTTGAAGAATTTGCTGGAGACAGGTGTTCCCTCTATTGTCTATGGAGTGTTGGGCTTAGCACTTTTTGTGCGCGGTACTGGTCTAGGCAGAAGTCTTGTGGCAGGTGGTTTGACGATGACTCTTCTAATTCTTCCGATAATTATTATTGCTGGTCGAGAAGCTATTAGGGCTGTACCCAATTCCATTCGTTTGGCTGCGCTTGCCTTGGGGGCTACACGGCTGCAGACGGTATGGGCTCACGTGTTGCCACAAGCTTTGCCGGGTATACTGACAGGTGTGATTTTGGCTTTATCGCGGGCGATTGGAGAAACTGCTCCCCTAATTATGATTGGAGCTCTAACCTATGTTGCTTTCGTTCCTGAGGGGCCTATGGATGCTTTTACTGTTCTTCCCATCCAGGTATTCAATTGGGCATCTAGACCCCAAGAAGGATTTCATCATATCGCTGCTTCCGGGATAATTGTTTTGTTAATCGTTCTTTTTATAATGAATGCGACAGCTGTTTTTATTCGATACAAATCAGGCAGGAAGGATAAATCTTAATGCAGGATCAGGTTGAGGCAATGTCAGAACCCTCTTCTAAAGCTGAAACTATCCTTCAGGCGGTTGAGGTTAGTATTTCGTATGGAGAAAAACCAGCTGTTAATAAGGTGTCTCTTGACATTCCTGAGCGTAAGATAGTTGCGATCATTGGTCCTTCAGGCTGTGGAAAAAGTACATTTTTGCGAGCGTTCAACCGCATGAATGATTTTATCCCAGAGGCTAGCATGGAGGGGAAAATTTTCTTTCGGGAAAAGAATCTTTATTCCAGTGATGTGGATCCAGTTGAAGTACGTCGCCGCATTGGCATGGTGTTTCAGAAGCCTAATCCTTTTCCCAAGTCAATTTTTAAAAATATTTCTTGGGGACCTTCTATCAATGGATATACTGGAGATCTTAATCAGAGGGTAGAGGAATCGCTTCGGAGAGCAGCTTTGTGGGATGAAGTGAAAGACCGACTCAACGAGTCGGCAATTACCCTATCAGGGGGTCAACAGCAGCGACTTTGTATAGCTAGAGCGCTAGCCATGGAGCCAGAAGTTATTTTAATGGACGAACCTTGCTCCGCTTTGGACCCTGTTTCTACTGCCAGAATTGAAGATTTAATGTTTGAGCTAAAAGAAACCTATACCATTGTTATAGTGACTCACAACATGCAGCAAGCTTCTCGTGTTTCTGATTACACAGCCTTTCTGGATTCGGGAAAACTGGTGGAGTTTGAGGCTACAAAGCAACTTTTTACCCGGCCATCTCATAAGAGAACTGAGGACTATGTCACCGGACGTTTTGGATAAGGAGAACATATATTATGTCCAAGCATTTACAACGTGACTTAGAAAATTTAAAAAGAGATATATTAATCATGGGTTCTATGGTGGAAAATTCTACCAACAAGGCAATTCTTGCTCTTGTACAAAGGAAATCCGAACTAGCAGAAGAAGTGATACAGGGAGATCACAAGATAAATAACAAAGAAAACAAAATTGAAGAAGAATGCTTAAAAATTTTGGCTTTACATCAGCCTGTGGCAGCAGATCTTCGTTTTATTATTGTGGTCTTGAAAGTTAATAATGATCTGGAACGCATGGGGGATCTTGCCATCAATATTTCCGAGCGTTCTGTATATCTTTCTGCCCGAGAACCCTTGGAGGTTTCGTTAGATTTTCCTCGTATGATTGAGGGAGTCCGCAAAATGGTTAAGGGTAGTCTAGATTCTCTAGTGGGCCAAGATCCACGATTAGCTCGGGATGTGCTGGCAATGGATGATGAAATTGATAATATTAACCGTGAGATGTATGAAGTACTTCAAAAGGTTATGCGTGACGATCCCAGCACTGTAAATAGAGCCGTACAACTGCTTTCAGCTTCGCGCTATCTGGAACGTATTGCCGATTTAACCACCAATATTGCCGAAGATGTTGTGTTTATGGTGGAAGGGGAACTTATTCGGCATAGCTCACAGACCTTCTCTGAGTAAGATTCTTTAAATAAACTGGGCCAGATCTTATTTTCGCAATTGATTACCGATTCAACTGGATTTAGCGTAGGTAAGAAACCGCGGTGTTGGTATCAGCCTCTTCTCGAGGTTGTTGAGCGTTACGTTGGCGAATCAACTTGGAGGGGACACTATGAGGATCGTCCAGATCCCCGAAGATGCGGCAATTAGTTGGACAAGCTTCAACACAGGCCGGTTCACGTCCTTCATCCACCCGGTGGGCACAGAAAGTACATTTCTGCGCAGTTCCCGGTGTGTACTTTTCACGAGTTAAGGCATCTAAGGGAACAAATTGATCCCCGTATTCTCCACCCTTGTCTTCATAAAAGTGCATGGCTCCATAGGGACAGGCTGTTACGCAAGCACGAGTGCCACAACATTTATTTTCATCTACTAGAACAATTCCATCTTCACGTTTGGAGATAGCTCCGGTAGGGCAAGCCTTTAGACAGGGGGCGTCTTCACACTGGTTGCATAGTGCAGGGACAAAGAGGCGTTTAGTATTCGGATATTGACCTATTTCCTTATCAAAAACGGGAGCATACCAGATCCCAGGAGGAGTTTTATTTTCTGCTTTGCAAGCCAGAGTGCAGGCATAGCAACCAACGCATAAATTTAAATCAATAACCATTCCTAATCGAGTCATGACAAGAGCTCCTTATTCCTAATTACGCTTTTCCATTTAGTGATCTGATTTTGACTTTGACACAGGCATCCAATGCCGCTGATAGCATATCCATTTGATCAAAAGAGTATCGAATCAGGCTGTTGAAATGAACACCTTTACCGCGTGCTTTAGGATTACTAGTAATTTTTCTGCCTAGTACACCCGGAATTGAAATGGTTTCTGGATGTAATCCTTCCGTAAGCCTTGCTACTCCAGTAGCGGTGGATCCAGACGATGATTCTATTTCAATGGTATCCCCATCTGCAATGCCTTTACTTTTAGCCGTGCTAGCATTAATTCCCACGTTATAAACCTTTCCACTACGTTCTGCGAGTTCGTTAAGCCAGTTATTTTCAGCTGAAAACGTAAAGGTAGAGAAGGTTAACTTATGATTTACAGCGAAAAGGTCATACTCGGAATTTCCATTTGGAAAAGAGGGGCAGGGACGCCATTCTACAATTGGAACGTATGAGGAAGTATCCCATTCTAAACCCATTTCTTCAGTTACTTTCTTTACCTGTTTTCCTGCTTCCAGAAAATGCTCCAGATAAATAGGTATGCGTCCACGATGGAAAGCACGAGGATAAGCTTCTCTCGCTGTTCTTTTGGAGACTTCATAATATCCATGCTCTTTGAAGTAATCCAAGCCGTGGTCATCCCCAAACATGCCTTTGGCCCACATGTCACACATTTCTTCCCAAGAGTAATCACCATTTACATCCAGCCCGCGCGATTCTTCCAGGTGAGTAGTGGCGTTAAAGGCAGCATACATTTCTTTTTTTACACCAATACGATGTCCCAACTCCCAGAGGACTTCTAGCCAATGACGGGAAGTCCCAAAGGGTTTAACTACGGGCTGTTGAAATCCAAAATTCCAAGCATGTCCCGCCGTCAGAGGAACTGGCTGAAATTGGGTATAAGGGTTTCTGGCCATTGGGGCAAGACGTTCTAGATAGTGGGTGTCGGGAAGCACAATATCAGCAAAAACAGTAGTTTCGTTGTGGTGGTCGGCCATGGAAAGAATAAATGGAACTTGTCGAAGGGCTTCCTCCATTACCTCTGGGTCAGCGGTATTAGCCACCAGATTAGTACGGCATTGGATAAGCATTTCAGGAGCGTAGGGCACCTGGAATTTTTCCTGTTCTAAAATACCTAGCCATAGCATAGCCCGGGCGTAAACAGAAACTGGAAAAAGCTCAATCAATTCTAGAGTTTGAGGTGTTCGGGGAGTGCGCAAAGGATGAGGGGGCCGCATATGAGAGTAGGGGTTTCCTACTGTCAAAATTCCATCTAGCCCCTCTTGGGGAGAACCAAAAGGCCCAGCAGAGTTGGCATTTAATAATCCACCTGGAACATCCACCGCTCCTACCGTGACATTCAAAAAGGCCAGAGATAATCCTCCTAAAAGCCCGTGTTTGTGGGCTCCCACACCCCGATACCAACTGGCTGCAGCTGGTCGATGGGGAAGTTTCTCTCCGTCGATAACAATTTCAGAGCCTATTTGGGCTGCTTCGCCAAATTCCTTAGCAATCCGTTTGACTGTTTCAGGAGGAATGGTGGTGATTTTATGAACTTGTTCGGGGGTATAACTAGTCAAAGATTCTTTCAACAGTTGAAATCCAGTTTTGACTGGAGAGCCATCGACTGAATAGGACCCATCTAGAGATGGGGTTTCGGTGGCATCATAAGGCATTGCTCCACCATTCTCATCCCAGACCATAGGTTTGTCAGTTTCTGGATCTCTTACGTAGTGTCCAGATTCTTCTACTAAGTAGGGACCATTAGTATAATTTGTTAGATACTCTTTGTCGTAAATTCCAAGGTCGTTAATTAAAACGTTCATCATTCCCAGACCCATAGCAGCATCAGTTCCAGGACGGATTGGAATCCATTCATCTGCCAAGGCAGCCGTATTGGAGAGCATGGGGTCGATGCAGACCATTCTAAGGCCTCGTGTTCTTGCTTCAGCCAGTTCAATGGTCATTCCCATAGCGTTGGCATTAGCTACAATGCCATTGGAACTGCCAAATTGGATCAGATAATTGCAATAAGTAACATCGGGATGAAGGTCATTGGAACCGGTTATAGTATAAGCCACCGGATGCACACCGTTGCCGCAAAAGTAGCCGGCTGGCCCAGCAGTAAAATTAGGAGTTCCAAAGGCAGACACGAAGGCCCTGAGAGGCATAAATGAATAAGTGTCAAAGCTGGCTACAATCAGTTTTCGAGGATCGTCTTCGCGAATTTTCTTCAGACGTTCAGTGACTTCATCTAGGGCTTCTTCCCAGCTGATTTCTTCCCAGCCAGGATCTACGTCTATACCCTTCTGTGGATTGGTTCGTTTCAGAGGATTAGCAATACGATTGGGATTGTAAAGATTTAGCGGAGCGGCATTACCTTTGGCACAGACTTTGCCAAAATTAGGTCCGACTTCAGGAATCCCTTCGACCTTAGTTGCCACACCATTTTCGGTGTGTACTTGGACAGTGCAGGCGTTATAACACATGTCGCAGGAGGTGACGATCCAGTCGTCTCCTTGCTTACCTTTGGGTATTGGAGTTGTACTCATTCTTAAACTATCCTCCTACTGGAAGTGGGCCGAGAAAACCAACCTCTACTTTGGTGTTGGGGGTTCCTTCCAGTTTAGTCTGAAGACCTTTGAGACTGCCAGCGTTAAGGCCATCCACAAGCACCAAGACTTCTTGGGATAAAATTTTCTCGGTGATAAAGACATAGTCTCTGAATTCGGATCCATAACGATCGGCCAGTAGATTTAACAGTTTTTGCAATGTGCTTCCGGTAGGCATGGTTACTATTTCTTGGTCCCGCCCGGCCAATTCCTGAAAGGGCCCGGTGAAGATTACTTCCACCGTTAGTTCCTTCGTGCCAGTAGTGTTTTTAGCTGGTGTTGTCGCCTGTTCTCGGGCAACTCCCATTTCAGTTTCAGAAGCAGACATGATCTACATTGTCCCCTGTAATTGAAAGTATTGTCAACTATACATGGAGTGGATACAAATTAATGGGTATGGGTTTACGGAGGAGAGGAAAATTAACCGGACTTTCTGTTTTCTAGTCGAAAACGGATTTGTAGAGATGTCTTTGAAGGTTATTGGAAAAGGAGCCTTCAAATTTTAGATATTTTTATGCAAATAACATACGAATCACTGTTTGAAAAGTATGCGTAATACGTTATACACTGCCGTTGTTTTTCCACTTCTGAGCCACTGCTGGGCATGGGAGGGATTTTAATTAGGGAGGAAACCTGAAATGTCTAAAGATCTGAGAACCTACCTTGAACAGTTACACAGTAAAATGCCGGATCATCTTAAGGTTGTGGAGCAGGAAGTTGATCCGAAATGGGAAGTGACTGCTATTGTTGAGAAATTAAAAAGGGAGTTAGATCCCATTTTTCCAGGAATCTTTTTTACCAACGTAAAAGGTTCTAATTTTCCACTTCTGATCAATGTGTGTGGCAGTTATGAGCGATTGGCTCTCAGTATTGATACCGATCTAAAATCAATGGTTTCTGAGTATGCCAAACGAGAGGGTACAAGTATTTCCCCAGTTGAGGTGAGTCAGGATCAGGCTCCAGTTAAGCAAGTAATTTGGAAAGACGATCAAATTGATTTGAATCAATTTCCAATTATATGGCACAACGAATTAGATTCCGGACATTATATCGATTCTGGTGTGTGCTTGGTTAAGGACCCCGACAATCAGCAGATTAATGCTGGAATTTATCGCCATGAGGTGCAATCTAAGGATGAGATTGGATTCATGAGTAATCCTGCTCACCATGGAAGTTATGTAATGAGACGAATGAAGGAGATGGGTCAACCAATGGAGGTAGCTGTTGTTGTGGGCCATCACCCTGCCTTTCTTATGAGTGCTGTATCCAAGCTAGCAGGTATTGGAGGTGAGTTGAATGCTTGTGGAGGGCTAATGGACGAGGGATTGGAAATGGTTCCTGCCGAAACGGTTGATTTATTGGTTCCTGCTCGTGCTGAAATTGTTATTGAAGGAGTTGTTGATACTAGTGATGAAGCAATGAGAGAAGAAGGCCCTTTTGGAGAGTATCCGCGTTATTACACAGGAAGAGGCCCCATGCCTTTTGTGAAAATTACTGCCATCACTATGAGGGAAAATCCAATTTACCAGACCATATTTAATGCTCACATTGAACATACCTGTTTGGGTGCTTTACCAAGGATGGGGAGTATGTTTCGTCGGGTCCGTGAAGCAGTACCTTCAGTACAAATGATTAACTTGCCCGTTTCAGGGATGGGCCGTAGCCATGTTTATATTTCATTAAAAAAATCTCGTGATGGTGAACCCAAACTAGCTGCTTTTTCTGCTTTTGCAGTGGATCATTTAGTCAAACACGTCTTTGTTGTAGATGATGATGTGGACGTTTTTGATGAAACAGAGGTTCTTTGGTGTATGTGTACACGTTTTCAAGCTGATCGGGATCTATCAATTATTCCGTATGGGTTGGGGGGACACTTAATGCCCAACAACTATGATATTGATCGCAATGAGAGAGCGTCAGATAGACACAAGAAGGTACTGGAGACCAAAATGATCTTAGACTTGACCACGCCAGCTCCTCCCACGCCTTTTCCCCCTCGTTGTGGTGTTCCAGAGGAAGTTGTGGATAAGGCACAGTTGGATGTATTAAAGGATTACTCTGGTTTGGATGCTCTTTTAAAAGGTAAGGACTAATTTTTAGGTTTGGACTGAGGAGGGTTAGCTTTAAATTAAGTTAAGCTACTTCCGGTAGTCCTTTATGAACGTAAACATGTCCTTTCATTAAACGACGGGCGGTTCGAATAGTTCCAACTGCCCCGACTTCTCCATTATCAATTTGAACCTGCATTTCCATAGTTCCGGACGGATGTCCAATACGTATAATTCGGCTTTCACGTACTTCATCAGACAGGGTTTCGTAAACTACAGAACCTTTTGTGAAAGCGGCGGCTACGGTAGCTACTGCTCCAGTTAGAGCAAAGGCTCGATGGCAAGTTTGCATTGACATAATACGTGCAAGAATGTCCATTTCTTTAGCTGCAATTTTGGAACCTACTAAATCTGTATAGTTAGTAGGTGGCATAATAAAAACAGATTTAGGCACTGCAGGACTATGCGCGGTGGCTTTTCGCCAATCGGGAATTAGACCACTCATTTCAGCGGCAACGGATCGAACGGTTTCGATTTTTTCAGAAAATTGTGAGTCAGCATCTAGTGCATCAGGAGATTCAGTACCATTCTTTAACAGGTAGTCTCCTGAAATAAAGACACACGGATTGCCGGCATCAACGATAGATATCGGGACTTCTCCCAATCCTGGAACATCGGCTATATCCTTCGATTGTCCGGTGGGTAGAAGTTTCCCAGTCACTGCACCGCCCGGTGAATCAAACCATACTAAGATTCGGGATCCAGGGTTGGGAACCCCACTGATTAAGGTGTCTCCAACTGAATCAAAACGACCTTCTCGAACTGGCACTTCAGCACGAATAATCTTTTTGGTATTGGTATTGTAAATTCTAACTGTTGTAAAAGGTTCTTCTACTGTTTCTAAAAGGCCTTCATCAATGGCAAAGGGACCTACAGAGGAGGAACAATTACCGCAGTTTCCTTTGTAGTCCACTATTGGGTCAGTAATGGAAACTTGGGCAAAAGTATAATCTATATCAGCATCGGGAACCGAAGGAGGTCCGATAATGCAAACCTTGCTAGTGGTTGAATAACTTCCTCCTAATCCGTCAATTTGGCGTGGGTCAGGGCTACCCATGATGGATAGAAGGAGTTGGTCTCTCATTTTGCTATCAGAGGGTAAATCTTTAGCGTGAAAAACCACACATTTTGAAGTTCCCCCTCGCATGATTACACAGGGAATACGGTTAGAATGATCACCCATGAATTCTCCTTCCTCAAGGGATGCAATAGTCACCGACTATTCGGCCATTATAACATTGTGTATTGGTCGTAGAAGGGGGGTGGGGTGTAATTTTATGGAGCAGTAAAAGAAAAAGGAGACAAAGTATAAAATTTGTCTCCTTTTTCGTTCTTTATTTTTTAAACGTAGTCGATATCGTCGACACCAGGAACCTTAACTTTTTCGAACCTTTTGCTTTCTCCCATCGGTTTGGTTGCATCAATCCCCCAAACAGCACTGTTTCGTGCTGTTGGGACTGAAGGATCCAAGGTTGACATAGTGAGTCGAGGAACAATGATGATGTCCTGGTCTGGTTGCATACGATTGCTAACTGCCCATTCCACATCTACTGAATTGCTAACGTCAATATCTTCATCGACCACAATTACGTGCTTAATGCCAATTCCAGTAGCTAGTAAGCCTAAAATAACGTTGCGAGCTTCTTGTTCATGTCGTTTTTTAATCGAGACAACCACATGGTGACGAAATGTTCCTCCTGCAGTAACATGAACGTCGCGTACGTCTGGGCCCATCCGAGAAACTTCCTCAAGAACCCGAGTAGCGTTAGGCAGTTCGATTAGAACATGATTTTCTGTGATAGGCATACCAGTTAGACAGGTATGGAAAATGGGGTTCTTTCGCATTGTGATAGCTGTAACTTCCAGAACAGGAGCTGATTTTGATGCGCTATAACTTCCAGTGTACTCGGCAAAGGGGCCATCTTCGACTCGTTCTCCTGGAATAGTTACTCCCTCAATAATAATTTCTGCGTCAGCTGGAGCGGACAGAGGTATGGTTTTGCATTTTACCAACTCTATGGCCTCTCCCTTCATTCCAC
>CAZASS010000055.1:685-13029 GCA_964487835.1 uncultured Acidobacteriota bacterium | reverse complement strand
TGCTGTAAGGCTAGCCGCCAGATTAATTTCCTTTACATTAACGTACGGTTCTGTCCATTCGAACAAAAAACTTAACTGAGAATCTGATAACACAGCCACGAATTTTTCTAACTCGCCTGTTTGAAGTTTTTCCTGCACCTGACCATAAACGTTAGTCACCTCTCCAGCCGCTAAGAAAACCAATAGAACAAAAGGAACAATCAGACTTACAGTGACCCAAAAAACGGTAAGAAGAGCAGCCAAACTACTCTTGCCATCCAATTTCTTTGAGGACCATTCAAAAATTGGATAAGTAAGGCTGGCTAGAATAGCCGCTAAACTGATAGAAAGCAGAAATGGTTGAAAAATTCGAAAGGAAAAGTAAAGAACAACAGCTGAAGCTACCAGTAACAACAGACGTCCATATATGCGATCCTGCATAACTAAGAATAATACACAGGATTGGTGTCAGACGAAAGAAGAGCGAAATAGATTAAAGCTTTAACTATTTTCAAATATCCATCAGTAAAATGGAAAATTACTATACTTCATATCCAATTAATTTATGATTAAATGACGATACATGGACATACGGCAGTTTGAAATGTTTCAGGCCATTGTTGACACCGGAAGCTTTACCCGAGCTGGAGAGAAGCTCTATGTATCGCAATCCGCTATCAGTCGCCAAATAAAACTCTTAGAAGAAGAGTTGGGTGACCAAGTCTTCAAACGTATCCATCGGAAAATCTATTTAACTCCGACCGGTGAAGTACTGTTGCATTACACTCGAAAGATTTTTAATGAGATGCGGCTAATGACATCTGAGATATCCGATCTCACTCATTTGCGCCGCGGATACTTACGCCTAGCTGGTGGCATGTCAATCTGCACCTATCTTTTCCCTGCTTTAGTTAAAGAATATCAACAACGTTATCCTAATGTTGAACTGACCATCGCTACTGGTACCAATGATGAAATCTTGCGCCTATTGAAAACTAATCAGGTTGATTTAGCCCTACTAAGCCTCCCGTTCCAAGACGAAGACTTAGAAATCCATCCCGCCCTCACTGAAGAGATGGTTTTGGTCATGGAAAAGCAACATCCTTTGTCCACTCGAGATCGTATTACTTTTAAAGATCTTACTCCCTATACTTTCATTCACTTTGAAAGAGGCTCTAATACACGAAAATTATTGGATGAACTCTTCCAAGAAGAAAAAATTCATTTCTCCAATAACATGGAACTAGAAAATGTGGAAATCACAAAACCTTTGGTTGAAATAGGTTTGGGAATCAGCATTATCCCATATCCAGCTGTAGTCAAAGATGGTAAAAATAAATCTTTGTACTACCGTCGCATCCAGGGAAGGAGAATTTATAGGGAACTAGGTTGGGTTTCCTTAAAAAGTGACTACACTATTAGAGCATTGAAACAACTACTAGGTCTTTTTGAGGAGATGAAAGACCAACTAACTCCCTCTGGCAGAGCTCCAGATCATATCCAATGAAAGACCGTTGTGCTGTCTGTTCTTCCCCTCACTGGCAACTGTTTACTACCAGCTTCGACCGCCTTTTCAACCGTCCTGAGAAAATTTGGGAAATTCGCCGCTGTCAAGATTGTGGCTTTGGGTGGACATCTCCTTCTCTACCAGAAAAGGAACTTATTGATCACTACCCTCCCAATTATCTGGGCGAAACCACCCACACCGTTGATGCTTTCCTATCCGGAAAACTTCAGAGAAGCCGCTCCTGGCGCAGAGAAACTGAAAAAATCAATCTACTGGAGCGACACATTACAGAAGGACATATTCTAGATGTAGGATGCGGTGACGGTAAATTCTTATGGGGACTAGACCCTCAAAAATGGCAACGTACAGGAGTTGATTTTGCGAAAGAAACTTTGAGTATAGTTGCGTCTAAAATTCATGATATTAACTTAATCACCGGCGACATATTTTCCCAAAAACTTCAAGAAAACCAATTCGATGTCATCACATTATGGCATGTATTAGAACACCTTCCCGATTCTCTAAGGGTGCTCGAACGAGCTTATAAACTTCTTCGACCCGGAGGTTGGATTGTCATCTCCGTTCCTAATTTTTCCAGTTTGCAGGCTCGTTTATTTGGTCGCTATTGGTATGCCATTGACGTTCCCAGACACCTCTATCACTTTTCTCCCAATTCCCTCGAAATACTGCTGGAAAAAGTCAATTTACGGTTCCAAAAACACCTATTTTTCTCACCTATGGCTAATATTCATAGTCTGAAATACAGTCTTATCTACTGGTCAGAAGCATACTTTAGTAACCGTCTGCCCTATTATTTACTCAAACCACTTCTCTTCGCATTCCCTTTCATAGAACGATGGAATAAAAAATACGGCATGCTCACAACCATCGCTAGAAAAGATAGTTAATTAGAAAACTTACACTATATTTCAAAAAATTAATTTCAAACATCAGTTTTGGAGCTACTCCTTGGCCCAATTGATTATTCCTCCAGCCAATAAAATTTCAATCTGTCTGTCTGATAGTTTATGTTCGGTCAAAAAAGTTCTGTCCTTTGTAGTATTAGAAACTTCAATTTCTTTTACTTGAGATATTTTGTTGCGGAGATCCCTAAATTCTAAAAGATCATTTTGCTCAATCTTCTGGTAATCAGATTGATCCTTAAAGACTAGTGGCAAAACTCCAGAATTGATTAAATTTTGCCAATGAATTCGTCCAAAACTTATTGCAATTATAATTCGAAGACCTAAAAAACTAGGAGCCAAGGCCGCATGTTCTCTACTGGAACCCTGACCGTAGTTCTGCCCTCCTACTACTACATGTCCTCCTTGATCTTTTAACTTAGAAGCTCGCTCAGGATAAGATGTATCCACCCTAGCAAAAGCAAATTCACTACTCTTCAAAATATTACTACGGTAAGGAGAAAATTGTGGCCCCGCAGGCAAAATTTCATCGGTTGAAAGATCATGATTTACCTTCAACAGAACCGGAATTTTCAAAAAGTCGGGCATTTGATCAAATTGAGGGAAACTAACAATATTAGCTGCCTTGCGCAGCCCAATGTTGACAGCCTCCTTAAGGGCTAAGGGAGGCTCTAGAACACCTCTGTTAAGACTTGGAAATTCAGGATCCTTGATTCTAGGGTAGTCCATTAACAACTCCCGCGGGTCGGTAATTACACCAGCAAGTGCTGAGGCTGCAGCCGTTTCTGGACTAACTAAATAAACTTGATCTTCCGGTGTTCCAGAACGACCAGGAAAATTTCTAGGTACCGTACGGAGACTGATTTGATCTGTAGCAGGAGCCTGGCCCATTCCAATACAACCATTGCAACCGGCCTGGTGAATTCTACCACCTGCCCGTATCAGGGAAATAAGATGTCCATCTCTGACCAGATTTTCCAGAACCTGACGGGAGGATGGATTAAGATCAAAGGAAACATTCGCACTAATCTGTTTCCCTTCTACAATCTGTGCAGCAACCGCTAAATCACGATATCCAGGATTAGCTGAAGAACCAATATAAGACTGGTAAATTGGAATCCCTTGAACTTCTCTAACTGGCACTACATTTCCTGGACTGCAAGGTTTGGCAATTAATGGTTCCAACTGAGCTAAATCGATTTCCTCATTAATATCGTACCGAGCATCCTCATCGGACAATAATTCGCTCCAGTCCTCCTCTCGTCCCTGTGATTTCATAAATATCTTCACTGCTTGATCAGATGGAAATACAGTTGTCGTAGCTCCTAATTCGGTTCCCATATTGGCAATCACATGTCGATCCATCACAGAAAGTGCCTCCAAACCAGGACCATAATATTCAATAATCCGATGTACAGCTCCATCGACATTATGACGACGCAGCATTTCTAAAATGATATCTTTAGCACTGACCCAATTTGGCAAACTACCCACTAGCTTTACACCCCAAATCTCCGGCATCTTGAAATAAAACGGCATACCAGCCATTGCCATGGCAACTTCCTGTCCCCCGGCCCCAATCGCTAACATACCAATAGAACCAGCTGCTGGTGTGTGACTGTCGGCACCTAATAAAACCTTTCCCGGTTTTCCAAAGTGCTCTTGATGAACTAGATGACTAATACCGTTTCCAGGGCCACTGTACCAAAGGCCAAAACGCTGACAAGCACTGTTAAGGAAAAGATGATCATCTGGATTTTTATAATCCTGCTGGAGAATGTTGTGATCTATGTACTGAGCTGAAAGGTCAGTCTTAACTCGGTCTAACCCCATCGCCTCTAATTGCAACATGACAAAAGGACCAGTTGCGTCATGAGTCAAAGTTTGGTGAACCTTTATGCCGATCTCTTCACCTATAACCATCTCGCCCTCTATTAAATGAGTTGTTATAAGTTTCTGCGTGACATTCAATCCCATGGACTGCTATTTAAACAGATGTGTATTCGCAATTAAACCTAACTAACTCAATACAAAAAAGGAGAACAAAATGAGCTTCCAAGTAATTAATGTCCCAGACCTTCCGGAACCAGGACAGTTCAGTCACGTTGTGAAAAAAGATAAGTTTGTATTCATTTCGGGACAAACGGCCCATCCAGAAGCTGATGCGGGACAACTCGACTCAATGGCTCAGGGAAAAAGAATCTTCAATTACTTAAAAACCGCCATAGAAGCAGCTGGGGGGACAATGGGGGATATAGTCAAAATGAATATATTTCTCACCGATGGTGAACAATTTAGCGCCATCAAAAAACTGCGACCACTCTACTTTACACCTCCCTATCCTGCAATTACTACAGTGGTCGTGCATAGTATGGTCAGACGGGACTTAGTTATGGAAATTGAAGCAACTGCAATTCTAGACTGATTAGGAATCAGGCAACACGGTGACTGGAATGGTCAACAACACTCACCTGAGAATGAATTTTTTTGATCATGGCTGAGCGATGAGATCGGAATACTTGGGCCTGACGAAGGATCCTTTTCTCTGATTCACCGTAGTCTAGTTCCAGAGTTGCTCGGATAAAGGAAATTGCCCTCGCAAAGTATAAAGATTTCAGTGCTCCTAAAACTTGCATCCGTCCAGAACGATCCTCAGCCCGATCGTATGCACAAATGAAATAACAAACAATCTTAGCCCACATCGAACTAGATACCCGAAATCTCTGAGCCTGAAACATCTCCAATACTTGTTGGGCCATTTTGCAAGGAAGAATTTCTAAAACCAAATCTCTATGAACATCAAATTCCTCACTGGCCTGACGTTTCAATCCCTTGTAGTCAATACTCAAACTTTGGGGAGGATCGAGATTCCTAGTACAGCGATGGACAGGTGGTGTTTCTGTTCCAGAGGCTACTTCTTCCCAATCGTCCTTAGATTCCAAAAGACGTCTAAACAAGGTATCCACTACCTGGAGGAAACCTTCTCCCATTTGAGGAGAAGTCGACTTATGCACCTTTGATCCTAAAACCACTTGGGCTACCTCAAACCCCCCAAGCAAAGCTTCAGAAGTTAAAAAAATATCCGCTCCATACTGACGCACATTACTTCCCCATTCCAAAAGCCTCCAATGATTCATCATTTGGTTAGAGAAGGAAAAATCACCCCCAATTGGCTGTCGAACATTCTTCCCTAACAAGCCATAAAGCAGGGGATAACATAAATGATTGGTAATAGTGCCATCGTATTCATTTCGCGTATAGATAGGCGTAACAAAGTCGTAACCATGAATAATTGGCTGAGCCAAACAGTAAACCCAGTCGGGACGAATACTGTCCAAATCAGCATCGACCACCACAGTTACTTTGGGCTTATAGAAAGATAGGTAATGGAATAAATTGTATAAGTTGTTGCCCTTACCTCTCACTCCTTGATCAGTAGAGAGATAAACCTTTGGAATGTCACCACTTTCTGATGCTAGAAAGGCATGCTTAGTGCCATCTTCCGAAAAATTATCGACGTTAATAATGGCAGTGTTTAAATGAGGAAAAAATTCTTGCAGCCCCTTGGCTACTTGTTCAACAACAAAACCAATACTATCGGCTTCGTTGAAGGAGGGGATTCCAACAACTAAATCAACCGGGGTACCATTTAGATGATTCTCGACAATAAAATTATGCTCTTTCATCCGATCTGACAAATAATCCGGTCAAACTATGAAGACACAACCCGGATCTGCTCTCACAAAGAAGAATATAGAGTTAGATCTCAACCCCGGCCACTACCATCAAAAAAATTCTTCAAACGGCTGAACGACAGACCACTCCATCTCGGTGCCAAATCTCTGCTTGGGTTGAGCCTCGTCCCATCCACATCGACAAGAAAACACCCCTCCCTTGGATCCTGGCTAATGGCACACAAACACATCCACCCGACAGAATCAGCTAATAGATTTCACAAAAAACGCAATTAAACTGCGCCGGAAATCTCTATTAGCCGGCTACTGTATCTTTTAGGCCTTTGCCTGCCTTGAAAGCAGGGACGTTTTTGGCTGAAATCATAATAGGTGCACCCGTCTGTGGATTCCGTCCAGTTCTGGCCGCACGATGCCGTGACTCAAAAGTCCCGAATCCGGGAAAGCTAACTTTCCCTCCAGATCCAAGTGCTCCTGCAATCACTCCGCCTCGCGAAGTATCAAAAAGGGCGTTAACGACATTTGATGCAACACTCTTGCTTACACCAGCTTTTTCAGCAACATTGGCAATCATCTCTGATTTATTCATCATACCTCCTGCGTAAATTGATGAGTGTCGAGCGTAACTGATCCATCTGACAACTTCCGCCTATTCTCGGTAGTTTCAGAGAATACTGATGGGATTTTGTTTGAACGTTTAACACAATACAGATTGCCTGCAGTCAGTTATTTTTTCACACCTCTAGGACAAATTAACACTACAAATTTGATTCCTCTAAATAAACTTATTCACGACAACGATGGTAGAACTGCCAACAGCTTCTTTGTATAGGAATCCTGTGGAGAAACTAAGACTTGATGAGTCGGACCAAGTTCTTTTAGTTGCCCACCATACAAAATTGCGATTTGATCACACAAATAACTCATCGTACTCAAGTCATGGGAAATATAAAGAATAGTCAATCCCATCCTCTCCCGTAGATCCCGCAATAATCTTAAAATGCCAGCACGTAAAGATACATCCAACATAGAAACAGGTTCATCGGCAATTAGTACAGCTGGCTTTAGCACAATGGCCCGAGCAATGGACACTCGCTGACGCTGACCTCCACTAAGCTGATGGGGATAAGTCTCCAAAAAAGCAGAAGCAGGCTGCAAACCGACCTGTTCCAGGGCCTCCTTCACGCTAGAAATTATCTCAACACGAGAACGAATTCCGAAATTCACCAGAGCTTCGGAAACTGTTCGAAAAACAGTATGGCGAGGATTCAAACTTTCGTAAGGATCTTGAAAGATCATTTGTACCTGAGATCTAAAATTGCGCCTTTCGTGAGACCTCATATCTGGCAAACTTGTCCCTTGATAAAGCACCTCTCCTTTAGTTGGTAGCTGCAGATCAACTAAAATTTCAGCGAGAGTACTTTTACCCGAACCACTCTCACCTGCCAAACCTAAAATTTCTCCTCTATTAACCTGCATTGTGACTTGGTCCAATGCAACAGTTGCCACTGCAGAGGTTCGCCAAGGCAGACTATCCCTCGCATAAAACACCTTGCTGAGTTTATTAATTTCAAAAACTGGAGTACTTAAATTTATATTGATTTTGACCTGCCCGCTAAAGAGGTTTCCCAAATCTCTGCCGCTTGGGACTCCTTTCTCATAGTGTCAGCTCTATCTATGTAGTGGCAGGCTGCCTGATGAAACTCTGCACAGGAAAGCAGATGAGTAGATTCCTTCGCGCATCTATTTGCGGCAAAAGGACAACGTTCCACAAAGCGGCAACCCTCAGGTTCCTGCAACAAATCCGGCGGTGCTCCAGGTATCGATACCGGCTCCCATTCCAACATGCTTCTGCGGGGAACTGCTGAGACCAAACCCATAGTGTATGGATGAAAAGGACCGCTTATAACTTGTTTGGTCGGTCCAAATTCTACCAATTCTCCTGCGTACATCACACCCAAAAAATCACAGGTTTGAGAGGCCACCGAAAGGTCGTGAGTAATGTAAATCAGAGTCAAACCTAACTTTTTTTTCAAATCTCTCAAAAGATCAAGAATACGCGCTTGCACTAAAACATCCAGTGCCGTAGTGGGTTCATCAGCAATTATAAGTCTAGGAGAAAGGGACATAGCCAGTGCAATAGTAGCCCGTTGCTTCATACCGCCACTGAATTGATGAGGGAAATCTCGTAATCGACTATCTTTGATTCCAACCATCTCAAACAGTTGTCCGGCTCTCTTCCAGGCTGTTTTTCGATTCACTCCCTCTCTAACAACCATAGTCTCCACCAATTGGTCTCCAACTCTATATACTGGATTCAGTGAATTCATAGCACTCTGTGGAACCATAGCAATTTCTTTCCATCGAATTGCCCGAATTTCAGAATCAGAAAGAAGCGTTAAATCCTTCCCCTTAAAAAATATTTCCCCTTGGTTTAAAAATCCGTTAGGGGGTAAAAGTTGCATGATTGTTTTAGCCAAAGTTGTCTTGCCACATCCAGATTCTCCCACCAACCCCACCACTGAACCTGCTGGAATACTCATAGAAAAGTTAGATAGTGCAGAAACCTGACCCCGTAAGGTCCCGTATGAAACAGAAAGATTTGAAATCTCCAACAAAACCTCTGGACTCATCGCAACCTCAGCCTAGGATTAGCGTACTCCTCAGAAGCTTCACCAATCATAAACATAGCCACCACGAGCAAAATAATGGAAATCCCAGGGGGAACAATCCACCACCAAGCATGCCTGACAGCTCCCGATAAAAAAGCCAAATTAAGCATTTGGCCCCAACTGATAACTAGAGGATCCCCTAGTCCCAAAAAACTCACACTAGTCTCAGTCACCACCGCCCAACCCACACTAATAGTCATATAGAGAAAAGCTAATGGGAGAATATTAGGAGCAATCTGGGTATAAATAATTCTCCAATCTCCGGCCCCAGCCACCTTGGCTGCCTTGACGAATGGACGGGTCTTAAGGGTAAGTACCTGAGAACGGATGACACGCGTTGGAGAACGCCAAAAAAGAAGGACTATTCCTAAGATAATATTCCACAAAGAGGGCTCTAGAAGTGTAACCAGGATGATAATAAAAGGCACAAAGGGAATAGAATAAGCAATATCAACTACGCGCATCATTATCTCGTCAACCCAGCCCCCAAAATATCCGCTGATCAAACCGACACTGGTCCCAATTAAGGTGACACAAAAAGCAGCAATAATACCCACCAACAAAGTGGCTCTGGTGCCGATGACAAGCTGAGAAAAAACATCTCTTCCCATATGAGTAGTTCCTAGTAAATGGTTTGTCGAAGGGGGTTGTAGCCTGACGACTAGTCCTTGCTCACTACGATTAATTTCCCAAGGATCATGAGTCATGAGGATCGGAGCTGCTAATGCAATTAGAATGTAAATAACGAGAATCACCAACCCCAATAGCTGTTTGACGGAAAGCAAAAGAATCCATCGAGACAATTTGGATCTAATCATCTTGACAATCTCACTTATATACCACTCGAGGATCTAAATAAGCATAGGCCATATCAGCCAAGGTATTAACGATCATCATTGTGGAAGCAACCACTAAAAAAATCCCTTGTGCCATTGGAAAATCTCTATTCTGAGTAGCCAGAACAATTTGACGTCCAATCCCTGGCCAAGAAAACACAAATTCGACTACAATATTTCCTCCTATCATTAATCCAACAGCAACCGCTGAAGCCGTTATAACCGGAAGTAGGGCATTGCGAAGCACATGGACTAAAATCACCCTTAATTCAGAAAAACCACGCGCACGCGCTAACTCCACAAAGTCTTCACCAAAAACATCCAACATGCTGGTACGAGTCAACAGCATGGGTATGCCCATGAGATAAAGTGCGGAAATACCAGCTGGCAAGGCCAAATGGTGGAGAAAATCAAGACTCAAAAATTTATCCAGCAACCCCAAGGTTTGATACCCAGGACTTCGCAGTCCACCGTGTGGAAACAATTCCCAACGATAGGACAAGAACATTAAAGCCACCATACCTGTCCAAAACACAGGAGCCGAACGAAAAATCAGTGGAACCAAAGTGCCCCAGTTACCCAACCAGGTATTACGTTTCCAAGCTAGAAATGCTCCTCCAAAAATTCCTATGCCATAAGCCAGAATCAGAGAAGAGAATCCCAAAACCAGCGTGTTAGGAAGAAAATCCCAAATAATCTCTGAAACTGGACGATTGTAAAAGAACGACCAACCAAAATCGGCATGTACAAGGTTATTGAGATTCAAAATATATTGTTCGTGTAAAGGACGATCTAGACCAAATCTCTGAAGAACAGACTCGCGCACCTCTGCATCCATAAGAGGATCTAACAAAATAGCAGTAGGATCTCCCGGCAAGAGTCGGAACATTAAGAAAGTAAGTGTGGCAACAATCCAAAAATTTACTGCAAGAGTTCCTACGCGCCGTATAAGAAAACGCCAATACATTGTGTTCCTCGCTATTTACTCTCAAAAGACGCACCAGGAGAACAGAGCAATCTAGTTTTTAATCAGGGAACAGGGGGCCCGTCGATAGGATAATGAAGTTTGCCCTCTTCATCCCAGCGATAGCCAGACTCTTGTAAAATACGGCGTGCCGCCACCCTATCAAATTGATAATCCTCCACAAACCACTTTTCCCATGCCGGATTGTGCCAGAACTTGTTAGAGGGAGCAATCACTCCCTGTCCTGGTTCCCCAAATCCACCTAATACCGCTTCAACTACTGTCTTGTGGTCCAGAGTATGGGCTAAAGCCCTTCGCACCTGAAGATCATTAAATGGAGGCCGTCTCAAATTGAATCCCAGAAAAAAAACTCCATGGTCAGGGGTATCCGTCAATCCCAGATGAGGGGCTGCTCGAACTTCGGGAACATTAAGAGCAGAAATACTACGATCTGGCACATCAACTGTACCATTCATAAGGGAAGCAAAGACTCCATCAATATTGGAATGAGATACAATTAAAAGAGCGTCTACCTGAGGGGGATCAAAGTGATCTTTATTGGACTCTAATAGAAGTTCTTCCCCACGACGATGATAGGCAAGCTTGAAAGGTCCACTTCCCACTGGGTTGGCATTATTCCACTTAGCCGGAGAATCAATTCCCTCAAAAACCACAATGTTCTCCCATATGTGCTGAGGTAAAATATAGACTAAAGAGAAGGTAGTAAAAAAAAGAGGAGCAAACGGTTTAAACAACTTAAAACGAAGAACATTTTCGTTGATAATACTAACCCTATCAACCGGTGATAGGGCAGCTGGAAAAAACCCTGCCGTGCCATGCTTTTTTATAAAATCAAAACTAAATTTTACATCCTGCACCGTTACCGGTTCACCATCGTGAAATTTCATACCCTTTCTCAGAGTAATCTCCACCGTGGTATCGTCAATTATCTTCCAATCACTAGCCGCCCAAGGCACAGGTGTACCGTTTGGCCCAATGCGGACTAAGGTATCGTAAGTCCACTGCAAAGGCTCAAAAGCCGGTCCTAACGCTAAGGGATTTAGGGTGCCCATGTCAGTAGCCCAGCCAGCCTTCAAGGTTCGATTAGTAGTCTTAGGCTTTACTCGAATCATACTCCATAGGTTCCAAAGACCCCGTCCCACCACCGGAGTCCAGCCTTCGAAATCAGCTTGGTTGTAAGCCAGTACCTCTCTTCTGTGAAAAAGAGTAATCATAGGAACATCATGGGCTAAAATTTCCTGTGCCTTGTAGACTAAGATTCGCCGAGCTTCCTGGTCCAGTGTGGCACGCTGTGCCTCCACTATAGAATCGTAGTCTGGATTGCAATAACCCACTATATTGGGACCATGATCCTGGATTCCGGAACAGTGAAAGGGTCGAAACAGAAACTCATCAGGATCAAGCCGTTGGGGTCTTCCAACATAACCGGATACGTAAGCATCCCAATTAAAGGGCTCGGAAGAAACGTCAGCTAAAAGGGTAAATAGATCTGGGAACCCTCTTAAATCAACATCGAACCCTAAATCCTGCCAAACAGTAGCCATCAAAAGTACTGCTTCCCAGCGGCGTGTATCATAACTGGCTGCTGGAGCTAAAATTTTGATTTGGGGCAGTCGAGTATCAGGGTACAAAAATTAACCCTGTATTACACTGTACCTATATAGACATTATGGTGCGAAATTCGACAATTAGTTTAAAGATTCACCAAATTGTATCGGCACGACGAGCGTCCCACACTGAGCTGGAGTGG
>CAZASS010000055.1:0-675 GCA_964487835.1 uncultured Acidobacteriota bacterium | reverse complement strand
GGGCAGTCGAGTATCATGGTCCAAAAATTCACCCTGTATTCCATTGCGCTCTCTAGACAATTCCGATCTTGGAGTCGATAAATCACTAGATATTAGCGACAATCCCATCAACAAAATCAGTACAAAACCGCTACTAATTAATCTCAAACCAATCCTCTTGTTTCTATGGGCCAACACTGTCCTATTAGGACTTAAAGATCATTAACCGCTTACCCTTATCCGCTCAACTCTATCTATTCTTCGCTACGCAATATTCCTCCACGAGCTGCGTTAGATTTCTCATTTTCTGCAAGTTTAATAATGACTGTTTTAGATGGAACACCTAAAGCCTCCACAACGGCTTTGGTGACTAGTTGGACCAAAGAACGCTTCTGGTCGAGAGTGCGCCCAGACCACATTTCAATTCTGACTGTTGGCATAACAAACCTCCTCTTTTCAAAATCACTAAAAAATTAGACCATCTATGATCTAGATCACACCGGAATAATGTGGAGATCCTTTGGAAATAGGCTGAGAACCTCATGCCCTTCCTCAGTTACCACAACCACATCTTCCAAAGCAAAATTCCCCACCTTACCTTCGGGCCGGTCCCAGAAGACAGGCTCTACTGTCAAAACCATTCCTGGCTGAATAATCAACTCTGACCCTCTTGCCATAGAGGGAGGCTCATGCATG
>CAZASS010000054.1:10245-13081 GCA_964487835.1 uncultured Acidobacteriota bacterium | reverse complement strand
CGACGAGGTTTTTGGAGCGTATATTTTAACTACGACATCTCCGATTCTTCAGCTGACAATTGGACTGAAAAACAACAACTATTGTCTGTTTATGCTGTCGGTGGTTTTGCTACCTACAACCGGGAAAAACTAGAATCTCTGGGTGGATTTAACCAACTCCTTTCTCCTTTCCACTGGGAAGACGTTGATTTGTCTTACCGAGGCTGGAAAAGAGGTTGGCAAATTCGCTACGAACCACATAGCATTGCCCATCATCGAACCAGTGCAACCATCAAAACCAATTTTCGTAAAAACCTAGTAGAAGAAGTCTCCATGCGTAACCGCTTACTCTTTCACTGGATTAATCTTAGTTCTCCTAGTTATTTAATTCGTCATTTAATAATGCTAAACATACTTCTTCTAACCCGTATTTTTGTTCTAGATATTGGCTTCTATCTTTCCTTTTTTCGAGCACTATCCTGCTTAGATAAAGTGTGGAAACTAAGAAAAATAGAAGCCCAACAAATTTGCAAATCTGATGTAGAGGTCTCACACCTGCTAAAATGTTTTTATAACTCGGCACCGATTCAGATTTACTATAATCAAAAGGATGTTATCCAAAAACATCCTCAGTACAAGGTGAATACCAAGCGTGAAAAAGATCTCTGCAATCCTCATCACTCATAACGAAGAAGAAAAAATTGAACACGCTCTCAAAAGTCTCCGAGGTGTGAGTGATGAAATCATCGTCGTTGATTCCCGTAGCACAGACTCTACTATTGAAATTTGTCATCAATACACAGATCGCGTTATTGAAAAATCGTGGGAAGGTTATCGTGCCCAAAAACAGTTTGCCACGGAACAGGCTACTCACGACTGGATACTAAGTCTGGATGCTGATGAAATGCTCAGTGCTGAGCTGAAAAGAGAAATACTTGAGTGGAAAAATCAAGCGAGTAAATTCCAAAGCTATCGCATAGCCCGCAAGACCTTTTTTATGGGACGTTGGATATCCCATACGACTTGGTATCCTGATTGGCAATTACGCCTATTTACTAAGTCGTCAGGACGTTGGGAAGAAGGTCGAGTCGACGAATCTTTCCGGACATCAGAGGCCCCGGGAAGACTTAAGGGACAGCTGTATCATTACACCTATTCTTCCTTTTCCGAATATCTTCATCAACTTGAACATTTTTCTACACTGGCAGCTCAAGATTACTTGGATAGTGGCAAAAAAGTTTACTGGACTCATATTGGATTTTACCCACCTGCGATATTCTTAAAAAACTACTTGGTAAGATTCGGTTTTCTTGATGGCCTTCCTGGCCTATTTGTCTCTCTCTTAGCTGCATTTTCAACATTATTTAAATATCTAAAAGCGTGGGAAATGCAATCAAAAAAACATATCCAATTTCCTTACGACTCTTACAATGAAGAATGAAACACTTAGCCCTTTAAAAATTCTGTACGTAGACAGTGATATCCCATGGCGAGGAGGGCAGGAACAGCTTTTCTCTCTAATGCAAGGACTCAAAACTCGAGGACACAACGTAACAGTAGCAACGCCTTCCAATTCCATACTTAAACAAAAAGCTCAGGAAGCAGATATTTCTACCATAACTTTCCAACAGTCTTTCGAATTAAGCCCCCTTGCTTTAACTCGACTTTGGAAAATCTTATACAAAAAAAAATTTGATATAATTCATTCTAATACCCCCACAGTAGTGTTTGCTGCGGGTCTCGTCTCTAAGCTATGTGGAATCCCCATTAGGATTACTTCTAGACGTGTTAATTTCCCCCTTAAATCAGCTTTAAGTCGCCTTAAATACAACTGGTCCCAAGAACAAATTGTCACAGTTTCAACCAGCATCCAAACCACTTTGCTACGGTGTGGCATTTATCCTGAAAAGATCAAAGTAATATATGAAGGAGTGGACACAAATTGGATAGATATCCAAAAACCTTCACCTATCAAAACCAAACATGACTTAATTATCGGTACCGTAGCTCATATGAGCTCCGAAAAAGGCCATAGCATTCTTCTAAAGGCTGCTGCTGAACTCATACCTCAATTCCCCAATATTGCTTTCGTCTTGGTCGGTGATGGCAAATTATCATCAGAACTGTCTCAAAAAGCTACCCAACTGGGACTGGGAAACAACATCATTTTTACTGGATTTCGTTCCGACAGTGAATCTTTGATGAAAAACTTTGACATCTTCTGTCTACCCTCTCTTTCTGAAGGACTGAGTTCAGCCATTCTAGTTGCAATGGCCAACCGACTACCAGTTGTAGCCACTAATGTCGGAGGCATCACTGAACTGGTCGTAGACAAACAAACCGGATTTCTAGTGGGCCCTAAACAGCCTTCGGATTTAGCTTCTGCTTTGTCGAAACTCATTCAATCTCCGAACTTAAGAAAGCAAATGGGTGATATGGGACGAAAAAGAGTCGAAAAAAACTTCACTTTAAAAAACAAACTAGATCAAACGGAAAGACTATACTACCAATTGCTAGCCTCGACTAACTTCGGTTAACATACTGTTCTTCAAGGAGAAACTAAAAAAATGAAGGGAATCATTCTCGCCGGAGGATTAGGGACGCGACTTTGGCCGCTTACAAAGGTTACAAACAAGCACTTGTTGCCAGTGTACGACAAACCAATGATCTTCTATCCTCTAGAAACCCTCGTTACTGCTGGCATCCAAGATATTATGGTGGTAACAGGTAGATAGCAAGACTTAATGCATCGGATATTTCATGTGCAGCAACACTACCACCCGAGCACCAACAGCAGAATCTGACCGAAAAGCCAATTTGGTTGGCTGCTAGGGAGCTCTGATTGTATCATTAATAT
>CAZASS010000054.1:0-10235 GCA_964487835.1 uncultured Acidobacteriota bacterium | reverse complement strand
TACGCCTACTCTGAAAAGGTCAACGTTGCGCCCATCGCCATCTCCACTATGCCTATCAAGAAGGCGAAGGTGGAATTGCTGAAGCTCTGTCCCTGGCTGAATACTTCGCGGACGATGACCTGCTGTGCGTAATGCTCGGTGATAACATTCTTCAACACTCAATTCACCCCTATGTTGAAAACTTTCAGAAGCAGGGCAACGGAGCTAAAATTCTATTAAAGTCAGTACCTGACCCCCAACGATTTGGAGTGCCAGAATTATTGAATAAACAAGTAGTGAAAATACATGAAAAACCGTCAATAGCCCCTTCGGAATATGCTGTAACCGGAGTCTACTTTTACGATCACCGAGTTTTTGACATCATTAGAAGTATCGAACGTTCTCAGCGTGGGGAACTAGAGATTACCGATGTTAACAACCGCTATATCGAATGGAAAGAAATGACCTATGACATACTAGAAGGATGGTGGACTGATGCTGGAACACTCGATTCTCTATTACACGCAAATAACTTAGTAGCACAAGATATGAAAGAACGGTCTGCCCTTGATCTAAAAAATAACTGAGTAAAAAAATATTTTTCAAAAGCAATGAAATTGTTAATTACGGGTGGAGCTGGTTTTATCGGATCTAGCTTTATACGCCATCTTTTAGAGAATCAACAAGATATCGAAGTCACTAATTTTGACTGCCTAACCTATGCAGGAAATTTAGGTAATCTTTCTGACCTGTGCACAAATTCCCGTTATAAGTTTGTCAAAGGGAACATTACCTCATCCAAAGATGTTGAAGCAGTTCTAAGCCAAGGAATAGATGCCGTACTTAATTTTGCGGCAGAAACACACGTCGATCGCAGCATTCTAAATCCTTCTAGCTTTGTGCAAACTAATGTTTACGGAACTCAGGTTTTGCTAGAAGCTTGCCGGAAGAAAAAAATTAAACGATTTATACAAATTTCTACAGATGAGGTTTATGGATCTCTGCAAGAGGAAGGGAAATTTACCGAAAAAAGTCCAATATCACCCAATAGTCCCTACGCTGCCAGCAAAGGCAGTGGAGATCTTTTGATTCGCTCCTATTACAAAACTTATAAAATGGATGTCATCATTACCCGAAGTTGCAATAATTACGGTCCTTTTCAATTCCCTGAAAAGCTGATTCCCTTGATGATTTTGAACGCTTTAGAGGACAAGTCACTTCCTGTTTACGGAGACGGCCTTCACATCCGCGATTGGATTCATGTCACCGATCACTGCCGAGCACTGTTAGAAGTACTTTTGAAAGGCCAACCTGGCAAGGTGTACAACATAGGAAGTAGCCAAGAAAAACAAAACTTAGAAATAGTTCGTCAAATCTTGGAAATTCTAGGAAAATCCGAAGAACTGATCCAGTTTGTCAAAGACCGCCCGGGGCACGATCGCAGATACGCAATTGACGCTACACTGATCCAAACAGAACTGGGCTGGTCCCCTCAAATCAGCTTTGAACAAGGATTATTAGATACAGTCTCCTGGTACCAAAAAAAAACAGATTGGATCAAAAATGTTCTCAGTGGAAATTATCGCAGTTACTATCAACAAATGTATGAAGAACGAGATACTACCCTAAAAAATCTTTAAACTATCGCAATCTGCCAATGACACAATATGAAAAATAAGAAACACAACACGGACACTTACTGATAAAAATGAAAATAGCTGTTACTGGCGCTAATGGCATGCTAGGCCAAGCTTTGTGTAAGGCGTTCTCTAAACATGAAATATGGGCGCTCTCATCAAAGGACTTGGATATCACTTCGCTATCGGCCGTTCAAACACTATTTTCCGATCTGAAACCGGATTGGATTATCCACCCAGCAGCTTTCACAGATGTTGATAACGCCGAATCGAATATTTCTGCGGCCCATCAGGTTAATGCTTTCGGAACTCGTAACGTAGCTAAAGCGGCTTTTGAAAATCAATGTAATATTTTGTACTACAGCACAGACTACGTTTTCGATGGCAATCTCAATCGTCACTACCACGAATGGGACTTAACTGGCCCCATAAATGAGTATGGACGATCTAAGCTGGCTGGGGAAGTGTTTGTTCGATCCCTGTGCCCTTCCCATCTAATTGTGCGTACTAGCTGGCTTTTTGGATCTGGAGGGACTCACTTTGTCAAAAAAATACTGCAAAAATCCCAAAAAAAAGAACGATTACAAATTGTGGATGATCAACGGGGGAGTCCAACATTTACTTCCGACCTAGCCTACCTTACGCTTTACTTAGTTGAAGCAGGAAAAAAAGGTACCTATCATGCCACAAATTCAGGGGATTGCTCCTGGTATGAATTTGCTTGTAAGATTGTTTCTCTTAGTGGAATCAATGTGCAGATCGATCCAATCTCTAGCTCAAATTTCTCATCTGCTCAACGTCCTCCCTATTCCGTTCTCCATAACTATTTACTGGAGTTGGAGGGAATACCACTACTCAGACCTTGGGAAAGCGCACTTGAATCATATCTGAGGATTTAACTATGCCTGAACAGATCGTTGTGAAAAATAAAAAGGCATTTCATAATTATGAAATCGTTAATCGCTATGAAGCAGGTATTGTATTACATGGTTCTGAAGTCAAAGCTATCCGCGAAGGCAGAGTAAGCCTCGTAGACAGTTACGCTCAAATCAAAAACAATGAGCTCTGGTTAAAAAACTGTCACATCAGTCTTTATTCTCACGGAGGCACCTTACAACATGATCCCATGCGAATTAGAAAGCTCCTTCTTCATCGCCGAGAAATTAACAAACTGATAGGAAGAACAATTAAAACAAACCTCACAATTGTTCCTCTCTCTATTTACTTCAAGGATGGTAAAATCAAGATTGAGATTGCTCTAGCTCGTGGTAAGCGACTTTATGATAAACGTGAACAAGCGCGACGTAAGACAATTCAGAGAGAAATCGAAATGGAAATAAAGAAGGCCTGATTACTATTTTATACCTGTCTTGAACAGGAGTATCTGGACAATAAGTAGAAAAACTATGAAAACTCAATTAATCCAATCAAGCTGGGAAACCGTTGAATGCGATGCTCTGATCATACCTGTATTCGAAGACGAAGATATGTCAGCAAGCTTTGCTTCGAAACTCAATAAAGTGCTCTCTGGGTTACTGCAGGAGTTCAAAAACACAAAAGAATGGAAAGCCAAACCAGGTAAAACAGTAGTCATCTACCGACCAAAACAACTCAAGGCAGCCCAACTAATTCTTCTAGGAGCAGGAAAAAATGAGAGTTGCGATTCTTATTCCATACGCAAACTGACTATGCAGGCTGTTGGAAAAATCAAAGGCTGCAATCTAAAGAAAATAGCTATTGTTGACCGCTGTCATATTCAATCCACTTTAGCCGCACAAGCAATAGTGGAAGGGGCAATCTTATCCACTTACAATGGAGACGAATATAAAACTGAGGAAAAACCCAACAACTTCATTGAAGAAATCCTCTTTGTGACTGATGCACACGTAGAAGTCAGCCAAATAGAAACCGCTTTGGAGAGAGGTGAAATTTTAGCCGAAGCCACTAATTTAGCAAGAAGTCTAGTAAACGAACCGGCTAACTGTTTTAGTCCTTCTCAACTGGCTGAATTTGCTAAAAAAACCGGGGAACAATGTCACCTAGAAGTAGATATTCTAGGAGAATCAGAAATGGAAGCAAAAGGAATGGCTGCCATTCTGGCAGTTTCCCAGGGAAGTGAAGAACCAGCCCGCTTTATCATATTAAAGCATTCTGGGCACCCCAATCCCAAAACTGCACCGATCGTATTGGTAGGAAAAGGAGTGACTTTCGACAGTGGAGGGCTTTCTTTAAAACCTGCCCAATCGATGGAAGAAATGAAGTGCGACAAAGCGGGAGCCTGTGCGGTATTAGCCTCTATGCAGGCTATCTCCAAACTCCAAATTCCCAAAAACGTTGTAGGCCTCATTCCCGCTGTTGAAAATATGCCCAGCGGCAGCGCCCAACGCCCAGGAGATGTAATCCGTTCTATGAGTGGAAAAACTATCGAAGTGATCAATACTGATGCCGAAGGCCGACTAATTCTCGCCGACGCATTACATTTTGGCCGACAAATTGACGCAGAATATATGGTTGATGTAGCAACTTTAACAGGCGCCTGTGTAGTAGCCCTAGGAAACCTAAGAGCCGGATTATTTAGTAATAATGATGAACTGTGTGAAAAACTTTTGCAGGCAGGAGAACGTGCCGGAGAAAAATTTTGGCGATTACCTTTGGACGAAGAATACCGCGAGGAGATAAAAACACAGATTGCAGACATTAAAAATGTCGGGGGACGCTGGGGAGGTGCTATTACAGCTGCTAAATTCTTACAAGAGTTTGTAGGCGATGTGCCTTGGTGCCACATCGACATTGCCGGTGTTGACCTATTCCAAAAAGGCCAATCAGTTCAGGGACCAACAGGATTTAGTGTGCGTACCCTCGTAGAAATGGTTGATTCCTAAAAGCTAACATTTAATGATTTTTAACGTAATCTAAAATCGTGGATTTTCCTCTCAAAACAGCTAACCAATTCCATTTATTGGATCAAAAAAAACAAAAATTAAGTGAAGACAAATCCAATCTAAAAATTTGTATTCAAGAACATCTAATACCACACTCTCTAAATGTGGATTCCAATAGCCAGCACCTACCCTATCTTACAGATTCGGCAAATGAAATTTCGACTCATCAAGTCAATAAGATGTTTTCTTTCCTGCTAAAACTAGGTGGGGAAATTGAAGAACTCAACGAACAATATCTCCTAGAACTTCATCACCTCTTGACTCTCAATTCACCAGTAGGATACCGCGACAAAAACGCTCAGCCAGTAATTTCTGATCACATTCCGCTAGCCCCTGCTAACATAGCTTCTGCCGTTGAACGTTTTTTCGAATGGGTAAGAAGTCCTAGCTTTTCAGAATTGCACCCCATCCAACAAATGACTCTATCCCAGATCCGATTATGGGAAATTTATCCCTTCTCACATCACTGCCAAGTGACCATTTCCATATTTTCTTCTTATTTTCTGACAGCCCAGCTGTTCCTACCCCCACTGTACCCAATAAACCAACTTCCAGATTTCCATAACGCCTTAAAAAAGGCTTTTCTATTTTCCACTCAACCATTGATTGATCTAAATGTTAAGGCCTGCCACAGGTCTTATGACTTTGTTATGGAAAAAGAAAAAATCTAATTTTTTCTACTATTGTCCATGGATTGGGCCTTAACCCTTAGACAATCGTAAACCCCAATTTAGCGCTGCCACCATACTACTCGGGTCAGCAATGCCCTGGCCCGCGATTTCAAACGCAGTACCATGATCGGGTGAGGTCCGAATTAATGGAAGACCAAGAGTCACATTCACAGCTGTATTAAATGCCAGTAACTTCAAAGGTATTAACCCCTGGTCATGATATAAGGCAACTACTCCATGAAATTCTCCATTAGCAGCCCTAAGAAAAATGGTGTCAGAAGGGAAAGGACCGGAAACAATCCGAGCACCATACCTTTGAACTAATGTATCCAAGGCGGGTTTTAATATCTTATCCTCTTCACTTCCAAATAATCCCTGCTCAGAAGCATGAGGGTTGAGGCCACAAATCGCTACTGATGGAGTGTCAATTCCTGCTGCCCGTAGAGCCTCAATAAAAATCTCTATTTTACGAACTACATCATGGCTGTTTAAAGACTCAGGAACCTTCCTGAGAGGAATGTGGGTAGTTAGGAGAAGAAGATGAAATTGATCAGAAAAAAACGTCATCACCGGCTTGGTTCCAGGAAATGAAGAAGCCACCAACTCCGTTTGTCCAACCGCAGATGAACCAGCCATACTGAGGGCTTTCTTGTTAACCGGTGCTGTAACAAGAAGTGGTAAGTTGTGCTTCTTGCAATGTGCAACTGCACCAGTCAAGCAGTCAAGTGCAAAACGGCCTGATTCAGGAGATGTCTTTCCCCACTTCGGAGGATACTCATAATCACCAACAGAGACTATTTCACAAAAATCTAGTTCAGGAAAAAGAGCTAGATCTTGGTTGAGCTGACGAAGATACTCTGGGGCTCCAAAAATAACTGGTTTAATACATTGTTGGCTGAGAAAAGAATGAATAGCTTTTAAAAGAACTTCTGGCCCTATCCCATGAGGATCTCCCATTGAAAATATAACAGGAAAATCCATTTGAGTGAGGTCCAGTTCCGGCTTATCCACTGTTGGCCGCATCAAGCAGAACTTTTTCTGGGGCTTCAGCCAGAGTACGCTCCTTGTAAATGTACTTGATAACGCGCTTGGGAATCATTAAATTCGGCTCAACTTCACGATTTACTTTGATACAATCTCTGTCATACCATTCAATCACACCACACACTTCTTCACCGTCCAGCAACTTAACAACTATAGGAGTTTTATTCGACATTTGCTTCAAATAGTAGTACTGCTCAGCACTAGTTTGATCGGGAGGCAAACGCTTCCTTTGCCCATTTTTATTCTTTGAAGATGTTGGCTCTTTCAACCCGGAGAGCGACGGACGTATTAATTTGCGATTACCCATAACTTTCCCCTTAACAATAATTCCCCCAATACTAATCAGAACAGTGGATACAAGGCCGAAACACTTGAAAAAGTGAATGTCCGAGCAGGTTAACATTGTTCGCTGACCTTTGACAAGTTTCAATCTATCCATATAGACTGAACTCCTTGATATCACCACGATTGCCATGTCTCATCTGCCTTTGGAGTCTTGTTTTCTCCCTGTATGGACAGAAGATGGATCGCCGTAAAAAACCTGTTCTAATCCGAGCAGATCGTACTGAAGAAAAGACAGAAGAATCCCCTTTTGTTCCAGACCCATTTGAAGCTAAAAAACATCTGGAGGTAGGAGATTTTTACTACAAACGAGATAACTATAAAGCGGCTGAAAATCGTTATCGAGAAGCCATCAAACACAACCCAAAGTGGGCTAAAGCCTATAAAAAACTGGTTAACACACTAGAAAAAAAACAGGCCTATTCGGAGGCAATTGACGTCTGTTTGCTATTTGTCGAAACCAACCCTTCCTCTCCTGAGTTAAAAGACTTTCAAAAGCGTGTCCAGAAACTAAAAAGGGCGGACAACCAATAGTAAAGATTTGAAATGCTAATTATGTGCTCCCGCAAGCACCGTTTTCACAACTACCAAGTTCGTAATTCAAACAACACTTCAGACGACCACACATTCCCGATAAACGATTGGGGTTAACGCTGAGCCCTTGTTCCTTAGCTGATCGCACAGCCACAGACTTTAGTTCTTTTAAAAATTTTGCCGAACAATTCTCACCCAAACCACAACATCCTTGTCCCCCAATCAACTTAGCCTCATCTCGTGCTCCGATCTGCCTCATTTCAATACGAGTTCTTAGTTGTCGAGAAAGTTTTTTTACCAAATTCCGAAAATCAACTCGTTGGTTAGCGGTAAAATAGCAAATCACACGACTGCCATCAAAAATATGTTCTACCTCTGAAAGCTTCATAGGCAAGTCTTGAACTTTAATAAGCTTTTTACACAACTGATATGTGGATACTTCTCGATCTTTTTTCTTCTCATACAAATATAAGTCTCGTTCCGTTGCCTTTCTTAGGACCTTATAAAATTTTGATTCACTCAAATCAGAATTTTCTGCACTACTCGTACGTAGGACTAAGCCCAGTTCAACTCCACGATCCGTACTAACAATACAACGATCACCAATTCTCAGATGAATTGTGGGAGAAACAAAATCAGAATTGGGCCGACTAGCCTCAAACTTTACTGTAACGACTTCTAACATCAGATAGATTCCTACGATTCATTAGCCAAAGAGTCTCAAAACACATGAGTGGATTCACATAACGCTCAAGATCCCATTTAACCTCCTGTAAATGGTAAAGAAAATTTCGTATCCAATTCAACTCCAGATTTTTTGAAAGACGATCGAGATCCTCTATTCTATCTTGGTTAACAACTCGTCCAACAGTTTTAACTTTTAAAAAATATACATCCTGTAGGAGTAACTGGAGTAAATCTGCATAATGTCGAACTCGCACCCTTTTTTTAAGTTCGGCACGTAACGGCTGCTGTTCAAATTTTTCATAAAGTAATGCAAAAGACTCTTCCTCACACCAAACCAACAACAGATCCAACATCTGATCACGATCCTGTAATAATTCCTTCGTATTCAGACTCAAGGATCTCCCTATACTTCCCTCTGAAAAAGCAGCTCGAACTTCTAAGTCTTCGGATTCCAGGTGCTCTGTCAAATACTCTTTGACTTGACTACGATCCAGAGATCTTAATGGAAAGGACTGGCAACGTGATCGAATAGTTCCCAACAAGCGCTGAGGAAAAGCAGTAATTAAAATAAGACGTGAAGTGTCCGGAGGTTCCTCTAAAGTCTTTAAAATTGAATTAGCTGCTTTCGACGTCATCTTTTCTGCTTCATCAATAATAAAAAATCGCAAACGTCCCTCAAAAGGACGGAATTGTGCTTCCCTACTTAACCTTCGCATAACCTTGGTACGAATGAGCTCTTTTTCCGGTTGAAAAAGCAAAATATCAGGATGATTATCCTGGACTGCTTTCATGCAAGAAGAACAATTACCACACAAATCATTTTGGATTGGTTGCTTACAATTGGCTAGGGCAGCCAACGATAGCACCAAGGTCTTTTTACCCACTCCTTCTGGACCCGTAAAGAGGCTACTTTGGGGAAGCTCACCTTGCCTTAGAAGCTCTACAATCTTATGATTTCCAACAAAGTTTTGTAATTTCATTGGAGCAAATCTTGGCTCTCAAGAGTTGATATAATAATCTCGAAAACCTGTTCGGAAGTTCCAGAAGCATCAATACAAAAAACTCGTTGAGGGTTACTTTCAGCTAATAATTTATAGGCTTCTCGAACCTTTTGATGAAAACTTAGGTTCTCAGCCTCAAAACGTCCCCATTCTTGCTCTTGCTCTCTTTCGTTTCTCTGACGTGCTCTCTCCAATCCAATTTCTACTTCGATATCTAAAACCAAGGTTAAATCAGGCATCCTGAGTTTCAGTACTTCTGTTAGAGCATTGACTACTGAAAAACCAATACCACGAGCATATCCCTGGTAAGCCAATGTGGCATCATGATAGCGATCACAGATTACTAGATGTCCTTTTGCCAGTGCAGGTTCTATGATCTCCTCTAGGTGCTGATAGCGATCTGCCAAATAGAGAAGCAACTCAGAAAGAGGTTCTCGTGAAGGTCCCTGGCTCCGCAGAAGAATTTCTCTTAATTCTCTACCAAACGGAGTTCCTCCAGGTTGCTGAGTGGAAAGGAAAGAAATCTGCCTCCGATGAAGTTCTTCCTGCAAAAGCGATAATTGAAAGCTTTTTCCAGAACCTTCAATTCCCTCAAAAGTGACAAACTTACCCGTTCTCACTAAATTCTCCATCCAATGGCTCATACTACCATATGCAAATTACTTACTAGCTACCAATTCCCAGACAGTCCCACCAATCAAAGTAAAAAACTTAAATCAACAGTCTTGCCTACTTTAAGTAACAAAACGGTATACTGTCCTACCCATGGAAAATGTGGCAATTAATTTGGAACATCTCCGAAAAAAAATTCATAGGGCGGCTCTGAACTGTGGAAGAAATCCCACCACGGTTAAACTTATGGCCGTTAGTAAAAAATTTCCAATACAACAAATAAAAACCGCTCTTGCAACCGAACAAAGATTATTTGGAGAAAACCGTGTTCAAGAGGCTGAAGAGAAAATATTAACATTGGCCAATCCGGATGTAGAATGGCATTTGATTGGCCCTCTGCAATCCAACAAAGCAGCTCGTGCAGTTGAGCTTTTTGATGTCATCCAGACTTTGGATAGATCCAAAATTGCCACCAAAGTGAATGATTTCGCGTTGAAATCTGGAAAAGTAATGAAAGTATTCATTGAAGTTAATATAGGCGAAGAACCCCAGAAGCATGGAGTTCCACCTGCTCAAATTCCTGAAATGGTGCGATTAGTTGACAACATGCAAGGCTTGGATTTATTAGGTCTGATGGCAATACCTCCTTATCATTCGGATCCAGAATACTCTCGTCCCTACTTTCGACAGCTTGCACAAACACTCACCGAAATAAACCGTTGGAGAGACAAACCCCTTGAGGATCTTTCAATGGGGATGAGTCATGACTACCAAGTTGCAATCGAA
>CAZASS010000053.1:12432-13330 GCA_964487835.1 uncultured Acidobacteriota bacterium | reverse complement strand
TTTTCCTCGCTAATAGCAGCAGAAATGGTACTAACCCCTACTGGCCCACCATTAAATTTTTCAATAATAGTTAATAAAAGCTTACGATCAATCTCGTCAAAACCAAATCGATCCACATTCATCATCTCAAGTCCAGCACAGGCAACTTGATAATCAATAGCACCTTGTGCACGCACCTGTGCATAGTCACGAACACGTTTCAAAAGACGATTGGCAATTCTTGGTGTTCCTCGGCTTCTGCGAGCAATCTCTAAACCACCTTTTTCATCAATATCTACTTTCAAAATATCAGCAGAACGACTCACTATAGCTGCCAAACTATCCTCATCATAAAAGTCCAGACGTTGGATAATCCCAAATCGACCTCTCAAAGGAGAGGTTAATAATCCAGTGCGAGTAGTAGCTCCGACTAGAGTAAAACGGGGAATATCAATTTTGATGGACCGAGCTCCAGGACCTTCTCCAATAATAATATCGATCTGGAAATCTTCCATAGCCGGGTAAAGAATCTCTTCAATCGAAGGATGCAGCCGATGAATCTCGTCAATAAAAAGAACATCACTCTCTTCCAAATTCGTCAAAATAGCAGCTAAATCGCCACGTCTTTCGATAGCAGGCCCCGAAGTACCCCGAAAGTTGACATTCAATTCATGAGAAATAATGTGAGCAAGTGTCGTCTTTCCCAAACCTGGTGGACCAAAGAGCAAAACGTGGTCCAAAGCCTCACGCCTTTGTCGAGTTGCCTCAATGGCAATAGAAACATTACCACCATAGGTGATAACCAAAACCTCAGGCTGTTCATCCGGATAGAGGGATAAAGTGATATTCTGGTTGTAATCACCAATATTTTCTCTTTCAACAAAAAACCCTCTAATTTTATTACCATACAATTTCTTTG
>CAZASS010000053.1:8835-12422 GCA_964487835.1 uncultured Acidobacteriota bacterium | reverse complement strand
CATTATCCTTCACCCTCTCCTGACCGATAAATTCACCCAACACCCGAGGCCGCAGATTATTCTCAAAACCGATCTCACCATCCTGGTGAACAGGATCCATAATACGATCTTCACTTGTTGTCGCCATTTAGCCCTACATCCTCTTCAACGCACTTCTTAAAAGAACCTCAAAACGGTCAGTATTGCCTTCCTCAAATGCCTGTGAAACCACCTGTTCCGCCGTATTTTGAGCATAGCCCAAGTTCACAAGCGCTGACACCACATCTGTTTTTAGAGAACTGGGACCGCCAAAAGCTCCATCTGCAAAACCCTCTTGCAGTTCAGGAAAAAGACCCTCTAGCTTATCCTTCATCTCCAAGACAAGCCGTTCCGCCGTTTTCTTGCCCACACCAGGAATTTTATTTAGCCGAACTACATCACCACCAATCACTGCTCCCACAAATTCAGCTACAGGAAGCCCAGAAAGAATCGCAACTCCAAGCTTTGGACCAATTCCCGAAATCTGGATTAATTGGGTAAACAGCGTCTTCTCCCTGCCCGTAAGAAAACCGTACAAGCTAAGAGCATCTTCCTTGACGTGAGTATAGATACGCAGACTGACAGTGCCGCCTACTTCTCCTAGGTCATAATATGTGGAAAGAGGAACTAGTACTTCGTAACCAACCCCGTTGACGTTGATCAATAGACGGTCTGTCGCCTTCTCGATTAAAATTCCTTCTAATTGAGCTATCATCTCCCATAATTATAGAAGCAACACATAGGAAACTGGAAGCCTATCTATTAGATTCTACTCCTAGATTGAAAGCATCCAAAAAGTTAGACTGTGGCTTTTTACTCCGACTATCTTATAATAGGGGTTTTACCAGAGAGAATAGATCTTGACTATCAACCGATCCGAAGTGCTCAATCATTTCCGTAAAAATAGAGGTTTGCTAGGAATACGCAGTAAACTGCCGGTCCGGGACGAGTATATGCTTTCTCTGCTCTATACTCCTGGAGTTGCTGAGCCCTGTCGTCGTATTGATGAGGACGTATCACTCGCTTTTAATTACACAATAAAGGGTAATACTGTAGCTTTACTGAGCGATGGTTCTGATGCAATGGTCAAGCGATTTGGCCCACATGGGTTGATTCCTTTCTTGGAAAGCCACGCTCTCATTTGCCGAGAGTTGGCAGCTATTAATGCCTATCCTCTTACTTTGGATATTGATTCTGACGATCTCTTCGTTGAAACAGCAGTTAATTTGGAACCAGGAATCTGTGGGATTGCACTGGATTATTGCGAATTTCCAAAAGTTTTGGGTCTCGTAGAAAAGATCCAGAGCCAAGTTGATGTGCCGGTTGTCAATATTGCCGGAGAAGTAACTGCAGCTCTTTTACTGACAGGCCTTTACAATGCCGTTCGATTGCTCAAAAAAAACCCGGAAGAAATAGAAATACTTCTATATGGTCGGAACGCTGCCACCCATGCCCTGCTCAATTTGGCCGAACTATCACCATTTAGCAATATAAATCTCTTAGATCCCAATGAAGCCGAGAACACTCTGACCGAAAAATTACAACCTGATATTTTGGTAAATACCCAAGAAGAATTGCCTTCCCCAATACTTTCATCTCTTCAACAGCAAAATGTTGTCTTTGATCTATCATCTCAAGATCACTGTTCCGATCCAGTCGACCATTATTATCATTTCTGGAATCGAGAAATCCTTTCTTTTCATCCTCTACTTATTTTCCCCGGTTTATTCCGGGGCATGATGGACTGTCGCCTGAAGGAAATTCCCATTCACTTCTTTGTTGAAATTGCTAAAAATGTTGCTGATCTACAAGATGATACCAACCTCGACGAGGGTCAACTCTTCCCAAATCCTCTTGATCTTAAAATTGCTCCCACTGTTGCTCGTACAGTTACCCAACTAGCAAAAGACGCTTTCCCCGACAACACGTTCCCGTCTCCCGAAACGATATACGAACAAACATTCGAAAAAATTTACACCGGTGAAAGACCTCACGCAGGATCGTCCTACTTAAAAAGATCCAACCGTAAAAAATCGTCCCAGTCTTTGGCAAAAGAATCTCTGGAACTGCACGAACAGTTCAGAGGGGCCATTGAAGTTGTTTCGAAACTACCTCTGCGCGACGAATTTATGTTAAAAATTGTCTCACCCCCCAAAGTACAGATACCAGCCGAAGAAATTCTCAAAGATCCTCTGAACGTCTTTGAATACAGCAGTAAAAGTAATCTTGTAGCAGTTGTTACGGATGGCTCGGCTGTACTGGGGCTAGGGAATATTGGTGCAGAAGCAGCTTTGCCCGTCATGGAAGGAAAATGCCTACTATTGAAAACCCTAGCAGGTGTAGAGGGGATTCCTCTCTGCCTTCGATCCCAGGATCCCGATGCAATCATTAATGCAGTTTCTGCCTTTCGTCCTGTTTTGGGAGGAATTAATCTAGAAGACATCTCAGCTCCCCGCTGTTTTGAAATAGAGGACAGACTACGCGAAATCACAGATATCCCAATTTTCCACGACGATCAACATGGAACTGCCGTAGTAGTTTTGGCCGGTATAATTAATGGGGCACGTACTGTTGGTCTGGATCTGAAAGATCTCGATATTGTTATCAATGGCGCCGGAGCTTCAGCTATTGCAGTCACCAAGCTATTACTCAAGAGTGGAGTTGGAGAAGTTATTTTGTGCGATACCCGTGGAGCAATCTACGAAGGACGCACAGAAGGCATGAATGAAACAAAAGAAAAAATTGCCAAAATCACCAACCATAGTAAGCGAAAAGGTGGCTTAAAAGAAGTGATCAAAGGAACCAAAGTTTTCGTGGGACTGTCCGTGCCTGATGTTCTTAGCCAAGAAATGATCCGAACCATGGCAAAAGACCCCTTAATCTATGCTCTAGCCAATCCTATCCCAGAAATTATGCCTGAAGAGGCCGAAGCTGCTGGTGTAGCACTAATCTCTACTGGACGTAGCGATTTCAAAAACCAGATTAATAATTCCTTGGCCTTTCCCGGTATCTTTCGAGGAGCACTGGATGTTCGAGCCAAAAACATTAACGATGAAATGAAAATTGCAGCGGCCCACGCCATTACAAGTCTGATCTCCGACCGAGAACTAAATCGAGAATATATTATTCCCCACGCACTTGATTCTAGAGTACCTCCACAAGTAGCAGCAGCAGTAGCACAATCTGCCTTGGAAACAGGCCAAGCTCGAGTCTTGGTAGACCCAAAGGTAATCCGGGAAAATACTCGTGAATTTTTGTACGGTGGCAGACTAGATCCAGTAATAGGTGAACCCCTGTAAACTAATACCTTGTCCTACGCATTCTATTGCTAAGGGAACTGCTACAAAATGGATGAAACAAGCTGTCGCGAGTGGATCTGTGAGATCGGGCGACGCATGTACAACAAGGATTTGGTAGCCGCCAACGAAGGAAATCTCTCTATTCGTATAGACAATCGGCTACTCGCCACTCCCACAGGGGTTTGTAAAGGATTACTCAAACCAGAAGACTAAGTCGTTACCGATCTGGAAGGCAAACAAATTAGCGGTGACATGAAGGTCTCTACAGAA
>CAZASS010000053.1:0-8825 GCA_964487835.1 uncultured Acidobacteriota bacterium | reverse complement strand
TCTACAGAAATCCTCATGCACGTAGTCGTATACAAACACCGTCAAGATGTGACTGCCATCTGCCATGGACATCCGACTTATGCCACCGCCCACGCAGTAGCGGGCATTCCACTAACCGAAGCCCTAATGCCAGAAGTAGTAGTGACACTTGGCTGTGTTCCTGTAGCACCTTACGGAACCCCCTCCACTCAGGAACTTGCAGATAGTCTCGTGGATCTAGTCCCTAACTATGATGCAATTTTACTTGCTAATCACGGAGCAATTACCTATGGAACCGATTTGGAACAGGCGTTCTTCAAAATTGAAATTTTAGAGCACTTCGCCAAAATTAATATCTTGACTCGAACTCTTGGAGAACCAACTCTTCTCTCCCGTGAAGCAGTAGACAAACTATTTGATGTGCGAGAAAAGTATGGTATAACGGCCCCGGAGTTTCGCCAGCTTGGTTGTCCAGTAACAGCAGAAGACGAGTTGGAAACCGTAACCTTGTCTCGAAGCGAACTCGAAGACCTTCTCGAAAAGGTAGTTCTAGAAGTGGAAAAAGGGAGCAAATTTTGAATCTCCAGCTCAAAAAATCTTTTAAAAAACTAAAAACTCTGAATTCCAGAAATTTAAAAGTTTACTCTGCGTCACCGGTTTCGTTTACGCTAGTTCTGGAGGAGAAAATATATGGCTGATTCGATGGAGGCTTTGGGGATGGTAGAGACAAGGGGTTTAGTGGCCATGATCGAGGCGGCTGACGCCATGGTCAAGGCTGCGAAAGTAACCCTGGTCGGCTACGAAAAGGTTGGCAGTGGACTGGTAACAGCTATCGTTCGCGGAGATGTTGCAGCCGTTAAGGCAGCAACAGATGCCGGTGCGGCAGCTGCTCGCCGAGTGGGTGAACTTGTAAGCGTTCACGTCATTCCCAGACCACACAATAACTTGGATGACAGACTTCCAATTACTGTTACAGATAACTAAGGCAGCGCTTCTTTCACTTAAAGTGAATTGCGCCCATTTTCCTAGTCATGATTCTCGGTAAAGTCACTGGCACTATCGTTGCCACCCGCAAGGACGAAAAACTTCAAGGCAAAAAACTACTCATTGTAAGGATAATTGATCCCGTGAGGGATAAAACTACCGGTTACCAAGTTTCGGTAGATACAGTAGGAGCTGGTGCCGGTGAGACCGTAATTCTTGTCGGGGGAAGTTCGGCTCGAATGGCAACTGGTCTAAAAGACCATCCAGTTGACTCTGCTATCGTAGGCATCGTCGATGTAATGGAGTTGTCTCCAGAAGGTAATAATCAGGGAAACGGAAAGGATTGATGCAGCCATGCGATTAGCTCGAGTGGTAGGAAACGTTGTCTGTACAATCAAAAATTCCTCGTTAGAGGGTAAAAAACTGCTTATCGTTGCAGTGCTGGATCGCAACGGAGACACAACGGAAAAAACAATGATTGCCGTAGACTCTATAGGAGCAGGCATAGGGGAAAATGTTTATTGCGTACACGGCAAAGAAGCATCCTTTCCATGGCATCCCACTGAGTTACCCTCTGATTGCACAATTGTGGGAATTTTAGACCAATATAACTTTCAGTCAGCTCGTTCATAATTTCTTCTAGCTCTTGAGTAAAGTTGAATATTTATGATTATTGGTAACGTAATTGATCATTTTGTGGCCACTCAAAAGCAATCTTCCTACGAGGGGCAAAAACTGCTTCTGGTTCAGCCACTGACTCTAGACGGCCAAGAAAGAGGAGAGCCGATTCTGGCGATTGATGGTGTCGATGCAGGAGAGGGAGACCAAGTGCTAGTGGTCTTAGAAGGTTGGTCGGCAATGCACGTATTGGGGAAATTTTCGACTTCCGTTGACGCAGCTGTTATTGGTGTTATTGATCAGATAAATCTTCACGACGGTCTCTAATGTTAGAATGGCTTTTTTCGGAGTATCGTGATGCTTTTAAACTATTTAATTAACCAAAATTTCTTCCATTCTAAAATATGAAAGCTACTGTAATTGTTCGACTCAAAGAAGGAGTGTTAGACCCTCAAGGTCAGGCCATTTGTCGATCCCTAAACAAGATGGGACACGGACAAATTAGTAATGTCCGTCAAGGAAAGTATTTCGAAATCGAAATCGGCGACTTCACAAATGAACAAGAAGCCCTCCAGCTTGTTGAGCAGATCGCTCGCGACGTTTTGTCCAATGCCATTATAGAAAGCTTCGAGATCGAGGAAATTTCATGAAATTTGGGGTCGTAGTTTTTCCCGGCTCAAACTGCGATCACGATACTTATCACGCACTTAGTCATGGGATGGATCAGGAAACACGGCTTCTGTGGCATGCAGAGACGGATCTGCAAGGTGCAGACGCAATTATCATTCCAGGTGGGTTTTCTTACGGAGATTATTTGCGCTGTGGCTCAATAGCAAAATTTTCTCCAATCATGACTAGCATTCGCCAACATGCTAAAGAAGGAAAGCTGGTGCTAGGGATATGTAACGGTTTTCAAATTCTTCAAGAAGTTGGAATGCTCCCGGGAGTTATGTTGCGTAACGCCGGGCTCAAATTTGTTTGCCAACACGTTCATCTTCGAGTTGACAATGATCAAACTCCCTTCACAGAATCATTGCATTCAGGGCAAATTTTGCGAATTCCTATTGCCCACAATGAAGGTAATTTTTTCCTCCCAGAAGATGAGCTCTCTAATCTTGAAAAACAAGGACAGATTGTCCTCCGCTACTGCGATACCGAGGGAAATATCACCTCCCAGGCCAACCCAAATGGTTCGGTGGGAAACATTGCAGGCATAAAAAACCAGCAAGGCAATGTAATGGGCCTAATGCCCCATCCTGAGCGAGCTACAGAAACATTGCTGAATTCTGAAGATGGACGATTAATCTTCGAATCAATGATGAACCACCACTCGGAGAACTAGTGGAAAACTTAAGCAAATTAATAGAAAGCCACGGTTTAACACCAGAAGAATATGAGCTGATTAAAAAGGAGTTAGGGCGTGAGCCGAACCTGACAGAGCTAGGAATCTTTTCTGTAATGTGGTCCGAGCATTGCAGTTACAAAAGCTCTCGAACACATTTAAAAAAACTTCCCACAGAAGGTTCTCAAGTTATCGAAGGCCCAGGTGAAAATGCTGGAGTTATCGACATCGGTGAGGGACTGGCCGCAGTTTTAAAAATAGAATCCCATAACCATCCCTCCTACATTGAACCTTATCAAGGAGCTGCTACAGGCGTTGGGGGTATCATACGAGATATATTCACCATGGGAGCTCGTCCCGTGGCCTTACTCGACTCTTTACACTTCGGCCTTTTAGAAGAACCAGCAAACCAATTAATTATGGAGGGTGTAGTAGCTGGTATAGCAGGCTACGGCAATTGCATAGGTATTCCCACAGTCGGTGGAGAATTGCATTTTCAGGAATCGTATAGCAAAAATCCGATAGTGAACGTTTTCTGTTTGGGAATCGCTCCTGCAGATCAAATCTTCCGAGCCAGTGCTTCAGGAGTGGGCAATCCAGTCATTTATGTAGGAGCAAAAACTGGACGTGATGGAATTCATGGAGCCACCATGGCCTCTGAAGAATTCAACCAAGACTCTGAATCCAAACGTCCTACCGTTCAGGTGGGTGATCCATTCATGGAAAAGTTGCTGGTCGAAGCCTGTCTAGAAGTTATGCAAAGTGGAGCGGTAGTAGGCATTCAAGATATGGGAGCAGCAGGATTAACTTGCTCAACCTGTGAGATGGGAAGCAGAGGGAAAACGGGTATCCGAATTGACTTATCTCTTGTTCCTCAACGTGAAGAAGGAATGAACCCTTACGAAATTATGCTTTCTGAATCACAAGAGAGAATGTTGCTGGTAGCTGAAAAAGGACGAGAAGAAGAAGTGCTGGAAATATTTCGTAAATGGGATCTAGATGCGGTCGTTATCGGCCAGGTTAGCAAAAATAACCAACTAAGTATTTGGGATAACGATCATGAAATTGCCAATATTCCAGTTGGAATCCTCACAGATCAAGCCCCTCTATATGACCGGCCCACCTGTAAACCTACTTATCTATCCCAAATAGGTAATTGGAAAGATTTACAGTTTCCAGAACCCACTGACTACAACTCTCTATTCCTGAAGATGGTGCAATCCTCCCATCTCTGCAGCCGCCGCTGGATTTACCAGCAATACGATCATATGGTCCAGACCAACACTGTAATATTCCCTGGAAGCGATGCAGCCGTCCTTCGCTTAAAAAAAGGTTCTGGAGCCTTAGCAATCAGCTTAGATGGAAACAGTCGCCTATGTTATCTAAACCCACAAATGGGAGCTAAATTAGCCGCTGCAGAAAGCGCTCGTAATCTTGTTTGTTCAGGTGCCCTCCCTCTAGCTGCAACAAATTGTCTTAATTTTGGGAATCCAGAAAATCCAGAAGTCATGTGGCAATTCACCGAATCGGTGAAAGGTATTAAAGAGGCTTGTGAGATTTTAAATACACCAATTACTGGGGGAAACGTCAGCCTTTACAATGAGACTAATGGCACCGCTATATTTCCTACCCCAGTGTTGGGAATGGTGGGCAAAATTACCGACGTTCAGTTAATCTTACAATCACATTTCAAAAATCTTGGAGACTCCATCTACTTGCTTGGCAACACTCACGCCGAATTGGGAGGCTCTATCTATCTTGAACAAATCGGCTCTCCACTTTGCGGTCCCTGTCCCAATTTAGATCTAATTCAAGAAAAAGCCTTACAGGACAAGCTATTGAAATTAAATGAAAATAGATTAATAGAATCGGCTCACGACCTATCCGAAGGTGGACTTCTCCTATCCTTAGCAGAATGCTGCTTTCCTCTAAAATATGGTCTAAAGGTCGACATAAGCACATCTCTCCGCCCCGATCACTTTCTTTTTAGTGAAACTCCCAGTCGTATTCTAGTATCGGTTGCCAAGGACAACGAAGAAAAATTTCTGCAAGAGATTTCTGATCTCTCCTTTGCTCGACTAGGAGAAATAGTCGACGAAAATTTTGAACTCAAAATTAATGGGGAACCCCTAATCTCTTTGCCCACGACAAACCTGTACAAAAAATGGGATACTTCTCTCGATGAGGTACTTAAACATTGAACCACGAAGATAAATTCCGTGATGAATGTGGTGTTTTTGGCATCTCCCATCATCCGGATGCTTCTCGCCACACCTACTTGGGATTGTACTCTCTTCAACACCGTGGCCAAGAATCCGCAGGAATTTCCAGTAGTGATGGAGCCCAACTATATTGGCAGAGAGGCATGGGCCACGTTGCTGATATTTTTGACGACCGCAGACTTTCCAGACTCACGGGAGAGTCTGCCATTGGACATGTTCGTTATTCAACAGCAGGAGATAGCTCCATCAGCAATGCTCAACCCATTCTCTCAGAGTCTTGGCGAGGCCCTATTGCATTGGCACATAATGGCAACCTAATCAACAGTGATCGGCTGCGCCGACAATTAGAAGAGGATGGGGCCATTTTTCAGTCCACCAGTGATACAGAAGTTGTGCTGCACTTGCTGGCTCGTTATCCCAAAAAAGATCTTGATGAAGCCCTAAGAGAAGTTCTTCTCCAAATTAAAGGGGCTTATTCCATGCTCATACAAACTCCAAGACAGCTTTATGCAGCTCGTGATCCTTTTGGAGTTCGCCCTCTTTGTCTGGGCCAACTTGCAGACTCTTATGTGGTGGCATCTGAGACATGTGCCTTCGATCTAATTGGAGCCAATTATATTCGTGATGTGGCCCCCGGAGAAATTTTAAAAATTGAAAAAGAACAGCTAACGTCTTTCTTTCTTCCCGCAGCACCCCATCCTGCTCACTGTATTTTTGAACATGTTTATTTTAGTCGCCCCGACAGCACAGTTTTTGAGAGAAGTGTACACCGTAGTCGCTATCTAATGGGTCGTCAGCTAGCACAGGAAGCTGATATTCCAGCAGATATAGTAGTTCCCGTTCCTGATTCTGGACTAACCGCTGCCTTGGGGTATGCGGACGAATCAGAAATTCCCTTTAAGTTCGGTTTGATTCGGAATCATTATGTAGGTCGTACTTTTATCGAGCCCAAACAATCTATTCGTCACTTCGGAGTCAAGATCAAACTAAATCCGGTTAAAGAGCTACTCAAAGACAAAAAAGTGATCTTGATTGATGACTCCATTGTTAGAGGAACCACTAGTCGAAAAATTGTTGATATGGTGCGATGGGCAGGTGCCAAAGAAGTACATCTAAGAATTAGTTCTCCTCCTACTATTTCTCCCTGCTACTACGGAATTGATACTCCCACCCATCGGGAATTAATTGGAGCAAACAAAACAATTGAAGAAATTCGCACATATACCGGAGCTGACAGCTTAGCCTACTTGTCTTTAGAAGGAATGAAGAAGGCTGTTGCATCAGATAACAACTTTTGTTCAGCCTGCTTTGACGAAAAGTATCCCATACCAATTTCCCGTAGCGGTCTCCAAAAGCAACTGTTTGAACCAGAGGAAGAAATTTCCAAATATTAATTACTCTAAAAAAATCTACGGAACCATTTAATGAAGTCTGACAACTCAAAAGATGTAGTCCAATCTGGAAACTCGGAAAAATTGACGTACCAATCCAGCGGAGTAGATATTGGTCGCGCTCAAAAAGCCAAAAACCGCATCCGCGAACTTGCCCGTTCTACTTTCAACTCAGGCGTAGTCAGCGAAATTGGAACCTTTGCTGGACTGTATCGACCTGATCTTTCAAATTTGCAAACTCCCATTCTACTATCCACTGCAGATGGGGTAGGCACTAAGTTGAAAATTGCCTCCCTGAGTGGAATTCATAACACCGTAGGTATCGATATTGTCGCCCACTGCACTAATGATCTTCTTGTACAAGGGGGATTTCCTCTCTTTTTTTTGGATTACATTGGTATGGGGAAATTGGAACCGGAGATAGTGGAACAAGTTATTACAGGACTAGCATAAGGTTGTAAACAGGCACAATGTGCCCTGCTAGGCGGAGAAACAGCTGAAATGCCCGGGTTTTATCAAGAAGGAGAATACGATCTAGTTGGCTTCATGGTAGGTATTAGTGATGAATGCTCCCTATTTCAAACTGACCAGGTTGAAACAGGAGACATCCTAATAGGTCTTCCTTCTTCTGGACTACACACTAATGGGTACTCTCTGGCTAGAAAGCTCTTCTTTGAAAAAGAAAAACTTAAAATCGATAGTCATGTTGAAGAGTTAGGCAAAACAGTAGCTGAAGAACTTCTCATTCCCCATCGCAACTACCTTCCAGTTATTAAAGATCTAATCCAAGATGGCAACCTACATGGCATTGCACACATCACTGGTGGAGGCATTACCGACAATCTGGCTCGGGTACTGCCTAAACACTTAGACGCCTCGATACAGAACAATACTTGGGAGATTCTTCCTGTTTTCCACTATATACAGGAACATGGTCACGTCAACATTGAGGAAATGTATAAAACATTCAACATGGGTCTGTGATTGTTTTTAGTAGCATCTCAATCAAAGTCAGTTCAAATTCAGAATTTTCTTTTGGCCTGTGATGAAAAATTTTATCTAATCGGAGAAATCACAGATGGTTCGGGGAAAGTGCTTTATCTATGAAAAATATTGCTATTCTTTTAAGTGGTCGTGGATCTAATTTCCTCGCCCTTTCAGAGGCCATTGAAGCAGGAAGGGTCAACGCCCGTATCGTCCTAGTTCTTTCCAACCTCAACGATGCTCCCGGATTACAACATGCTCAGGAACGCAACTACAAAACCATTTGTGTTCCCTCCAAAGGCATACCGCGCGAAGACTATGACCGGCAGGTGGTAGATGAACTTAAGACTGCCAAAACTGAATTTATTTGTTTGGCTGGTTTCATGAGACTCCTAAGCGCTTGGTTTGTCCAGCAGTATCCACATCAAATTTTGAACATCCACCCTTCCCTACTTCCTTCTTTTCCCGGTCTGCATGCACAACGACAGGCACTGGAATGGGGTGCAAAAGTCAGTGGATGCACAGTCCACTTGGTTGATGAAAAGCTGGATCACGGACCTATCATTGCTCAGCAAACGGTTCCTGTACATGATGATGACACAGAAAAAACTCTATCAGCCCGAATCTTAAAAAAAGAACACGAGATCTATCCAGAAGCTCTTAGCCTAATGTGTGAAAATCGAATCCGTGTTGAAAATCGGCGAGTTATTACTCTTCCGGAGAAATAGTAGCAATCTCCATTAAACGTTCCCGCTCTGTGATGGACCACTCACATAATGTCTTTACGTCTTCAGCTGCTAAATATGCCTTATCGTGCATCCAAAGATAAGGAGGTAATGGCATTTCACCTTGCTCAACTAACTCACACAACTCTTCAAGTTTGAGAATCAATTTATTCCGATTGTATTGGCCCCAATTCGACAGGTCCATCTCTCGACGTGCGTGGTTGACATGATCTATCACAAACCAGGAGACCGGAGCTACATTGCTATACCAAGGCCATTGAGTTTCATATGAATGACAATCCTGGCAAGCTCTCTCTAGTATATTTTTAACTTGGGGCGTCACTTCTAGTTGGACTATAAGAGTTTGTGAATCTTCAACTGGAGGATTAGTCTTATCTGGTCCTAAAAACTGTATAAGTAAAAAACCGAACAGCACCACACCCAATAGCTTCAACATGCTAAATTTAACCAAATTTCAAAACTCTCCCAATCCAGTTATGCAAATGAAAAAAAATAACAGACCATATTCCTCGTAAAAACAGAAAATATGGTGGGCCTGGGTAGATTCGAACTACCGACC
>CAZASS010000052.1:6887-13400 GCA_964487835.1 uncultured Acidobacteriota bacterium | reverse complement strand
GAGTCGTCAACTAGCTCGTCAACTTCAAAAGGAACTGAATCGGTTATGGGGTACAGAGAATAATATCGTTGAAGTACCTCTCCAGTTATTGGTGCCAGTGGAAGCTCCGGCAGTGATGATTGAATTAGGTTTTTTAACGAATCTGGAGGATCAACAAAAGCTTTATTCTCCTCATTTTCAAGCGAGTATCGTCACAACTATTTCCTCCACACTTTCCAAGTTTCTCAGCACAGATTCAGTAGTCGGTAATGGAGTTGGATTAAAATGAAAGAGTACCGGAGTATTCCAATTGGGTTGGGACTGATCATTTTGGTTTTAGCAGGTACTTACTATCTATACATCCAAGAGCGGCAACACCAAAAAGACATGAGGGAAATAGCTCGGCACCAATTTTATGTGGAGTCGGAAGTGCTGAGCTCACAAGGAGAAGCGGATTTACGCGTGACCTTATATTTTCCTCAACTGGATTGGACTGGTTCATTTCCATTTGCATTGGTAGAGGAAAGCCGTCCTATATTTCAGACCAAAGATACAGTTCTAGTAGTGCACCAAATTATTGACGAATTAATGAAAGGTCCCATTGAAGGGGAAGCATCTATTTTTTCTGAGCAGGCCGCTTTGCGTCAGATTTATCTTCTTGAGGATGGAACAGCCATTGTTGATTTTTCTCAAGAAGCCACTCAATTGTTGGTGGGAGGTGTTTTAGTTGAATTTGCTACGCTTTACTCTATTGTCAGGTCATTGATCGAGAATGTTGAGGAAATTAAGAGGGTCAAATTTCTGGTGGAGGGAAGGGAGAGTTCGACTTTTGCTGGCCATATTTCCATCCAGCAACCGTTCATGTAGAATAACTCAAAATGTCACTACGTGTTGATGGTCGATCAGATGCTGAACTACGACCAGTAAAAATTACAGCTAACTATTCTAAGCATGCAGAAGGATCTGTATTAATTGAATGTGGAGATACTAAAGTCATTTGCACAGCTAGTGTAGAGGATAAGGTTCCATCATTCTTGAGAGGGCGAGGGCGAGGTTGGATTACTTCTGAGTATGGGATGCTTCCGCGTTCTACTGGAACCCGCATGATGAGAGAATCATCTAAGGGTAAACAAACTGGACGGACTCAGGAAATTCAGAGGCTTATTGGTCGTTCACTGCGTTCAGTAGTTGATCTTGAAGCTCTTCAGGAGCGAACTATTTGGCTGGATTGTGATGTGATTCAGGCAGATGGAGGTACCCGTACAGCTTCTATTACTGGGGCCTTTGTGGCATTAGCTTTAGCAATCAATAGTCTGAAATGCGAAGGACTACTGAAACAAGTAGTACTACTTGATTATGTGGCTGCCGTCAGTGTGGGTGTTTTCCAATCAGAAACACTTCTGGATCTGAATTATGAAGAAGATTCTTCAGCGGATGTCGATATGAATGTGGTGATGACAGGAAAAGGTTTATTCGTGGAGGTTCAGGGTACTGCAGAAGAGAGGCCGTTTTCCGAACAGCAATTGGGCACCCTTTTGAATCTAGCTAATCAAGGTATCCGTCAGCTTGTAGAACATCAACGGTTGGTTTTGGAAGAAAACACAGAAAATTTATCAGACCTCTTCAAAGGTGAGGATCTTTCCTGAATTGCAATTCCTTTTGGCGACTAAGAATAGAGGAAAGGTCCGTGAGGTGCATGCGGTTTTAGAAGCCCTAGGTATGGACTCTGAATCACTTTTGGAACGAACAGATTTACCAGAAGTGGAAGAAACTGGTACTACCTTTAGCGAGAATGCCCGCCTTAAAGCTATTTATTATAACCGCTTAACTGGGATACCAAGCTTAGCTGATGACTCGGGTTTAGTGGTTGATGCTTTGGATGGTGCTCCTGGAGTCTTCTCAGCTCGATTCGCTTCTACTGACCAAGACCGAATCGAAAAGCTTCTTGAACTAATGAACACAGTACAGGAATCCTCCAAGAGAACCGCCCATTTTGTTTGCGTAATTTGTCTTGTAATGGGAAAGCGTATTATTGAAGTAACTGGTCGGGTGGATGGGGAAATCTCCCTAGAGCCAAGAGGCCAAAGCGGGTTTGGATATGACCCTGTTTTCTATTATCCACCTTTATGTAAGACTCTGGCAGAGATGAATCTAGAGGAGAAGAGTTCAATTTCTCATCGAGGACGTGCTCTTAATAAGCTTTATAAAGTCTTAAAAAAAGAGTTCGAAGTGTAGGAAGAGTGGAGAAAAGCATTGATCCATTCTAATTAGCTTTATTTAATTTATCCTAGTGCATCTAGTAGTTTTTCTACTTCATCTAGTGTGCTAACTGGTTCCTGGCAACTGTAGTTTTTACAGAGGTAGAGTGTGGCTTTGTTGTCTTCAGTAGTTTTCCCTTTCAGCAAGGGGATGGTTTGTCCTAATTTTTTATCAACTTCTTCTGCTACGGCTATCACTTTGTTGGGTAAAAATCGGGTTCTAATGGCTTGTAACAGGATATCTCTTTGTGCTTGTTTCCCTATGACAGCAATTTCTAACACTGGTCCAAAAAAGAAGTCAGCAGCCTGCAGCCAGTATCCAAAGGCCGATGGATATTGAGGAAGAATTTGAGCTACTTGTTGTAACATTTGTTCAGCGCGATCTCGGTATTCTGATTTTCCCAATAGCACAGCCAATTTCAACAGATTTAGACAACTGACGGAATTACCGCTAGGAGTAGCATTATCCATACATTCTTTATGGCGTACTAAAAGTTTTTCGTGATCATGGGAGGTAAAATAAAAATTTTTCTGTTCCGAGTCCCAAAAAAGTTCTATTTGTATTTGCATAAGCTGGTCGGCTTTGTCCAACCAGGTAATATCACCTGTGGTCTGGTAGATTTCCAGCCATCCTTCGATAACTTGCGCGTAGTCTTCTAGGTAGGCATTCAGATGTGCTGTGCCATTTTTCCAACTGCGGAATAATCTTTCTTCTATTAGCATTTCTGATGCTAGAAACTCGGCGTTGTTTATGGCTGTCTGTAAAAGGCCTCGATCCTTAAGAACAAAGGAAGCATCGGCAAATGTAGTGAGCATCATGCCATTCCAAGCAGCTAAAATTTTATCATCAAGACTTGGGTGAATCCGTCTTTTTCGTTTTTGGAACAGGTTTTGACGGTCGTTATCTAATTGTTGTTTGAGGTTTTCAGGAGACACACCAAGTGATTTTGAAAGAGATGGTAAATTTTGTTGATGATGCAGTATGTTTTTTCCTTCAAAGTTTCCTCTAGAACTAACATCAAAGTAATCACAGAAGATTTGAGCATTGTTTTTTCCTAATGAGGCTTTTATCTCTGTTGGTGTCCAGACATAAAATTTGCCTTCTTCTCCTTCACTATCAGCGTCTTGGGCCGAATAGAAACCACCAGATTTGTCCAACATCTCGTGTTTTACCCAGCCTAGAGTTTCTTCTACTATTTCTTTGTAGTAAGGATTTCCAGTAACTTGATAGGCTTCCAGATAGGTTTTGGGTAGTAGAGCGTTATCGTAAAGCATTTTTTCAAAGTGGGGGACTAACCATTTTTTATCTACAGAATATCGATGGAATCCTCCTCCCAACTGATCATAAATTCCCCCCTGAGCCATTTCATCTAGACTCAGCTTAATCATGTTCAACGAGGTCTGTTTTTCCGCCCGATTTTGGTAGCGGAGTAAGAAACTCAGAGACATAGCACTGGGAAATTTAGGAGCCTCTCCGAAGCCGCCGTGGTCGGGATCAAATTGTGACAACAGAACTGAGTAAGACTCATCTAAGATTGATTTTTTGAGAACTGCTGTTTCTTGACCCCATTGATTTGCTTGGGTTAGGCGTTGCACTATTTCTTTTCTATTCTCCTCAATTTTTTGAGGATGATTTTTATAGGTGTCTGACATGATTTGAAGGAGTCGTTTGAATCCTGGTTTTCCGTAATAGTCTTCTGGAGGGAAATAAGTGCCACCATAAAAAGGTACTAAATCAGGAGTTAGAAAAACAGTCAGAGGCCATCCTCCACTGCCGGTTGTCATTTGGACAAAGTTCATATAGATGGCATCGAGGTCGGGGCGTTCCTCCCGATCTACCTTAATGTTGATGAAATTTTCATTCATTAGATCGGCAATTTGTTGGTTTTCGAAGGACTCATGTTCCATCACATGGCACCAATGACAGGCTGAATAGCCAATGCTTAGTAGAATAGCTCTATCTGATTTACGGGCATTTTCTAGTGCTTTGCTATCCCATGGGTGCCAATCCACTGGATTGTGAGCATGTTGTTGAAGATACGGACTATTAGACTCAATCAGACGATTGGTATGTTCAGTTTTTTCAGACATGGTTGGGGATTATATCATTACAGGAGAAGATAAATGGCAGTGGATATAGTTCCAAATTTTCGGGCGTATAATAAAAATCGGAAAATGAAAATGGGGTTCTCGAATTATAAAAATATTTTTTGGGAAAAGAGAGCCTGAACTGTCGTTTAGTTGTTCGAATAGTTAGAGGGCATGTAGTGTTGTTAAATGATAACCTCCTTCTTTGTCGTCTTTATCTCTTGTTTGGTGGTAAACATCTTCAATGACTTTGGATTCAACATAACTTGAATTGAGTAGGGCGAAGAAAGGTTGGAGACGATACCCATCGATTGGTTGTTGGAGAGACCCTTCTTCGAAAGAAAGACGTTGCTTAGCCAATTCGGTCAGTTCTTCTCTTTCCGAGTTAGCATACTCGACTCGGATACAAATTCCTCCCCGTTTAAGAAGTCCACGCAAGTTGTACGAGATAATTCGATCAGTCATTAAAGAATCGTAAATAGTTTCTGGATCTTCATTTAAGGTTTCGTCTTCGGGATTGGGTTCGCGTGTTTTCGAAAGATATTCTGCAACGTCAAATTCTTCGTCTTTGAGAAAGTCTTCATCGAATTCATACTTGTTGGGATTAGGGACAATATTAGGAAATGCAAAAACCAACAAATCAGCTTTTCCAAGGGGCAGCGAAAAATCAGGCAATTCTGTTTCTACTAAATTCACTCTTTGTTCCCACTTTTCGTCTAAGTGCTGCAGTTGTTTACTAGCTTCTTTTAACAGCATAGAGGAGCCATCTATTCCGGTTAGGGATGATGTTGGGAAGTGTTGGTAGAGATGATTGAGTAGATTTCCTGCACCACAACCATAGTCAATAATTTTATCTGGAATGCCTGAAAAAAAAGATTTCATGTGATCTGCAATTTTGAGATAAGCATGTTGATGGGAAGAGTTGTTGCTGCGGTTATACCACCAGTCTCCCAAAATATGATTGTAGGTTTCCTTGCCCCCGCCCAATTCGCGGTCAAAATCAATCTTTTTGTAGTCCATATCGGTCATTGAGATGGGACTTTTTGTGAAAGTTGGTCGGTTAAGCGAAAGTGTAATTTGTTCACGTCAAAAATAATTCCATCTTCGTACATTTCAAACTGGCCCTGTTTTTGAGGAGATAATTCTGGAGTAAACATTAAAGTGCCGTCGGCGGATTTTACAATATGATCACTCAAAAGAGTTTGAAACAGCCTAGTACGGGGTTCCAGTAAAATTGGAGTAGAAATTTGGGGAATTATAATGAGGATAGTGGTAGATGCTTTGGATTCGTAAATTTTGGCTTCAAGGACTTCTTCTTCATCCTTAAACAGTCTGTAACTCTCTGTCCTGTAGAAGTGTTTTTGGGTTTCAGATGAACCTATTTCAGAGGCGATTTTGATGAAATGCAAATCAGGATTTTGAGCAGCAAAAACCACTACCCCCATAGCCAGACTAGCTGAAAGTAGTATGCGAATTCCGGGAAAAGATTTGCTGATGGACTTTCTATTATAAAATGCTAAGAGAAGTGGGGGTAATAGAAGAAAAAGATCTTGCCATAGAGCTTCTCCAGGAGTTCTTTCTAATAGATTGCCGAAACAACCACACGAGCTATTTTCATCACGAAGTCCTTCGAGGACTAGCCAGTAATTGCGGGCGGTCAAAAAGAGAAAGAAGGAAATTAATGTGGCACTGGGTATTAGGATCCAGAGTTGGCGGAGACCTGTTAGTAAGGCCATACCAAGCCCTGTTTCTAAAGCTAGTGCAATCAGTGCTACAGTTTTGGATGAAAAAAGAAAATCTAGTCCCTCCAATTGCACTTGTTCAACAAATGCTCCTGGCTCAACAGCTTTGGCCCAGGCTGCCACTAGTAAAAGGGCTCCTAAAAAACAGCTTCCTAAAGATGGGACTATGGACTTCCATTTCATGGATGACCATGGTATCAAATTGAATCGGGGACAATCGATGAAGATAATTAAGTTTTATACGCGAACTGGTTGTCATTTGTGTACAGAGGCGTTAAGGGTCTTAGAGTCGATCAGGAGTGAGTTTGACTTCGAAATTCAAACAATAGATATTTCTGAGTCATTGGAATTGAATGATCTTTATGGGACACAGATTCCAGTAGCTAAACTGAATGGTAAAACTATTCTAAAACACCGTGCTAATAAAAAAATGTTGAGACGGATTT
>CAZASS010000052.1:0-6877 GCA_964487835.1 uncultured Acidobacteriota bacterium | reverse complement strand
AATTAAGGTTCTTGTACCAATTAGCCAGTTACGAACCCATTAAATGAGGATTGTCTTCTTGCAAAAACTGCAGTCCTTCCCCGACGTGTATTAGCTGTAAATTTTTCAAGTGGAGTTGACACCATTCCAAGAGGCGGGGTGTTACAATGCGTCCTGGTGTGGCGTGGAACAACAATTTAGGTAAATTAGATTGCTGTAGCCAACCATTATATTCATTAACCAGTGCAACCATATCAGGAGGATTTCCTGCAATCGGGATTTCATTTGGCCAACGCCATACTGGTTTGCGGCTGCTAGGGTCTAAAAATGGGGCCCGGTAGTTATCCATTTCCTCTTTGCTCAGTTTGCGGACGATATTGCCAGGCAATCTTGTTTCAATAAAATCATTTTGATTGACGAGGAGATCCCAGCCAGTTTCAGGATCTCGATAGGATTGGAAAAGTTTTCTTTTGCTTTCCGAATATACGTCCCAACTGGGTATTACTTTGAATCCAGCAGGTTCTGTGAATACTAGCCCTTTAACATTTTCCTCGTGGCGCATGGTGTAGTAAAAGCCTAGAGCCGCACCCCAGTCATGCATTACAAGGGTGATATTTTTGAGATCCATTTCCTCAATAAATCCCTCCAGATATCTAGAATGTTCAAGAAATCGGTATTCGATATCTAGTTTGTCAGATTTGCCCATTCCAATAAGATCTACCGCTACCGCTCGGGAAATTGGGGAGATGTGGGGGATTATATTTCTCCACAGGTAGGACCAAGTTGGGTTACCGTGAATAAAGAGAACGGGGTCACCAACTCCTACATCGATGTAATGAAGTTTTGAACCTTCCACCTCAAGATATTTTGATTCAAAGGGAAAGTCTGCAGAGATATTTGATGTGTTTTTTTTAACCATATTTTCTCTTTCAAAACCAGAACCACAGCCTGTGAGACAAACTAAAAACAACAGGGCTACAGAATACAAATTTTTCATAGTGTCTCCTGATGCTAGCTGATCACAATTGACGCTTTGGGCAGTATATACCTATTGGCTCGGCAGAAACACTAATGAGTTTTTGTATGCTAAATATCCTGTAAATCTGAGTTCAACTTTGTAAAATAGACTTTTGGGAAAGGAAGAAAGATGGATCTGGGTATGAAGACCACAATTACACTCTACAATCTGAGGAGCATTCATTTACTGAATGCATTAAAGGGTTTGGAAAAAGAGGAATTGCTGCGGAGACCTTCTGATTCTGTTAATCATATGTTGTGGATTGCTGGGCATATGACTGTTTCACGTTGTTCTTTGACTTATTTGATGGGTGAGCAGGTTGAGAGTCCGTGGAAGGATTTATTCAGCCGAGGGGCCAAGACGACGGAAATAAAAAATTGGCCTGACATTTCTAAAATTAAGGCTGTTTGGAGAGATGTTTCTGAGGTGATGATCGGGAGAATGGAAAATTTAACCGAGTTTGAGTTAAGTAACTCAATAACGCCGGAACTTTTTCGTTTTGACGACAAAACTCTTCGTGGTGCAATTTTGTTTCGCGGGTACCATGAGTCCTATCACATTGGTCAGATTGCCTACCTACGTAAGTGGTTAGGTTATCCAAGTTTAGTTGGCTAGTAGTGTAGGCTTCTGATATTCGTCCCTGACTTTTACCTTAGGTAGTAGGATCACGATGGAGATTAGTTAGAAACTTCCGGATTGTTATCCAGTTCAAGGATCAGGTTGTAAACGCATAGACTGCGTATTTTTTCCCCTTGATTGCGTTTTTAGTTCTCCATCTGACACTGGCCCCAGTGCTTGTGAATAAATAGCCATTGGAAATAGACATTCCCCCTCTAATCATATCGGGGAATTGATATCTCCAAAGTTGTTCACCAGATTTTGCGTCAATCGCGTCTAGAGTTCCATCTATTAAACCTTGGTAGTAGACGCCGTTAGCCACTGCTACAGGACCCATGATTTGTGCTGAATTGGGAAACCACCACATAATATCACCGGTGTAGGCATGTAGTGCTGCAGTGGCTGAAATAGCCTTTCGTCCACGAATGCCAATGGCATTCGAGCCTACGAAAATACGGTTATAGGCTACAGCCGTACTACTTAAATCGGGGCCTCCTTCAGCTGAGGATTGGGTGAATTGGGCTTTCCATAATTTTTCTCCAGTATAGCGGTTGAAACAGAAAAACCCTGCTTTAGATCCCGCTCCTACAGAGGGACGCACTTCATGGCTTCGAGATGGATGGACAGCGTCAAAGATCATCGGATGACAACTGTAGTCCAAGTCGAAAGGATCAGCACTTCTTAGCTGGTCATACCAGAGCATTTCACCTGTGTCGGCATCAAAGGCAATCATGCTTTCTGTAAAGAGCATTGGATCAGCTGGCATGAAACCTCTGACACTACCTGTGGCGTAATAGACAATATTAGCGGTTGCATCAATAGCTGGAGAATTCCAGATGGATCCTCCCCCATATCGACTGCGATCTGGGACAACATAAAATTCCCATCGTACTTTTCCTGTTTCAGCATCTAGGACAATTATTTTGGATTGCATTGAAGAAGTTGCAACGAAGACTTTGCCCTTGTAAACATTTACTGAACAGAAGACCTGCGCTCGGTTAAACATGGGATCTTCATCGACTTGTGTTTGCCAAATTTCTTCTCCTGTTTCTGCGTCTAGGCAGTGGATTTTAGCCATTCCTGTTCCAAAATAGATGCGTCCTTTATGGTATTGACAGGAAGAGCGTACTCCCTGGAGAGGTGAGCCAGGCTCTTCGTTGTATCCCATAAAACGATTCCACTTTTCAGCACCTGTAGTAGAATCCAAAGCGTACTGGTATCCCGAGAGGGTTCCGAAGTAAAGTGTGGTTCCAATAACAGTGGGAGTGGTTTGGATAGGAGCATCGGTTTCAATCTTCCATTTAAGGCTCATTTGTCCATCATTCTTTCTGCCCAGCTTAGTTTCATTGGAGTTGAACCGGGTGTTGTGCATATCGTAGGCAAATCGTGGCCAGTCTGCTGATCCGGAATTGATGGGTTCCGGATCAGTTTGAGGGGCAGCCAATGAGTAGTTTGGACGTGTTGAGCCCATCACGGCGCCAGTAATCATTAGATTTTTAACGAAAGTTCTACGGGACCGGGACAAATTCTTACTTTTCATGAAGTGATCCTCCTAATCGCAAGCCGTATTGGAACAGTCAAGCCTCCATCATGCTACTACCTTGAAGAAACTGTCAAGACGGTTCAATTTTCTCATCAAGACAATTTTTACCAAGGCAAGCTCGCAAAAAGTCACGTAATGGTTGCTAGATGGCTCAGCCGATACTTAACTCAGTGCAGCTTCTAAAATCATGCTACCAAAAGCAATGCTCAAGACTGGTTTCCCTTCGAAGTCTCCATGACCCGGCACAATGTCAATCCTTAGATGAGAAGACCCTTCTTTAGTGGTTGAGTAGTGTGAGTCTAGCTTGATCGGATTTGATAGATCAGGGGTATCCCCGTAAGACAATCGACCAGATAGTAAGACCATGCCCCAGTTGTCAGCGCTGTTTTTGATGACGCCAATGGTGTAATCCCCAGCCGTAAGTGACACTGATCCAGCATTGATATCTCCGGCCAGTATGAAAGCTGCTCTTCGAGGAATTATGATGCTCCCTATTTCAGCTTGGTCAGTATATGTTTCATTAGAGGGAAGAGTTTCATAGGCAACGCTTGCTTCCACATCACCCGGTAGTAGTGCTGTTACTTTCTTTTCGAAATGAGGATGGGCTATTACTAGAGTGGTCCCCAAGACGAGAACTGCTAAAAAAGTCATTCTTTTCATAATTTAACCTCCCATATTTAACCTGATTAGTAGCAGAGTGGTTTGTTGAGGGTCAAGCCTTAATTATCATGGAGGGAGGATTGTTAATTAGTTACTTGATTCAGGTTGTACCATTCAAGTTAGCAGACATTAGACAACACTTGCTTATTAAAATAGATGGTGTCAGACTTGCTCCAATTCTTTTGGAGGTATCAAAAATGCCTGATTTTCATCTATCTATAAACGGTCAAGAGCAAACGGTGGAGGATATTGATCCTTCGACTCCTTTGCTCTGGGTTCTTCGTGACAATCTTGGCCTAGTTGGAACCAAGTTTGGTTGTGGCGGAGGTTTTTGCGGAGCGTGTACAGTTCACATCAATGGTATGGCTATCCGATCCTGTTCTGTCCCGGTTCGTGCTGCAGTTGGCAAGCAAATTACAACTATTGAGGGATTAGTTAGTGACGATGGAGTATTACATCCGCTCCAGGAAGCTTGGATTGAGGAAGATGTTCCCCAGTGTGGTTATTGTCAGTCTGGGCAAATAATGGCAGCAGCAGCTTTGTTGAGCAAGAATTCTGCTCCAGATGATTCAGATATTAATGCTGCATTGAATGGGAATTTATGTCGATGTGGTACGTACACTAGAATCCGTAAAGCTATACACACAGCTGTCAGTAAATCTCAGAACGGGGGTGATGTATGAACGGCAAACATCTTCACGAAATTATTGACGAAATGAAAGGTACTTCTAATATCCAAGACAAGCCTTGGATCGGGTCGATAGAGAGGCGTTCTTTTCTTAAGCTTTTTGGTGTTGCAGGCGGAGGCCTGGTTTTAGCCTTTTCTTTGGAAGGGCAGAATAGTGTTCTTGCAGCACTAGAAGAGGGAGCAGAATCTGTTGATTTTGTTCCGAACGTATTTCTTCGCATATCTCCAGATGGATCTATCTTAATTTATTCCACAAGTCCCGAAGTTGGCCAGGGTATTAAGACAGCTTTTCCTATGATTGTGGCAGAAGAACTCGATGCTGATTGGTCAGATGTGCAGGTCGAACAGTCACCGATTGACGAGTCGATATATGGTCGGCAACGTGCTGGCGGCTCGCGCTCTATTCCTGAGGGTTGGAATCAGTTTAGGCGGGCTGGTGCTGTAGCTCGTGCCATGTTGGTTTCAGCAGCAGCTCAGCAGTGGGGTGTATCAACTGCTGATTGTGTCACTGAGAAGAGTGAGGTTATTCACCGGAGTAATGGACAGCGGTTAGGATATGGTGAGTTGGCTGAAAAGGCTGCTAGGTTGCCAGTTCCAGATGCTGATTCGATTCCTCTGAAAAAAAGTACTGACTACAACATAATAGGTCAGCGAATTACCGGTGTGGATAATTACAAGCTGGTTACTGGAGAACCTCTTTTTGGTGTTGATCAAGTTGTACCAGGTATGCTTTATGCTATTTACGAAAAATGTCCAGCCACGGGAGGCCGAGTTGAAAGTGCTAATCTAGACGAAATTCGTTCGCTTTCAGGGGTAAAAGATGCCTTTGTTTTTGAGGGCAACGGAAATGCTGATGAGTTGATGCCAGGTGTAGCGATTGTAGCCAATTCTACTTGGGCAGCTTTCAATGCTAGACGTCATCTTAAGGTGAATTGGGATGAAGCGGAGGCTGCTAAAGATGATTCGAAGAAGGCTATTGCACAGGCGAAGAAACTAGCAAATGAGACAGGTGTTCAGACCATTCGTGATAGCGGCAATGTCGATCAAGCATTAAATGACGCTCATAAAAAACTGGAATCCTTCTATATTTATCCATTTGTTTCACATGCTCCTCTTGAACCCCAAAATTGTTTAGCTTGGTATCGTGATGATGGTACCGTCGAGATTTGGGCTCCTACACAGGCTCCTGAACGAGCGGTAGGGGGCGTATCCACCACTTTAAACATTCCTAAGAATAAAATTTCCATCCATTTGATCCGAGCGGGCGGAGGTTTTGGTCGTCGTTTGTTCAATGACTCCGTGTGTGAAGCTGCAGCTATTTCTAAGCGCGTAGGTGCACCTGTGAAGCTACAATGGATGCGTGAAGATGATATGGGGCACGATTTCTATCGGGTAGCGGGTTTCCATTCTCTCAAGGGGGCAATTGATTCTTCGGGAAAACTAACGGGTTGGCAAGACCACTTCATAACCTTTTCCAGTGATGGGAAAGAACCTGTTCGTGGTGGTGATATTTCCAAGACAGAGTTTCCTGCTCCTCTAATTCCTAATTTTAAATTAACTCAAACTATGCTGCCATTGGATACTCCATGTGGGTGGTGGCGTGCTCCGCGTTCTAATGGTATTGCTTTTGCTGTGCAGTGTTTTCTGCACGAGTTGTCATTAGCTGCTGGTCGAGATCATGTCGATTTTTTATTGGAGGTAATGGGGAACCCTCAGGGGTTTGAACCGAGTGAAGAGGATGCGCTTAATAATCGTGCTAATTTTTCTCCTAGTCGAGCTGCAGGTGTAATCAAGTTGGCAGCTGAAAAAGCGAATTGGGGTGGATCTCTCCCGTCTGGGAGAGGGTTAGGTTTGGCATTCCATTTTAGTCATTCGGGTCATTTTGCCGAAGTAGTTGAAGTGAGTGTGGACAAGAATAAAAAACTCAAGATACATAAAGTTACGGTAGCTGGGGATGTGGGACCCATTATCAACTTGAGTAGTGCGGAAAATCAGTGTGAAGGATCGGTGATTGATGGTTTGAGTACTGCGTTGGGCTTGGAGATTTCAATAAAAAATGGGCGTATTCAAGAGTCCAATTTTGATCAGTATCCTATTATGAGAATTGGTGATGCTCCAGAGGTGGCAGTTCATTTTGTGGAAAGCAATGTTCACCCAACCGGTTTAGGAGAACCAGCACTGCCTCCATTAGCACCAGCTTTATGTAATGCTATTTTTGATGCTTCCGGACATCGTGTGCGGGAGCTTCCTCTGGTCAAGGAGGGTTTCACCGTTTAGTCTCCTATGACGAATTCAGTAATACTTGAAGTTTTTTCAGACTACACTTGACATTGGTGTTATCTATGTACCGAGCGTATAGAACGACTTAAGT
>CAZASS010000051.1:1236-13694 GCA_964487835.1 uncultured Acidobacteriota bacterium | reverse complement strand
GCGTTGTACTACAGTCAGCTTTAATACATTAACTGCTCCTAAAAGATCATAGTAGGCTTACGTGGATGCTGAAATTGCTATGGAAGGGGAAACTCCCGATTTTCTGAAGATCTCTGAAGATCTTCAGAAAGCCGTCGAGTCTTATTCAAAGTTTGCTGCAGCTTGGAGTTTATTAGGTGAAGTTCGGTTAGAGCTTAAAGATTTAGGTGGCGCCCAGAAAGCATTTGAACGTGCTATTGTTGAAGATCCCAATTATGTAACACCTTATCTTTTATTGGCTAAGTTAGAGATAGGAAAAGAACAGTGGAATAAAGCCTTAGAGTTTTCGGGAAAAGTGCTGGGGCTTAATCCCTACATCCCGTTAGCCCACTATTTCAATGCTGTGGCAGGGTATTCTAGTCGAGACTTTGAGCTAGCAGAAAAATCCCTTACATATTTGGAAGAGAGTGGTGAGGTTATTAATTTTCCAGTGGCCCATTATATGTTGGGATCAATTTTGGCCCAAAAGAAAGATTTTCCCTCGGCTGCTGTTGAATATCAGCATTTCTTGGAAGTGAATACTAATAGTCAATGGGCTGATGATTTGAAATCAGAACTAGTTCAGTGGCAAGAACAGGGTTTAATCGATTCTTCGGAATCTGATCAGGTTGATACAATTGTTCCCTAGTTAAAATTTTACAACTCCGTGATATCTTTCGCGATTTGGCCTACAATTATAGGTTGTAACTGAGGTATTTAAAAATAAAGGATGAGTTTTATGAATAAAATGCTTTTGGATTCCAAAAAACAAATTATTTTTGTCATCTTCGTGCTCCTTTTGAGTGGAGGAGTATTAGTGCAAGGAGGGGATGAAAATTATCCATTTCGTTCTGAAGCTGAATATCAGGCACTAGGAGCAAAAACAGCCTATGAGCAGTATTTAGAAGAGGAAAATCTTCCCGTGTATAGCGGTTGGGCAGCGAATGCTCTGGAGATTGAGTTGAAGCCTTGGAAACGTCAAGGGCAGGGAGTCTCTGGAGCTTTTGTCAATCTAGAAGGTATGGGAGGAGCTGTTGATAACTATGTAATGGAAATCCCGCCAGGTGTCAGTACCAACCCCGAACACCATATCTACGAGGAAACAACATTTGTAATGTCAGGTGAAGGGGAAACTCACTTATGGAGACAGGGAGATTCTGAAAATAAAGTGGTTGTGAAATGGAGAAAAGGAACTGTCTTTGCTCCTCCTCTTAATACTTGGCATCAGCATTTTAATAAAGGTAAGGCGCCGGTGCGTTTAGCTGTAGGAACCACTTTGCCAAAATTGATGGATATTTTTCGAAGTCGTAATTTTATATGGAACAATCCTATTGATTTTTCAGATCGTTACGCTGGAGAGCCCGATTATTTTGATCCGGAAAATAGGGTCGACTATGCTCCTACAACAGAGCATCATTCATTAACTATTTCTAATATGATTCGCAACGCATGGACTTGGCGCTTGTTTAATGCCGGACAAGGATACAAAGATACAGATCGCCATATTGTTCTATCTAAGAGTGCTATGTCTACTCGTGTTGAAGAGTTTCCAATTGGAACCTATGAACGGGGTCATCGTCATAAGGCTGGGGTAACAATTGTTATGATTACCGGAACCGGCTACACTTTTTTGTGGCCCCAGGATGTGGGAGAAACTCCGTGGAAGGATGGAAAGGAAGCTCAGGTGGAGCGTGTAGAATGGGAGCCAGGGGTAATATTTGTTCCTCCAGAACAGTGGTATCATCAGCATTTCAACAGCGGAAAAGATCCAGCTCGATACGTCAGGTTGGGAGCCCCTCCTGGAAACGAGGTATATAAGGTAGGCGCAGTAGGACTAGCTTTGGGAGCGAACACTCGCATACAGTTTCGTGATGAAGATCCCTATATGCGTGATCAATTTGAAAGGGAGTTGGCTAAGAATGGATCAACTATAGGCATGCCTTCTCGAGAGGAACTGATTCGATTGGAGGATGAAGCTGGTGGTGGATTTTTGCAGGCTGCTGTGACTCCCAGCGAGTAGTAGTTGTTAGTACTATTCCTTTAGAATTAGAGATATTAAACTTGGCTTAATACGGTAGTTTTTTAATAGCGGTCAGTTTAATTGTTTTTGTTGATAAAACGTGAAGCATCTGCTGTCCTCGTGTTAATTTTTTTTCCAGATTAGCAAGGGAATTAATCAAGACATGCGAAACTCTGCTGCCATAGATATTTTAAGTCGATTGTTAAAGAGTTTAACTGCTAGCCTATTCGTCCTTTTCCTAATATTTCCACAAGTTGTTTTGGCCCAAGTCGGAGGGCAAATTAGTGGTCGTGTAGAAAGTGATGTAGGGGAATTATTACAGAATGTCCAAATTACAATTACGGGACCAAAAAATTTCAGAAGAAATACTATTCCTGACGGCAAAGGCTACTATAGATTTATCCAGTTAGATGATGGGGTCTATAATTTAGAATCGACCGCCGACAAACACACAACACAGAGAAAGGAAGGCATTGAGCTTCGGGCGGGATCAACTATTACAATTAATTTTCGCCTATTGCAGGAGCAAGCAACACTTCGAGATTTGACGAATAGGGGAGTAGAACGGAGAAATCCTAATGAGTTTATTAGAAAAATTGACAACTACGCTCTGCAGCAGCCTCTCAGTGAACTTGGGATTGAACCAGTCTTTTTACAGTTTAGTGCCGCAGAAAATAGATATGGAGCTGATATGGGAGCTCCTATGCGACAAATTTTCTTTGTGCGACCGGAATCCTCTCGAGATGTGTTTCATGGTTCTGTGTATGCCATTCATCAAAATAGCAGTTTAAATGCTCGACCTTTTTTTAATGTGGGTCGATTGCGTCCTTCCAAACGAAATCAAATTGGTTTAAATGCCAATGGTCCGTTGATTTTGAATAGAATGTTTTTTACCAGCAGTTTGGACTTTGTTGGAGAATCAGGCTATGTAAACGGTAACATTAGGGTCCCTAAATCTAATGAACGCACTTCTACAGCTTCCGATTCTAGTACAGCTAATATTGTGACAGCGCTGTTGCAAGGTTATCCACTAGAAAGTCCAAATTCACCGAACGTCACAGCTCGGCAATTAAATACAAATTCAGTTCGTCGTATTGATAGTGCCGATTGGGATTTTAAGGTTGATTATCCGGTTACAGCTCAAGACCATTTAGCTTTTAGATACACTTTTTTTGATTATAGGGAGCAGCCGTTCGAATTTGTGATTGGCCAAAATCCAGATACTGATCTGCGGTCTCAAACTTTTGGGACCACTTATGTTTATACATGGTCACCTGCAACTCTTTTGCAGAGTTCCTTTCAATTTGATCGCATGTCGGCTTTACTGCGTCCTACTGAGGGTTTTAGTTCTCTTTTGAAATCGTTGGGTATGGAAAAAGTACCGGATATCAGTTTTGGTGGGGATTTGGGAGATATAAGCTCTATTGGTCCTGGCGGTGAATATCCACGTAAGCGTAACCAAAACCGATTTAGCGGGAATTTTGATTTTACACACCAAAAGGGACAACACCAGTTGCGTTTTGGAGGAAGAACAACTCGCATTCAAGTTAATGATCTGCAAAGTGACAATACTCGAGGATCGTTTAGTTTTTCCGACAACTTTGGTCGTACCACTGTAGAGAATTTTCTGAAAGGAACACCTACGACATACAACATTACTTCTGGAGATTTGTATCGAGGGTTTCGAAACTGGGAGCATGCATTGTATGGGCAAGATAGCTATCAGATTAGATCGGGGGTTACTTTAAATGTGGGCTTGAGATACGAAGTAGTTACGGCTCCTACGGAAGTCAATAATCGGATGAAGTTTAATTATAAAACGGATGCTAATAATTTTGCTCCCCATCTGGCTCTAGCTTGGTCGCCAGGGGGCGGAAAAACAGTAGTGCGAGCCGGGTATGGGATTTCTTTTGGACATGTCTTTATGGGCTCATACCAAACAGCACGTTTTAATCCACCTGCTGTAGTCAGCATTAGTATTCAAAATCCCAGTTTAATAAATCCACTGCAGGGTATCGATTTAGAATCAGTAGAATCTCAGCGTGCCGAGTTGAATTTGTTGAGTCCTGACCTAGTTTCTCCTTATTCTCATCAGTACAATTTGTTAATTCAAAGAAAGCTATCTAGCAAATTTTTTCTTGAGCTAGGATATGTTGGCCACCGGACCCATAAAACCTTGTTTCAAACTCTTACTAATAGAGCTAAGCCCGTTGCTGGTATTGCATCTACAACTGCAACAATCGACAGCAGGAGACCGGATTCTACGTCATTGCGTATTCAGACAATCGGTAATAGCGGTATTTACTACTATGATGGAGCCTCAGTACGTTTTCGTGGATCTCTAAAACGGGGATTAGACTTTGACGTAAACTATATTTTTAGTAAGGCCATGGAAGTTAATACTTCCGATTTTCTATCCACCCTTAATGAACCTGGAGGTGTGGTGAGCCAAGATGGCAAGAATATTGTCGCTGATCTGAAAGCACGTAGTTCGTTTGATCATCCTCACATTCTAACTCTTAAATATTCATATGCTTTGCCGTTTCAATTTTCTCCTGGGGGAGTAACAGGTGCACTATTAAACGATTGGCAGGTTACTGGAACAACAGAGTTTCGCAGTGGGCATTGGTTTAGTGTTGGAACAAGTTCAGATGCTCCAGGATTTGGCAATGTTGATGGTGAGGGAGATGATAGGGCTAATATCTTAAATCCAGATATTCTTGGAGTGATTATTGATAATCCTGACACCTCTCAGTCTATTCTTAAACCAGAGTTTTTTGATACTAATCTTCCCGTTGGAGGAAGAGGAAACCAGGGACTATCTGTTTTTGGGAAAGACCCTATTAATAACACCAATCTAGCCGTTAGCAGGTCGTTTAGATTAGCAAAAGATGAAAGACATATAGTGGTGCGTATGGAAGTTGAAAACTTATTTAATCATGCTTTTTTTAAGCGTCCAGGAGATGTTTTCCCCACAGATGTTTTTGGCAAGATTGTTGATACTGAAAACAAGGGTCGGACAATTCAGGGCAGACTTCAACTGAATTGGTAAGTTCCTCAGGCCCAGATATCTAATCAGGTTGTTTGAAATTCTGTAGCCAAGCGATTTTTCCCCCACTCCACAATTAATTGAACGGTATCCCCTTGGTTTTCCAATCTAATTGTGAGGATTTCTACTGGAGAGCTTAGTTGACTGAGAGATAAGGAAGATGTGGCTATAACCTCTTCTGATGTGGGTGGCATAAAGCGTCCAGGCTTCTTGCCAAATTCAGAGGTTGCTATAACTAAAGATGATTTCTTTTGGTCTTCGAAGTGAACTAAAAGAGTATATTCTCCTTTAGAAATCTTTTTATCTTTTATGAATAGTTCAACATTTGTATTGAGAAGTGTGGGATCATCAGCACCTAATCGCCAGTAACTTCCAGGTTTTATCATTGCGAAGAGGTCACGGTCCCGAGCAGCGGGTCGCCTGTAATTAATGGTTAGAGTACCCTGTTCGATATTGAGTGTGGAAACACCCTCTTCGTGTCCGGGTTCATGTCCTAAGCCTACCCAGGAAGAAAGGGATACTCCAAGAGTTATAAATGCTATCCAAAAATTTATTTTCATTGCTGAAACCTCCAAAGCGTTAAGATAGCCTCTTCTGCTGGAGAAGGCAACTTTATGATTTTCAATCTGAAAGTCTTTTCAACTGTGTTAATGGCATAGAATGCAGTTTTTCAATTGGACAGAAGGATTGATTTGGTGGGAATCCATACGAACAGGAAAAAACTCTAAATGGCAGGTAGAGCACTGTTGTTGGCGTTTCAAAACTAATTGATGAACCAGTTTGAAATGATCGTAACCAGAACGATTCGATGTTAGCAAATCGGGAAGTGAATGACATCTCAAGCAGGTTTGATTATTTTTTGTTTTTTGACTGGATTTCAAAATAAGATTAACTGGGTTTTTTTGAGAAGAGGAACCAGGTGTTTGAAAGTTAAAATCTTTTAGGACGGTCCGAGCTGCTATTCGTCCAGTTACAATGGAGGGGCCTAGAAAAGTGCCTTCTAATCCAGCCTTTCCATTAATCCCCCCGAATCCCGTAAGTTCTCCAACTGCATAAAGTCCTGAAATAGGATTTTTGTGCTGATCTAAGACCCGACAAGACAAGTCAATTGCAACTCCACCCATGCTTTTGCGAGTTATGGGAAAAGTTAGGAGGGCGTAGAATGGGGAAGATTCTATTTTTTGTGGTGTATAGGGTCTGAGTGGAATTTTTTGGGCAGCTGTAGCATTTTTTTCAAAACGTTTGAAGTCTTTGTCTTCTCCATTTTCAACAAAATCATTAAATCTATCGATGGTTGTTTTTAGTTGATTAATATCTAGGTTAGTTTCAATGGCTAGTTGTTCAATCGAATCAGAATGTTTGAATAAGTCTGGGGAAAGCTTAGAAATCATCTCTTCAGGATCATCAGAAGATGTACCCCTGATTTCCAGGTCTTTTCTGCCAAATTTGTCGAAAATAGTCCAGAAACGTGAAGAGTTTTGGTTTACGACTGCTGGAAAGGTCATTTTCGAACTACCAGATTCATTGGTAAATCTTTTTCCTTCCAAATTGACCCAGATTGCAGTTGAACTGTGAGCAAAGAATCCTCGGTTATTTCCAGGGTGTCGAGGATCAGGAGTGCCAGTACTATAGTTCCACTGGTGATCCATCTTGTGAATTGTCCCTCCGACGTTTTGTGCCAAAGCATGACCTGATCCAAGCGCATTTAGTCCAGCACTGATTAAAAATTTTTCTGGAAATTGCAGATGGTCAGGCCAGAATTGACGTATCATCTGTAAGTTACTCTGAAAGCCGCCAGTTGCTAAGATAATTGCTGAAGCCTGTAAATCAACCTTTTTGTTATTTCGAATATTTAGAGCATGTACTCCTGTAACACGCGTTGAAGATCTGATTAGACCTGTTACTTTATGATTCCAGATGAACTTTATGTTGGGTTGCCGGAGACATTCTTTGTAGATAGCACTAACTAGGGCAAGTCCTTCTCCAGAAGTTCGATGAACTCGTGGAACACTATTTCCAGGAGCACGCCATAGTGAGCTAAATGTTACACCCATAGGAGTAACCCAGTCGTAAATCAGTTCTTTTGATTGATTAACGTAAAGCTGAACCCAGTCAGGATTGGCATCTTCTCCCCATTTAATGAAATCTTGATAGGCTAGTTCGGGGCTGTCTTTTATTCCTTCCAAAATTTGTGAGGGGGTATTTACTATGGAAAGAACTCCTCCTGACACAACCCCATGACCTCCAAAAACAGACCAAAGGTCCACAACAGTGACTTGAGCACCTTTTTGAGCTGCCTCTAGGGCTGTTGAAAGTCCTGAAATACCGGCTCCGACTACCAGCAAGTCTGGATGGATAGTTTTAGATTGTTGTAAGGAATCAGCCTTTATTGATGGGCTATTCCAACCTACTAGTAAGTAAATAAATGGCAAAAGGAATGTTATAAAAAAGATTAGCTTTTTCAAGGATATTTTGCTTTCTAGGCTCTGCTACTACTAGGTTATTAATCTTCTGACTTATTATTCTATTGTTCAGTCTACTGATAATTTCAGAAAAATGCTCTGCCTAAAGTTTAAATTTTATTCATAACTAGAATTGAACAACAAATAGGTTGTAATAATTTTCTAAATTTATTACTAAAAATAAGAAATTAATTTTAAGTAAAATTTATTGTTAATAGATATATATATATATATATTTAATAATTTAATTTTTATTTTTTTTTTTCTCTACTATTTCTTTGCTCCTAGTCTATATTCATCCTTAAAACACTCTTTGAGTGTACAATGGTGAGTATGTTTCAGGCCTACATACCACTTAAGAATCGCCTTTTCCGCAGATTGTGGATTGCTAATCTGACCTCATATATTGGGACTTGGATGCATGAAGTAGGCGCAGCATGGTTAATGACTGAGCTAGCACCTACTCCGTTTATGGTTTCGTTGGTGAGAGCTGCTGCAACACTACCAGTTTTTGTGTTAGCACTACCTGCAGGTGCTCTTGCTGATATTTTGGATCGCCGTCGTTATTTGTTGTTTACACAAATTTGGATGTTGTTTTCGGCCGTCATTTTGGCAATTGTCACTTTACTGGACTTAACCACTCCTCTGATATTGTTAGCCTTAACTTTTTCTCTTGGTTTGGGTTTAGCCATGAATGCGCCGGCTTGGCAGGCTTTAGTTCCAAACTTAGTACCCCGTGATCAACTTCGTTCAGCTGTTTCACTAGGTAGCATCAGTTTCAATATTGCTCGTGCAACTGGACCTGCTTTGGGTGGCTTACTGATTGCTTTTTCTGGACCGCAAGCAGCGTTTGCTTTAAATGCAATTTCTTTTCTAGCAATAGTAGTAGTGCTTTATCGTTGGAAACAAGTCGAAACTGTCGAAGAAAATTGTTTTGCATCTGAGAGATTTATTGGTGCCATTCGTGCTGGGGTTCGTTATGTTCGGCTCTCTCCAAAATTTCAAGCAGTATTAATTAGGATGGCAGTGTTCATTGTTTTTGCAAGTGCATTATGGGCGCTATTGCCGTTGGTAACACGAGTGCAGTTGAATCAGGGGCCTGGAGGTTATGGAATTTTATTGGGTGCTTTTGGTGTTGGGGCAGTGCTTTCAGCAACCCTTATGCCAATGGTTAGAAAGTTTTTAACAACAGAACAACTAATAGCATTATCTGCGGTTGTTTTTGCTGCCTTGGAAATAACTGTAGGATTGTCGAGTAATTTTTGGTTGGTAGCTGTCTTAATGTTTCTGGGAGGGGGGTCTTGGGTAACAACCCTTTCTAGTTTTCAGACAGCTGCTCAATCCACATTGCCTTCTTGGGTTCGAGCCAGAGCCCTATCCGTATATGTTTTAGTTCTTTTTGGAGGGTTGGCAGGAGGCAGTGTTTTTTGGGGGAATATAGCCACTCATTTAGGAACCGAGAAAGCGTTGTTATTGGCTTCTATGGGGATGCTTGCTAGCTTAAGTGTCATGCTGGCATATCGATTACCTGAGGAAGAAATAGATCTTTCTCCTTCGAGGCATTGGGCAGATCCTACATTGGCAATGCCTGTTAAGCCTGAAGATGGTCCGGTTTTAGTAACAGTTGAATACAAAATAAAAATGAGTCAGGCAAAACAGTTTGTTGTAGCTGCGGATGAATTGCGCAGATTTCGCCTTCGTGAAGGAGCAAGGCATTGGGGTCTTTTCCGAGATACTGAAGATCCTAGTCGCTATTTAGAATACTTTGTAGTTGCGTCCTGGGCGGAACATATGCGTCAGCATCAGCGCCTGAATCAGTACGATAAAAAAATAGAAGATAAGGTGCGGGCCTTTCATCAGGGAGAAGGATTGCCCCTTGTTGCGCATTTTATTTCTGCAGTAAATGTTGAGCCTGAAGATCAGGACAGTTAAATTTTATCCAAGTAAGCCTTTTCTCCTTGTCCATAGACAAATTTCTCCAGCCTTCGGTTGGCTATCAATCCTAAAATTAAGGTGAAGATTAAGTAGGAAAAAATTAGACTTGTAGCTATTACCCATGGCTCCATCGATATACTCCCTAACAACATTAGGTATATTTTATGTCAACACAGGAAGCAAGTAATCAAAAATCAACCTCCTTTCAGCAACGTTTATTTGCTAGATTCATGGCGAGTGAAGATGAGAAGAGCCATGAATTATATAAAAACAAGAAGGTCGAGTTGTTTAGTCAACTTACGGGCACAATATTAGAGATTGGTCCAGGGACGGGAGTAAATTTGCAATTTTTAAAACGCGATAATAAATGGATTGGAATCGAGCCAAATATTGCCATGTATCCCTATCTCATGAAAGAAGCTAATCGACTGGGAATAGAGGTTCAGATTTATAGGGACTTGGAAGAAGACATGCAAATTCCAAAGCGAAGAGTTGATGCCGTTATCAGCACTTTGGTTCTTTGCTCAGTTTCTAGCGTACCGGAAGTCTTAAAGAAAGTATTACGAATTCTCAAACCGGGAGGCAAATTTGTGTTTATAGAACATGTGGCAGATAAGCCAAATACCCTTCGATATTGGATCCAAAAAGGACTTCCCTATACTCCGTGGAGGTATTTTTCAGATGGTTGTAATCCGGGAAGGGATATAGCTAATGAAATCAATACTGCTGGTTTTAGCCTAGTGAATTGGCAGTTATATCATCAAGAGGGGGAGGGAATTATTAGATCAATTACTCGTCCACATATTTGTGGAGTGGCTATTAAATAGTTTTAGAAAAAGAATTGCCGGCAACTATTCTAGAGCTATGAGAGCCAGTTTTTTTGAAGGTAGAAAGGATCGATTGCACTTCTTTTGTGCAATTTGTGGAAAACCCTTTCAGCATTAAGTTTCTTGGATTCTGTCCACATTTTTTCCACACTTTCTGTGGATGATTAATTGCTTAATTCATCTGTGAAAAATCGTGGAAAGGGAAATGCTTTTTTAAGAGAAGGATATCGTTCATTATTCTCCAGTAGCCTTAAAAGAGTAACTTGGAGATAATCAGTTGCGGGCATGGAAAAAGAAGTGCATTAACGGGAGGTTTCTATGACTAAAACAATGGTGCGAGTTTTACCTGTTTTTTTATTGTTTTTTGTAGGTTGTGAAAAAGATAAATATGAAAGTGAATCTGTAGGAGTAACGAATCAAGAAAGTGATTCAGTAATTAGGAAAGGATATGTCGAAATTCCAGAAGGGCAGATGCATTATCGAACCATAGGAAATGGTCCGGTGGTGATGCTACTTCATCAAGTGGTGCGTTCCTCTGATGAATATCGCAGAGTCATGCCAGTGTTGGCAGAGAAATACAAAGTTATTGCTGTGGATGTTTTAGGTTTTGGTGAATCAGTTAAACCTCCTAGGCTATATTCTATTCCCGATCATGGTAAAAGCTTAATTAGTTTTCTGGATGCTATGGGAATTGAAAGGGTTAGTCTTGTTGGACATCATACCGGTGCCAAGTTAGCTGTTGAGTTAGCGGCTACTCATCCGGAGAGGGTAGACAAAATGGTGCTGTCAGCTCTTCCTTACGGATACATTATGAAGGAAGATGACCCCATGCCAGAGGTTTTTCGGCCTATGGAGGTTAAAGAAGACGGATCTCATCTAGATAGGATTTGGGATGAACAGTCAGATACTAGTGATGATAAACAGGCCTCTCTGGATGTTCGTTATGAGATTTCTTTAGAGTATTTGAAAGCTGGTCCTCGAGGTGAAGAAGGGCATTATGCAGCCAAGCATTACAGTCGTTTGATCGATGAGAGACTAAGAAAAATCCCCGATTCAATCAAATCTTCAACACTGTTGCTCTGCGGTCGAGAAGATAGGTGGATAGAAGGGTTAGATGCTTTGAAAAAACTAATGCCTCAAAGTCCCATCTTTATTATTGAAGGAGTTGGAACGAGTACAGATATTATTAGAAGAAGTCCTCAAAAATTTGCCCAAGCTGTTCTTGATTTTTTAAGCCAACCTTAGCTTTATAGGAGAAAATGCTATGGGGATAGACACGCTTACCACTTTTTTTATGTGGTGCACAATTATAAATGGTGGCCTTTATATTTCATGTGTAGTGCTGGTTATGTTTAGTCCAGATTTTGGGTACCGTATTCACAAAAAATTATTTTCTATTTCCAGAGAAACTTTCGATATGGTTGTTTATGCCTGTCTTGGTTTTTTTAAAATAATTTTTTTAGCATTTAATTTAGTTCCTTATGTGGCTCTATTGATAATGGATGAGAAGAAGTGATGTTTGATAAAGAATAAAAGATAGAGGATTTTGATTAGTATCTTAACTGTACAAATCTTCCGTCCTATTCATCCCTGAATTTTGTCTAAAATAATTTACTGAAAGTGAACCCTTTGTGTCCAAACCGCACCTAATAGAATATGTTGCGGAGGCCCGATTTTTTTCTTCCAATTCCTTTCGTTTTTAAAGATAACACGACGGCCTCCCACAATACCTTTCGAATGTTTTGTAATTGTTTTTACAAATGTATAACCAACGTGGTGTTAGTTAATTTATATAAGATTAATATGGTTATTTTTTGGGTATCTTCTTAGGATTTAGATCAAAGGTTGTCATGAATAGCTATGTGACAATGACATCAATTTTTGTAATACCATTCCATTCGTATCCAGAAGGATTCCAGTTTATAGAACCATCCAGAGGTTGTTTTTGTCCGGTTGTATCAACTGCCCGTACCCAGATTTGGTGCTTGCCAGATGAAAATTTCAGTTGAGTATTCCAATGATGCCAAGCGAATGGTCCAGAAGAAAAGTCCAGCTGGACTTGATCCCAAGTTTTTCCCCGATTTGTAGAAATTTCTAATGCCTTTAGTTTGACTGAGCCATCATTCCAAGCTACTCCTCGAATATTT
>CAZASS010000051.1:0-1172 GCA_964487835.1 uncultured Acidobacteriota bacterium | reverse complement strand
CCTCAACTTGCTGATTGTTAGCAGGAAACCAAACTGTACTATTGATTTTTTGACTCCAGGTAGGACGACTGTTTTCTAGTGTTCTAGGAGGATTGGAACCTAGTTCAATCTTGTTTTTAAAAGTGCGATATCTGTGGATATGATTGTAATTATCGCTTTCTTCAGTTTCAAAACGAAGACGAGTAAGCCATTTTATGTTCATGGTTCCATAATAACCGGGGATAATTAAACGCACCGGTCCACCATGTACTGCTGGGATAGGTTCTCCATTCATTTCGATAGCTAGGATAGCTTTGTCTAATACATCATCTATAGGCATGCTGTGTTCAAAATCAGCCGCTGTGTTAGTGGAAGGAATATCTCGACCTTCTGCTGTTATGAATTTAGCTAATGGGTTTATTTCTAGTTTTAAGTCTGATACTAAATTGTTCAGAGGAACTCCCTTCCAACGTAAATTACCCATGCCTCCTTTTCCCCATTGAGTCCCACTTGTTCTGAAAGTGTTTGCATAATAAGAACGTCCATTGCCTGAGCATTGTAAAACCATTTCAATCTCTGTCTGTTTGTGCTGCTTTAGCTCTTTGCCTTCGATAATTGTTGAAGGGTTAATTAAACCGTTCATTTTCACATTCCAGTTTTCAAGTGGAAGATGCTGCAATGAAAGAGCACCATCCCATAGCTGGTTATTGCGAACAAACAAGATTTGTTTGGGAGTTAAACGGTATTTCCCCAGGAGTTTTAGGGGGGTTTCCAGAACCCCTGGATTCCAGTTGTGTACTACCATTTTAGAATTTTTCCCAATAGTTTTTTTGAAGATCTCAGGCTGTTGTGCCCGAGCAAATGATACAAACTTTGATAATATGCCAAATGTTAAAATTCCGGACCATTTCAAAAGAGATCTTCTGCTTAGACCTGAAGAAGATTTTGGAGTAACAATTGGAGTATTAAAAAGTTGTTTTGTCACATTACTAATACGTTTTATGCAATTCATACTCACTATCCTATAGATTTTTTATGGATATCTGAAAGAGTTAATCCCATGTATACCCCATTTGTTTTTTGAACAATTAGTGAAGATTGGCCTTTTAAGCTATTTTGGGTGTAGGATTGGATAGGTCGTAAGTAGTTGATAATAGAAGGGAAGGAATGGCGCGCCCGACAGGATTCGAACC
>CAZASS010000050.1:5963-13699 GCA_964487835.1 uncultured Acidobacteriota bacterium | reverse complement strand
AACTACTCCATCATATTTTTTCTCTTTAACAAGTTTTGTGAATCTTTTAACATGGTTAGGAGCTACTTCAGAAAACAATTCGATTGTCACATCACCATCTTTTAACTTCATAATCATAATATTTTCCTTTGATTGAACTTCATTAACAATCATAAAAAAAAGAAATACCGTAAGTATTTTTTTTATCATATTTTTTTTTTAATTGCCTGAATAGTACTTTTAGTTACAAAATTGTTAATTCTACCATTTAATTTTGCAATCTCTTTTACAAATTTAGATGAAATAATTTGTTTGTCTACATCAGACATTAAAAATAGAGTTTCAATTGTAGCATTCTTCCAAGGAGAAAGGGTTATTTCTTGGTTTAGGGACCTAAGATAGGTTTTGCGTGTTGCCTGATGAATAGGGCCTGAGTTGAAGTCACAATAGAAACACTTTTGACTGCAAAAAGGGATATGAATATAGATACCTAACTGGACAGATTGGCTGTTTGAGTACATTAATTTATTCATTTCCCACACGTAAAACGCTTAAGAAGGCTTCTTGGGGAATTTCAACCTGTCCGACTGCTTTCATGCGTCGCTTGCCTTCTTTTTGTTTTTCCAATAATTTTCTTTTGCGGGTGACGTCGCCGCCATAGCATTTTGCTAGCACGTTTTTTCGCAATGCCTGGACCTTTTCGGCAGCAATTACTCGTGATCCGATAGCTGCCTGAATTCGGATTTCGAACATTTGTCGAGGAAGTATTTCTTTTAGACGGTGCACCAAAGCCCTTCCGCGATGGTAAGCTCTATCTTTGGGAGTGATAAAGCTTAATGCATCTACGGTATCACTGTTGATTAGGATGTCTAGTTTTACTAATTCAGTTTCTTCATAACCAGTAAATTCATAATCAAATGAGGCATAGCCACGCGTACGACTTTTGAGGGTATCAAAAAAGTCTAAGATAATTTCTCCTAGTGGAAGTCGATAAGTTAAGACCGCTCTATTAATACCCTTGTATTCCATGGTTCCGAAGATGCCTCTTCTTTCTGTACATAATTCCATGCAGGATCCCACGTAATCACTGGGTGTAATGATAGTTCCCAGAATAAAAGGTTCTTCTACACTGGATATTCGATCTGTTGTTGGCCAGTCTGTTGGATTATCGATTAGTACAGATGAGTTATCTTGGAGTTTTATGTTGTAGACAACAGATGGACTGGTAGCAACCAACTCCAAATCAAATTCTCGTTCCAAGCGCTCTTGAATGATTTCGCTATGGAGGAGTCCTAAAAAACCACAACGGAAACCAAATCCTAATGCGGCTGATGTTTCCGGTTCGAAAGATAGAGCTGCATCGTTGAGTTGCAGGCGCGAAAGAGCTTCTCTTAATTCAGGGAATTGATCGCTATCTACTGGGTAGAGTCCACAGAAGACCATCGGTTTAACTTCTTTATAACCAGAAAGAGGCTTGTCGGCGGGTTTGGTGGTTTGGGTAATTGTATCACCGACACAAAGCTGTCCTATTTCTTTAATACCTGCGTGGACAAAACCAACTTGGCCCGCCCTTAAGATCTCGGTTGAACGCATTTCAGGAGCAAATGTTCCTACTCCACTAACTTCGACTGTGGTACCAGAGGACATCATAAGAACTTCCATTCCAGATTTTAAGGTTCCATCAATAATTCTTACGTAGCCAATGATTCCCAAGTAGGGATCAAAGTGACTGTCAAAGATAAGACCACGAAGAGGAGCTTTGCTATCGCCTGATGGAGGAGGGACAAGCTTTATAATTGCTTCTAGAATTCCTTCAACTCCTTGTCCTAACTTAGCGCTAGCCAATAGACATTCAGAGCCTTCAATAAGAAGTGTTTCTTCCATTTCTTCTTTTACACGATCTGGATCTGCCGCGGGGAGGTCTATTTTGTTGATTACCGGGACTATAGTTAAGTTGTGTTTGAGTGCTAGATTTACATTAGCTAGGGTTTGTGCCTCTACCCCTTGGGCAGCATCTACTACTAAAACGGCTCCCTCACATGCTGTCAGGCTTCGAGAAACTTCGTAGCTGAAATCTACATGACCTGGAGTATCAATTAGATTTAGTTCATAGATCTCTCCATCTCGGGCCTGGTAATAGATACGAACAGCAGCCATTTTAATGGTAATACCGCGTTCCCGCTCCAGATCCATTCGATCTAAAACTTGATCTTTCATTTGGCGAGATTCTAAGGTGCCTGTTAGCTCTAGTAGACGATCTGCCAAGGTCGATTTACCATGATCAATATGGGCAATAATACAAAAATTGCGTGTGTGGGCCTGGTCGATAGATGATATGTTTCCTTGATTTTTATTAGATAAAGGCATGGGGTTACAAGGTTAATTAATAGGGACTAGTTGGAAGTCTTTACTTTCACAAAAAATGAATTTCAAATTGAACATTAAACTCACAGAAAACATGTTACTAAATCGTTGACTGCTCCATCAATCAATGGTCTTATGTTGTTTGCTTAGATTTTTTAATCTGGATGCTTTCAGCTAGGCGATTGTTTGCCAAAACTTGTAAAAACCTTGTAAGATGCTCTTCGGAAACTAAAAATAGAGTCTTCTAGAGGACGATTGGTTTCTCGTTTTTATTTTCGTAATTATTTACCCAAGGCCAGACCTAACTGGTAGTGTGGTCATGGGAGGAGAGACTATATGCCCGCAGGAAAATATGATCTGGGTCTTGCCATTGGAGGTGCAGCAGGGCAGGGAATCGCAACTCCTGGTAATATTTTGGCCCGTCTTTTTGTGCGTAGAGGTCTAAGTCTGTACGCATACAATGCCTATCAGTCCATCATTCGAGGTGGACATATATTCCTTACTATACGTGTCAGTGATGAACCTGTGGATAATCATGGCGATAAATTAGATCTTTTACTCTGTTTGAATCAGGATACTATGAACCGTCATCTTGGATTGATGGGTCCAGGAGGACGAGTGATTTTCAATAGTGATTCAATTGATCCTTCTAAGGCTGGTGAGGCTGCAGAGGGAGTCCATTTGTGCCCCGTTCCAGTTGCTGAGTTAGCCGGCAAATCTCGGATGGTTCAGAATACAGTTGCTCTGGGCGTTATTACTTCATTGTTTGGGTTGGATTTTCAAGATCTTTCTGACGCTCTCACACTGCAATTTCAGCGAAAAGGTCAATCTGTAGTAGATGAAAACGTTGGTTCAGCTCAGGCAGCTTTTGATTATGCTTGTACTAACTTTGAACCTTTTGAAGATCTTTTGCCAACTGGGCCTAAGCCTCTGGCGGTTTGGACTGGAAACGACGCTTTGGCTATGGGCGGTGCAGCTGCCGGGGTAAAATTTTATTGTGCATATCCGATGAGTCCGGCTACAGGAGTTCTTCACTGGATGGCAAAAAATGCTCGGGAATTAGATATTATGGTCCGGCAGGTGGAGGATGAGATTGGAGTCGCCAATATGACCATAGGAGCGGCACATGCTGGGTGTAGGGCTATGTGTGCCACCTCTGGAGGTGGTTTTGCGCTAATGACCGAGGCAGTAGGAATGGCGGGGATGATGGAAATTCCTGTTGTTTTTATCAATGTACAACGCGCTGGTCATTCAACAGGTGTTCCTACTAAGACAGAACAGGGTGATATGTGGCAGTGTTTGGGTGCTAGCCAAGGAGACTTTGAACGTTTTATTGTGGCGCCCCGTGATGCTTTAGATGCCTTCAATACTGTTCCTGAGCTTTTTAATCTAGCCGACAAATATCAGTGTCCTGGTATCTTACTTTCAGATCTTTTAATTTCGGAAGGAACTTTCAGTGTGGATCCTGATGCTATAAATATGCAACCTGAAATTGATCGAGGAGAGATTATTACAACCTCCTCGGATACTGATGGATATCAGCGCTACAAAGATACGGAAAGCGGAATCTCTCCACGGGCGATTCCTGGACTGGAAGGATATATTCATGTGGTAGCTACTGATGAGCATGATGAAGACGGAGTCTTGATTAGTGATGAGTTTACTAATCCACATAAACGGCGGGCTATGGTGGAAAAACGGGCTAGAAAGTGTAAAGCCGCTCTAAGTCAAATCGAAGCGCCTCAGCTGGAGGGATCAGATGATGCTGAGGTCACTCTAATTGGATGGGGATCTACTCGTGGAGTGATCAACGAAGCAATAGAGTTACTGAAGGAGAAGAACGTTGTAGCTAATCAGCTTTCTATCAAATGGATTGTACCTTTTCATGCAGAGACTGTGAGCGAGGTTATTAATAATTCAAAACGTACTATTATTGTTGAAAATAATTATTCGGGACAATTTTTTCGCTATCTTCGAAGTGAAACAGGTTGTGATGTTGATGGACATATTCGCAAGTATGATGGTGAACCCTTCATGCCTCACCACATTGTAGAGGCAGTGTTGGAACAGTTGTCAGGTAAGACCAATCATTCCGTGCCTTTTCAAGAGGTTATGGTTTAAAGGGGTAAAATATGAGTACTACACAAAATGTGCCTACAGATTCAGTTGTTTCCTTAAAGCCACAGGAGTACAAGGGGAAAGTAGAGCCTGATTGGTGTCCCGGTTGTGGTGATTTCGGGGTTCTTAAGGGACTGCAGAAGGCTTGTTCAGAGTTGGGAATTATGCCCCATGAGATTGTGACCGTAAGTGGTATAGGTTGTTCTTCTAATTTCCCTGGGTACTTTAATGCCTATGGGATGCATACTTTGCATGGTAGACCTCTTGCTGTAGCTACTGGTGTTCAAATGGCCAATCCTGAATTAACTGTAATTGCTACAGGGGGCGATGGGGATGGTTATGGAATTGGAGGCAATCACTTTACTCATACTGCTCGTCGAAATGTAGATCTAACCTATGTTGTTATGAATAACCAAATTTATGGCTTAACTACAGGTCAGCTTTCTCCTACGAGTTGTATGGATATGCAAACAAAAAGCTCTCCCTACGGTAGTGTAGAACAGCCAATTAATCCAATCACTTCGGCCATTATGAACGGAGCTACTTTTGTGGCACGTGGTTATAGTGGGAATGGGAAACAATTAGTAAATCTAATGAAGGCAGCAATTGAACATAAGGGATTTTCTTTAATTGATATTTTTAGTCCCTGTGTCACATTTAATCATGATAATGATTACAATTTTTTCAAACCCCGAGTGACGCCCCTTGAAGATGAGGGACACGATCCAAGTGATTGGAAATCGGCCTGTGAGAAGGCTATGATGTGGGGCGAGGTAATCTATACTGGCCTGTTTTTACAGACTGATCGACCCAGCCTTGATCAACTTGAACCTGTTTTGGAAGATGGTCCCATGTCTTCGAGAGAGTTATCATTGAATAGCGAACAATCAGAGCGAATTTTTAATAGGATGATGTAGGCGATTGAGACGCTGGTATAGAGTGTGATTCTCAGAACCCTTCTGTTTTCTCCCAAAATTTTGTTGTGATAAACCGGATAGTTATTTTGAGGGGCATACCACTTTTTTAGTGGGTCTATTTATCTTATCATTTGTCCTATACGATCCCATCGGGTTCGAGTTAAAAAGAAGAGAATGCGTTCCCCGTACAAATAAATTAGTTCTAGGGGAGATGTTTTTAAATAGGCATCTGAATCGTCTTTGTAGGACCAAAAAATAAACAAAGGTTGACACACCACGTGATCGGATGGAAGCAATCCGAAGTAGCGGCTGTCAGCACTGTCATCACGGTTATCTCCCATAACAAAATAGAAATCTTTAGGTATTTTGATCGGACCAAAATTGTCTCGTTTAATTTCTGAATTAAACCAATTATGTTGATTTGTTTTTGAATAAATATACGGGTCGGAGTGAATTTTGTAGGGTTCACTCAAAGGGTTATTGTTGATATAAACTTTTTTGTCCTGAATTTCAAATTGGTCTCCAGGTAGTCCAATTGCTCGTTTGACATACAAGAGTTCAGGCTGATCTGGAAATTTGAAAACGATTACATCGTGCCTTTGGATAGAGTGGCTGGGTATTAGGAATGGATGGGCTAGAAAATGATTGCGAATATTAAATTTATCAATGAGTAGTCGATCTCCTACCAGTATTGTTGGTTCCATGGAGGGGGTAGGGACAGTCATTGGGTGAATGACATAGGTAGTTACAAAAAGAGCTAAGATGCTACAAACAACAATGCTGACGAAATATTCACGGATAGCACTGTGGGAATATTCTTCGTATCCAACTTCTATTTGTTCAGGTGCGTTTTCGGGAATATCCATTTTTGTAAAGAAAAACACTGGACTAAAATAGCTTAATTTCTATAATTCTGGGAAAAGCCGTCCATTATAGTATCAATTGAGTTTTCTGTCAGGGACTGACTATTTAAGAAATCTACCCATTCGTTTCCAGCGAGTATGAGTTGGGAAAAGGATAATACGTTTGGTGTAGAGTTTTAGAATTTCCAGAAAAGATGTTTTGAGATGGGAGTTGGGGGAATCTTGAAAGGACCAGAAAATAAATAGAGGTTTTCCTACTAGGTTTTGATGAGGTAGAAAGTTCCAATATCTGCTGTCAAGACTATCGTCACGGTTGTCTCCCATAACAAAATAACTAGCCTTGGGAAGGGTTACAGGTCCGTAATTATCCCTCTGAAAACCGTTTAAGAAAAAATTTTGTTCATTACGTGAGTATGTTTTGTTGTCTGAGTGTTTTTTGTAAGGTTCCTCTAATGGTTTATCGTTGATGTAAACGATCTTGTTACGAATTTCTAATTGGTCTCCAGGTATTCCTATAATTCTTTTAACCAATAGTATTGAAGGTTGAAGAGGGGATTTGCAGACGACAATGTCCTGTCTTTTTACCACTTCTATTGGAGTTAGAGGAGAACCAAATTTGAATCCATTCCGAATAGTGAATTTGTCAACTAAAACTCTATCGCCAATTAGGATAGTGGGTTCCATAGAGGGGGTGGGTACACTCATTGGATGAATGACGTAGATGGTAAGAAACAGGGCGAAAATACTACAGGAAATGATAGTGAAGAAGTATTCACGAAGTATGCTTGAGTTAGAGGGGAGAGACTGGTTCTTTTTTTGCATCTAAATGTTGTCATCCCATACTACAACACTAGATTTGTCGACACATTCAAATCGGAGTTGATGAATGGATTTGCCAGTGGTTGGGTCATTAAAATTAGGGGCAATTTCCTCCAAAGGAGTTAATACGAAATTGCGTTGATGCAAAGCTGGGTGAGGGATTTTTAAAGTTGGTAATTGAATAACCGAATGTCCATAAAAGAGTATGTCAATATCAATATTACGGGGGCCCTTAGGTTGTTGACGGGTGCGTCCCATCTGGTGTTCAACTTTTTGACACAGGTTAAGCAGTGCTTGAGGGTTAAGTTGACTTTTAATCTGACATGCCAAATTTAGAAAGTAAGGTTGGTGTAGCCATTCGACAGGTTCTGTCTCATAAAAAGATGATTGTTTTTGAATTACAGAATCGTTTGTTTTGAGCTTATCTAGCGCTACTTCAAGATTAGCCTTTCTGTCCCCTACATTTGAGCCAAGAGATAGATATATCAAAGGATACATTTAGATTTTTAGAATATCTTTTCAGGGGGTTGAATAGTGCCAAAAGAGCCTAACCCTTTTAAGTAAAAGGAAAAGCGTAGATATTTTTCCACTCTAACGCCAACATTGAACCCTTGATATTCTAATGACGCACCACAGCAGTACCAAGCGTAATTTAGCCGAGTTTTGTAAGTTAGAA
>CAZASS010000050.1:0-5953 GCA_964487835.1 uncultured Acidobacteriota bacterium | reverse complement strand
ACGGGTGTCATAACTGAATGTTGTAGAAGTTGAAGGGCCTTTTGAAATATCACCTAGGGCTATGAATGCCTGTAGTTGATTTGTTTTAAAGCTTCCTGGTTCAAGTTTTCGAGTTAGGAAGTAAGTTGTTCCTAAGGAAAAATCAGGACGGTTGAGAAAACCTGTTAATGAAAAATTCCGGAAAGTTTGAAAAGCTGGGTCGTAATCTCCCCGCACATCAAAGCTATAGCCTGGTTCGGGGGTGAAGCGGAGTAAAGAGTTAATAGGGGATACGTTACGTCGATATCCTCCAAAGGGGAATCCTGTAATTGTATTTAATGGGAAGAATTGGTTTGCTCGGTTTGTTTTTAACGCACCGCCAAAGTCAGGATCAATAAAGTATCTTTGTGCAACTTTAAAGGAAAGCCACTCATGGTTTATGGTTCCCAATTCAGTTTTTCGTTTGACAAAAATTCGGTTTGAAATGGAGTACTCTACTTCGTTGGTGTTAGCAATTGCGTCATGCTCATCGAATCGTATTATTTGGTCGAAATTGTCTAGGCCTGCCAGATATCGATAACTCACTGCAGGTTCTATTACATGTTTCCAACGATTTCCGTTAGGCCGGTGATAAATTCTAGAAAGACCCCATCCTTTTAGATCTAGTGCTAACTCGAAATACTGTCGATGGATATTTTCTCCGCTGGGGGTTTTACTGTTTTCTTGGAGTTTCAGACTGTCGCTGTAAAAAGTTTCCCTGAAACCTAGACTAGGTGTTAGGCGTAAATTTTGAGATAGGGGGACTGAAAAATAAAGTGTGGGAAAAAAATCTAATCGTTGAGTTACTCCAGGAGTTTCAAATTTACTGTCACTACGGCTTCTTCCTTCTGCTGATGTGTTGAGATACAAGTAAAAGGGAGTCTTGAAAAGTCTATGTCCCATTAGTTTAAAGTTAAGTGTGGGAGTATTTCGGATAACTGCATTGGGTCCAGGGAAGATAGTTTCCTCACGTGAGACTAAAAAATTAAAGGACCGAGATTGAAAATTATTACTAACAAAAACTCGGGAGTTTTCGGTAGGTCGTGTAGCAGTTGCAAAATTATCCGAAAAGACCTGTCTGAAAATAAAACTAGAAACTAAGTTGAAATTGGCAACAGCTCTAAACCCTCCCGGTAGTATTGTTTCCCCTGTGCCGTCAAAGCTAGTTCCTCCCTGATTTTTACGGTCGTTCACACCATACCAGTCTATTTCAAGATGGGTGTTTTGATTAGGTCGTGTTCGAAAGGTAAGTCCTTGTCCAAGTCCACGTTCTGAAAAGTAATCTCCACGTAGTAATAGATCCGCACTTTGTCCCAATACCATGTAAAAAGATTGGCTGAATTTATGACCTTTGCTGTTTGATCTTCCTATGGAAGGTGGCAAAAATCCGCTTGAACGTTTCTTTTCTCCAGTAGGGAAACGCATGAAAGGTAAATATAATACGGGCACTTTTTTAATTTTGAGAAGGGTGTTCCTGAATTTGACATTGCCGCCTAACTTAATAGAGCCGGTTTTGATGGTGAAACTCCATTTGGGAACTGCTTCCTCACAGGCTGTGAGAAATCCTTCTTGGACTGTATAGGTTTTAGGACCAGTTTTGTGTAATCGTTTTGCTTTAATATAAAGTTCTGTGTCAGTGAAACCTTCAGCATTATGAATAGTTCCAGTATTATTTTTCAGATTGAATTCAGCATAACTTCCTTTGAGCCATTGTAAGTCTTTTATAAACTCGATTGGACCTTCAGCATTCACATTACCAGTGGTAGAGTTGTATGTAAGGCGTGGAGATTTTAAAATGCCGCCTGTGTGTGTCACTATTACGTTGCCTTCTGCAACCCAAACATTAGTAGATTCTCGAGCTAGTTGATTGGCTTCGATGGTAACTATGTCATCTTCGTAAGGTAAGTCTATTTTAGCTCTTTCCTGGGTAATGGGAAAAACCGGGAGAAAAGATAGAAAAAAAACTATAAGAGAGGTCAACAAACGCATTGTGATTAAGATAACAATACAGCTACCTAATCTGCAAAAGTATAAGTTGTTCTTTGTATGTGAATGACCTACCTTAATACCGACTCTGGACAGATAGTTTAGACTAATGTTAATCTTTCTGACGGTTTCATGGCGGAAGAAATGATCGAAAAAAAAGAGACTGAAGTTTCAGAAAGCAATTCTAAAAAAGGTGAATGGCTCTCATACACTATGATCGAAGAGCGTATGAGGCAAATTTACTTTCGTTTTTATAAGGAAACTTATAAGACTTCGAAAATTGATCGTAAATCAAAGGAACTTATTGCTATTGCGGCCTCTTTAGGATTTCAATGCGAGGGATGTCTAGAGGGTCATGTCAAAAAGGCTCTCCAATATGGGGCAACGGAAGAGGAAATTAGCGAAGCCATCTGTATTTCTATGGGTGTAGCAGCAGCTTCAGTTGTTGATCAAACAGATATTATTGCCCAAAAAATTCAGCGTAAGTTTTTCGACTAACACTCCTGTAAAATAATTTGAAAAAAAATCAAATAGAAAGAGAGTTTCGGGAGCAGCTCGACCTATTTTGTCTTTTTCACTTGGGTTCTGATACCCAAGTTGAGATTTTGCATCAAGGGAAAACGTTACAAATTTCTGTAGCACACCATAGGGTCGAATCTTTTCAATTTCTTGTTTCTTATTTACGTCTTGAAGAACTTCTAAAGGATTCTTCCCAATTAGAAAGATTTTTGTTGGATGAGATTCTTTCTCATCGTCGTTGAAAAATTAGTGTAGTGAAGTGACATGAGCTTAATTCTTTACTAGTCTCAAATTAATTTTCAAAAATAGAATGGATATAGTTCTTTTCTTTTTTCAGTAACTAGTCAATTTGACAAGTAGAGAATGCTCCTGCTAGAAGTAGGTGTTCTTCACTCGGATGGCCCCATCGTCTAGAGGCCTAGGACGCCGCCCTCTCAAGGCGGTAACACGGGTTCGAATCCCGTTGGGGCTACCAGTAAATTTTCAAAAAGTGTTTCGAAGTGTAAAAATATGAGGATCAAAAGATGATCTCTTTGCTGTTTCAAGTAAAACATCAATGCCGACTAGGAAGGGGTATGGCCAAGTTTATTTATTGGCATGGATTACTCGTAGGATGTCTGGTCATGTGTATGTTGTCAGTAGCAGCACAAAACGGTGCCAAAGATGGAGAATGGCTTTCTTATGGTGGAGATGGAGGAAATACCAAATATTCTTCTCTCGATCAAATTCATCGTGGAAATGTTGCACAGCTAGAGATTGCATGGCGTTGGAAAACCCATAATTTTGGACCTCATCCCGAAACTGATTATCAGGTTACACCATTGATGGTTAATGGGGTTCTTTATGGTACCGCGGGTTACCGAAGAACAGCGATGGCCATTGATGCTGCGACAGGGGAGACGTTATGGACTTATCGAATGGATGGAGGTGTGCGGTGGCGTGATGCTCCTAGGAGAAATTCTGGGCGTGGAGTGGCTTATTGGACTGACGGAGTGAAGGAACAAATCTTTTGGTGTCATTGGATGCTAAGACCGGTATTCCACAGTCTGATTTTGGTCAGAATGGAATTGTTGATCTTAAAAAAGGATTGGATAGATATGTAGATCCTATAGAGGCGGCTATTGGAGCTACTTCACCACCTATTATTTCTCATGGGGTCATTGTTGTTGGGTCAGCACTGATTTCTGGACAGAGACCAAGGTCAATGAATAATGCTCCTGGGCATATTAGAGGTTATGACGTTCGCACTGGGAAGCGACTTTGGATTTTCCATACAATCCCTCATCCAGGAGAGTTTGGTAATGAAACTTGGGAAAATGAATCATGGCGGTATACCGGGAACGCTGGAGCTTGGGCTCCTTTATCGGTAGACGACAATTTAGGCTATGTTTATGTGCCGCTGGAGGCAGCAACCAACGATTATTATGGAGGTCACCGTTTAGGAGATAATCTCTTTTCAGAGAGTCTCGTTTGTCTTGATATTAATACTGGCAAGAGAATTTGGCATTTTCAGATGACCCATCATGGTCTTTGGGATGGGGATTTGCCGGCACCACCTATTTTGACCAATGTCATAGTAGATGGAAATCCACTTAAGATTGTTGTACAGCTGACTAAGCAAGCATTTGCCTTCGTATTTGATCGAATAACTGGAAAACCAGTCTGGCCAATAGAAGAACGTCCGGTTCCACAAAGTGATGTTCCCGGTGATCGATTGTCTCCAACTCAACCTTTTCCTACAAAACCGGCGCCGTGTGATTTACAAGGTTTAACTATTGATGATCTTATTGATTTCACACCGGAACTTCGTGCTGAAGCTATCAAGATTGTTTCGGAATACCGCATTGGGCCACTGTATACACCTCCTTCATTAAAGAATGGCCCTGATGGAAAAAAAGGGACTATCTTTGTACCCGGTAATATAGGAGGTGCCAATTGGCAGAGTGGAGCGGTTGATATTGAAACTGGGATTCTTTACGTCACCTCGTATACAAATCCGGCTATTGCAGCTCTGGTTAAAAGCCCTGAGTCCGACATGGATTTTATTAATGATAATTGGAGTTTGGAAGGACCACAAGGACTTCCGCTTACCAAGCCACCTTGGGGTCGAATTACCGCCATTGATTTGAAAACAGGTAATCATTTATGGATGATTCCCAATGGAACAACTCCAGAAGAAGTGAAGAATCACCCTGCCTTAAGAGGAGTAGAACTACCTGAAACTGGAAACAAGCATTTAGGCAGTATGTTGGTAACGAAGACGTTATTGTTTGTGGGGGCTAACCGACATACCTATGGAGAACCGCTCATACGTGTTTTGGATAAACAGACAGGTGAGTTAATCTCAATTATTAATTTACCAGCACTGGCTACTGGTGTTCCAATGACTTATATGCTCAACGGCAAGCAATATATTGTGGTTGCAGTTGGTGCCCAGGAACATCCAGGAGAGCTGATAGCACTAACTCTTCCTCTTAGATAAGACCAAACTATATATACATTCCATTACAGATCAGCGGTGTAAATTTCAAGAGGTTTCAGGAGATTCCGGTGTGTTTTGTCTATGTCAATTTGTAACTAGATGCAGGTGCTTATTTAGAAATTGTTCCATTTGTTGGAGTCGATCACGAACTGTTTTTTGGTAGCGTCGCAAACTGTGATCTTCGTCCGGGTACTCTATATAGTTGATCAAATTCTGTTTGCCTAGTTCAATCATTCGTTTTACCCATTTTTGAGATTGGCGAGGGGAAACTGCTGAGTCCCGCAGACCGTGAAAAAGTAATTGAGGAACCTCTACCTGTTCAACAAAGTTCAAGGGAGACCGTTGTCGATATTCTTCTGGAATCTCAGAATAAGATCCGCCAAACTCAGAACGTTCTCGGCGAGGGGTTCGCGTTGCTGTCCAGGCACGTCCAGAAGCACCAAAACGGTCAATGGCTAGAAGTTTCCAGGAAGAGACGGGGGCTCGAACTACTTGAGCCTGAAAGCTTTTGGGAGATCGGGTAGCAATGAGCAAGCTCATATATCCTCCACCACTACCTCCCCAAGTTGCCTTGCGTGTCATATCGACATAAGATTGTTTTTCTAAGTAGGTCAATACATTCATTACATCTTTAAATTCAGTGCCTCCATAGTCAGCAATATGGAGATCATGAAAGCCTTGGCCGAACCCATGACTTCCTCTTGGATTAGGAGCGATTAACACAAAACCTTTTTGAATGAAATATTGCCACATTAGCTGGAAGGAATGGTTCCATTGGCCAGGATGTCCATGTAACCTTACGATGACAGGATATTTTTGAGCTGGATTAAATTTTTTGGGTTTGTAGAGCAGGGTGGGAATTTCTAAATTATCGGGACCGTGATAGAAAATTTCTTTGGGTAGGCTTTGTTGATTAGGATCAATTTCCCCCATGGAGTTTGTGATTTG
>CAZASS010000049.1:9024-14497 GCA_964487835.1 uncultured Acidobacteriota bacterium | reverse complement strand
GTTTGATCAGGCTTCTGAAATTCTCAAGACCGAAGATTTTTATCAGGAAGGGCATCGTAAAATATTTTCTCATATGTTGGTTCTATCTTCAGATTCCCGTGCCATTGATTCCTTGACCCTGCGACAGGAGCTTGAAAATCAGAGCGAGTTAGAGGCTGCAGGAGGTGCAGCATATATTGCGTCTTTATTAGATGGAGTTCCGCGCACTTCCAATGTTGAAGATTATGCTCGTATTGTCAAAGAGAAGTCTATTCTTCGGAAACTTATTCATTCTTCAAATGAGATATTGGTTCGCAGTTTTTCAGATGAAGAAGATCCTTTGAGTTTATTGGAACAAGCTGAGAAGTCGATTTTTGAAATCAGCCAGGAAAAAATGGATGGTGGTTTTGCTAATCTTCAGAAATTACTTAACGAGACGTATCAAAATATTGAGGCTATATATAAGCAAAAGGAACGAATAACTGGTGTTGGAACAGGTTTTGTAGACTTGGATAAGCTTACTTCAGGTTTGCAGCAAACAGACCTTATTATTGTGGCGGCACGTCCTGGATTGGGAAAGACAAGTTTTGCGATTAATGTGGCACAGCATGCAGCAATTAAAGATAAGAAGACTGTGGGTATTTTCAGCTTAGAGATGGCTGCTCATCAGCTAGTTACTCGAATGCTGTGTGGAGAAGGCCGAGTGGATGCACATAAAGTGAGGACCGGATATCTCAACAAAGAAGATTGGGGCCGTTTAGCCAAGGCAGTTAGTCGATTGTCTCAGGCTCATGTTTTTATTGATGATACTCCGGGTATCACAATTGTGGAAATGCGTTCTAAGGCACGTCGTCTCAAAGCAGAACATGGTTTGGATCTACTTATTGTCGACTATCTTCAGTTGATGTCGGGCGGTTCAACAGGTAGCCGCATGCGTTTTGAAAATCGTCAACAGGAAATTTCTAATATTAGTCGTTCCCTTAAAGGATTAGCTAAGGAGCTTAATATTCCCATTATAGCTATTTCACAGCTGAGTCGTGCTCCAGAGCAGAGACGGGGTAACCATCGTCCTCAACTTTCCGATCTTCGAGAGTCCGGTTCAATTGAACAAGATGCTGATGTTGTGATGTTTATTTTCAGAGAAGATATGTACAACAAAGGTGAGGATTCGGCAGAAGAAGGAGTTGCTCAGATTATCATTGGAAAGCAACGCAATGGTCCTACAGGTGTTGTAAAACTGGCTTTTGTAGAGCAGTGGACAAAGTTTGAAAATTTGGCTCGTGAATTCGAATGAAACGTTCATGGGTAGAAATATCCTTGATTCGTTTACAGGAGAATATAGCGGCTGTTAAGGCACGCCTTGCACCTTCCACGCGTATTATTGCTGTAGTCAAAGCTAATGCTTATGGTCATGGAATTCAGGGAATTGCGCATTGTTTGTCAAGTTGTGGAATCTGTGATTTTGCAGTGGCTACTCTGGAGGAGGGGATCGAACTCAGACGGTTTATTGGAGACGATAAAATATTGGTTCTGGGAGGCTGCTTGGAAGGAGAAGAGCCCACTTTTCTTGAATTTGATTTAACAGCAGCGCTTTCTGATTCGGTATTCCAGATTAAGAAAGTTAGTGTAGAGGTGGAAATCGATACGGGCATGAATCGTTTGGGGATACCATGGAAAGAAGCAGTTGGATTTATTAGTTCTTGTCCGTTACATATCAGCGGTGTGTTTTCCCACTTTGCTTGTTCCGACCAAGATTTGGAGTTTACCCGTCTGCAACTCAAACGATTTGAGCAAGCCACTTCGGATTTTCCGTACCCCCGGCATATTAGTAATAGTGCAGGGTTACAGTTAACTGAAGCTCACTTGGATGCTGTTCGTCCAGGTCTGGCTTTATATGGTATTTCTCCCTGTGCTGCTATTGATTATCTTCAACCGATTCTTTCTTGGAAGACTCGGGTAGTGAATGTGAGAGAGGTCCTGAATGGGCAGTCTATTGGTTATGGTGGGACCTTTATAGCTTCCCGAGATATGCAAATAGGAATTTTGCCTATTGGATATTCTGATGGCTATAGTAGACAACTTTCCAATCTGGGAAAGGTTCGGATTAGAGGGCAACTTGTGCCTGTGATTGGGCGGGTGGCTATGGATCTTGTCACTATTGATCTTACAGATCTCCAAAATCCTAAAGTGGGAGAGGAGGTTATATTACTTGAAGATGTTCCTGATTCTCCTATTTCAGCTGCTGGTTTGTCAGAAACAATGGGAACAATTCCCTATGAAATTCTGACAAGAATTGGCGCTCGTGTCGAACGGTTGTATGTATAAGACCAGACTGTAATTTATAGCCAATTAAGTTTTTGGGACAGTCTGTTCAAGGATATTATGTTCCTCTTTCCACCTATACTAGACACTGTTGCAACGAACGCGTTAGAATCTTAGGATCAGTTGTTAAAGGTAGTTTTTGGTGAATATCAGAAGTTTTTTCAGAATGGCTCCCGACAGTGGGAGCAGGTGACCCTTTCTTGATTGGTCTTGTTCTGGCAGCAGCTGGTAGCAGTTCACGCTTTAAATCCAATATTCCCAAACAATTCAATCAGTTACGGGAAAGTCCGATTTACTGTCATGCTCTAGAGCTTTTTGCTCACTTGGCCGAAGAGATGGTTGTGGTGGTTCCCAAAGACTGGAGAGAAGAAGTGGAAAGTCAGGTGGCTTCTTTGGCGTATCACAATAAAGTAGTGGTTGAAACGGGAGGCCTTCAGCGTCAAGACTCAGTTTATAAAGGGGTTTGCAGATTTTCTGATCGGATTGATATTGTCTTAGTTCATGATGCTGCTCGTCCTTTTTTTTCAGAGAAGCTCATTTCTAGAGTTGTTGAAGGAGCTCATCAGTACCGTGCTTGCGTGCCAATTATTCCCGTATCAGACACACTTAAGGAAATTAGAAGTGATCGAGTTTTCAAAACAATTAGACGAGAGAACCTGTTTTTAACTCAGACTCCACAAGGGTTTGAAATTAATCTGTTGAAGAGAGCTTTTCAGCGAGCTATTGAAGACAATTTTTATGGAACCGATGAATCGGTTTTGGTGGAGAGACTTAATGAATCTGTACATACTGTGCCGGGAGAGCGATCAAACATTAAAATAACTTGGCAAGAAGATTTGTCTGGGATTTAGTTGTGAACAGTAAAATGCGTGTTGGTACTGGTTTTGATTTCCATCCCTTTGAGGCGGATCGGGAATTGATTTTAGGGGGAGTGCACATTCCTCATACCTTTGGATTGAAAGGGCACTCTGATGCTGATGTTCTTTCCCATGCTGTGGCAGATGCCTTATTAGGTGCTGCAGCATTGAAAGATATTGGCAGTTATTTCCCTAATACTGATCCTCGTTACTGCAATATTTCAAGTCTTTTAATCTTAGAAAAAGTTTATCGGTTAATACGGGGGAAAGGTTTTTCTATCACAAATATTGACACAGTTTTAATTGCCGAAGAACCCTTTATTTCTCCTCATATTGAAGCTATTAAAGCTAGCTTAGCTCGTGTTTTACATCTTCGTTCAGATGAGGTAGGTATCAAGGCTACTACTATGGAGGGATGTGGCTCCATTGGTCGTCGTGAAGGATTGGCCGCCCAGGCTATAGCGCTACTAATTCAAGAAGAGTGAATGGTCTTTCATGACTGAACTTTCCAAAATTTTTTCGGTAGCCCAAGAACTTGCTCTGGAAACAGGACAATTTTTGCTTTCTCGATTTGGATCTGATTTTAAAGTTTCAAAAAAGGGAAGAATTAATTTAGTAACGGAAGTGGATTTAAAAGCAGAAGAGATGATTGTTGGGAGAATTCGACAAGAATTTCCCCATCATGAAATTCTTGCTGAAGAAAAAGGTAGCTACACATGTGAAAGCTCTTATAAATGGATAGTCGATCCAATAGATGGTACGACAAATTATGCGCATGGTTATCGGTTTTTTTGTGTCTCAATTGCAGTGGAATATAAGGGGCAGATAGTTTTGGGTGTGATATACGATCCAATAACCGAAGAGCTATTTTCCGCGCGTCGAGGTCGAGGGGCCTTTTTGAACAGTAGGAAGATATTTGTTTCTGGGCGAGACCTTTTAACGGATAGTCTCTTGTGTACTGGATTTTCCTACGATGTCGAGGAAATTAAAGAGAATCTGGAACTATTCAACCGTATTATTCTCCATGCTCGAGCAGTTCGCAGGGATGGTTCAGCAGCTTTAGATCTTTGTTATGTAGCTTGCGGTCGTTTCGATGGTTTTTGGGAGTTGAGTTTGCAGCCTTGGGATGTAGCAGCGGGAACCTTGATTGTCTCCGAAGCTGGCGGGCTTTTGACGAATTTTAATGGTACGGATTGCACCATCTATGGTAAACAAATTTTAGCTACAAATGGCAGAATACATAGGGATTTGATTCAACTTCTCACTGCCTAGAGGCCTGTCAGATCTGAAAGGTAAGATCGACAGGATGCAGATTGCTATTGGCAGTACCCGAGAACCTAAAATTGAGGCTATGAAAGAGGCGTGGCAGGTTTTTGGGTCTAGAATTGTAGAAGACTCTCAAGAAGAAGATTCTCAATTTCTTTCCTATGATGTGCCCAGTGGTGCATTAACGATGCCGATAAGTGTTGATGATCTAATGAAAGGTGCACAGGCACGTGTCGAGAGTTTGCTCTTACAGCTAAAAAGAGAAAAGGCAGAAGTCGACTTTTATGTTGGTCTTGAAAGGGGATTCAATGTGGTGAACTCCCAGGGTCCCCGTCGCCAAGTATTTTTAGAAAGTTGGGCATATGTATCAGATGGTTATCAAGGCTTTTTTGGCCACGGTGGAGGAGTATCTGTACCCTCTAGGATCGCTGATCCAGTAATCGACAGAGGGATCGAGCTAGGTATTATAATCGATCGTTTTAGTGAGCAAAAAGATATACGCAGTAAGCAGGGAGCCTGGGGGGTTTTGACGCAAGATGTTCTTACCCGCAAACATTCTTTCGTGATTGCTCTAATTGCTGCCTTTGCTCCATTCTATAATTGTGATGCCTATCAGCAATAGTTGACTGTTAATGCATGCGGTTGGGCTGTTTGTTTTTATCCTTGTCAATCAGTCTTTCTAGGATAGTTTGGGCTAATTTTTTGCCAACAAACGGTATTAGTTCTTCAATGCTAGCCTTGCGAATTTGATCCATACTACCGAAGTTGCGCAAGAGCCTTTTTTTTCGTTTTTCACCAATTCCTGGTATGCATTCTAACTCGGAGTGAAAACTATGCATAGAACGACGTTTTCTGTGATAGGCCAGAGCAAAACGATGAGCTTCATTTCTGATTTCTTGAATAAGGTGTAGGACTGGTGAGTGATCCGTTAAAATAACAGGATCCTCTCGGTCTTGAATATAAATCCACTCGTTGCGCTTGGCTATGCTAGCTAAGGGAATATCTTCTATCTCCAATTTAGAAAGTGCTTGGTAAGCAGAATGGAGTTG
>CAZASS010000049.1:0-9014 GCA_964487835.1 uncultured Acidobacteriota bacterium | reverse complement strand
GTAGCGCCGATATACAGCTTCATAAATGGATTGATAGTCATCAGTCCCATTTACAGTTTCGATTTTCAATTTCCTGTATTGGCTCTTTTTCATTAAGCCGTCTTTACAAATCACTACTGAAGCTGCGCTTTTTTTACCTTGGATGTTGGAAATATCAAAAGCTTCAATGTGTTTTGGGATGTCCGGCAAGTCAAACTCTGTTTTGACTTGTTCTAGTAATTTATCTTTTTCAGATTTAAGGATCTTAAAACGCGTTTCAAAGGCAATTTTTGCATTGCGTTCCACTAGCAATAATAGGTCATGTTTAGGTCCTTGGCGGGGAACTATTATTTTAATTCGAGAAATTTTCTCATTTTTTAATTGTTTTTTACCGAGCCATTTGTTTAGTAATTCTTGATCCTTAATTTTGACCGGAAGATGAATCTGCTGTGGAATAAATGCGGCGTCGACATAGTATTGTTGTAGTGCATCTCTAAGAAATTGGGCAGGTTGGAAGAATTTAATATCTTCCCAAAAGAATTCCCTTTTTCCCACGATCCTTCCTTTCCTTAAAGTGAACAGTTGGAGGGCTAGCCTATGTCCTTCTCGATAGTAGGCAAAGATATCTACATCATCCCTTTTACCTTGGATGGCCTTTTGTTTTTTTGAGAGGTTTTTAATCATCTGAATGCGGTCCCTGTGAAAGGCTGCTAACTCATATTTTTCTCTGTCCGCAGCATCTTGCATTTTTTTTTGCAGATTGTTAATTAGTTCTTGATTGTTGCCTTGAAGGAATAAGACTACGTCTTGTACCGAACGAGTATATTCCTGTTTGGTACATAAATTTTTAACGCAGGGACCGAGACAACGTTTCATGAAATATTCTAGGCACGGACGTTCAAGATTACCGTCAATCTCAATGTCACATGTGCGTAATAGAAAGTGGCGATTTATGATTTTGATCATGTTGCGTGCTAAGGATGCTGGAAGAAATGGGCCAAAGTAGAGAGCTCCATCTTGGGATATTTTCCGAGTTAACAGCACTCTCGGATAGGTTTCGTTGATTGTAAGCTTAATGTGTAAGAATGCCTTATCATCTTTTAAGTGAACATTAAATTTAGGTTTATGTGTTTTGACTAGATTACTTTCCAGAAAAAGTGCTTCGAGTTCACTGTCGGTAACAATGTAGTCTAAATCATGGATGAATTTTTTTAATATTTTGGTTTTACGGTCAAGTTTGCGGCTAGACTGAAAATATGATCCTACACGGTGTTTTAGGTTTTTTGCTTTACCAATATAGATTGTGGTCTGATCAGGATCTTTGAAAAGATAAACCCCTGATTTTTCTGGTAAAGACTGGATTTTTTCTGCAAGCACAACTCAATTATAACTTGTTCTCTTTCCAAATTGTTGTCACTTAGTTCTAATTTTCATCAATTCCTTTAGAGATCACAGCTAAAAGTTATGTTAAAGTTGATTCATTAACCATGAATCTGCCCAACGTTTTAACAGTTTCTCGAATTTTTTTAGTGCCCTTGCTGGTTGTAGTGTTGCTAACCAAACTTTCTTCGGAGAGGGAGTTGTGGGGTTTTGTTGTGTTTTCAGTAGCAGCCTTGACTGACTATTTTGATGGTTATTTTGCGCGTAAACGTCAACAGGTAACCACCTTAGGCAAACTACTGGATCCGATTGCTGACAAGCTTCTTATATCGGCAGCTTTTGTTTCGTTGGTTGAGTTGGAGATTGCTCCTGCCTGGATGGTAGTTACGATTATTGGTCGGGAATTTGCTGTTACTGGCCTGCGCAGTATTGCTTCGTCGCAAGGTTTCACAATTGATGCTTCCAAGCTTGGAAAGTCGAAGATGGCTAGTCAGGTTTTTTGTATCGGTTTTTTAATTGTAGGTGCACGTTTTCCAGAGATTCCGTTGTACCAAGTGGGTGTTATTCTGCTTTGGGTGGTTGTGGTGTTGGCCATTCTTTCCATGATTCAGTACTTTAGAAGGTTTTGGGGGCAGATTGATGAGAGTTTTAAGTCCCGGGAACGCCAAGCACTCCGTTAACCTATTTGAATCCTGTGAAGTATCGAGAGGGTTCGAATGTTTTACCAACGGGGGCAGAGCGTCGTAGTCCAAGTTGCAACTAAATGGTCAACCTTTGTCTGACTTTGGCAGAGTGCTCAGTAGCAACTCTAGTCGAAAAAATTACTCAATACAATGGAAAGGTACCGTATATAGAGGTCCGCTTAGATTACCTTTCTAAGATTGAGTTGCCTGCTATTCCCTCCTATCAAGGGACTAAATTTATTGCCACTTGTCGTCCCCAGCGCGAAGGAGGTCTTTATGAAGGATCAGAAAAAGACCGCTTAGATTTCTTAGCAAGAGCGGCCCATGCTGGATTTTCTTGGTTGGATTTAGAACATGATGTGGAAGAAGTTCCTGATCTTCCTTCCGTGACGAAAGTTATACGTTCGTATCACTGCTTTGATAGTTTTTGTCCAGATTTGGCTTTTCGTTTTCATGAATTGGAACGGATGGGTGGAGATTTGATCAAATTGGCTACTTCAGTAAATCAGACGGCGGAGTTGGGAGCATTGCTTAAATGGATGGAATCTCTATCTTCACAAACTCCATTTGTAATTTTAGGTATGGGTGAATTAGGACAGGCTTCCCGCTTTTTGGGAGGACTTATTGGTAATTTTTGGACCTATGTTGCTGAAACAGAGGATAGAAGTGTGGCGCCTGGCCAGCTCACTTTGCAGCAGTCGGAGGAGTGTTTTGGACTATCAGAGCGGGAAGACCCTCCAGATATTTATGGTGTTCTTGGAAATCCGGTCAAACACTCACTGTCTCCTTTGATTCATAACGCTCTTTTTCGACATTACCAATTGAATAACATATATTTTCCTTTGACCTTGGATCGGATAAATCACTGGTTCGAATATATTGACCAGAGTCGTCTTTCCTTTGAGGGATTTAGCGTGACTCTTCCCTTTAAAGCGGATGTGTTCAAATACCTAAAAACTAAGGATTCTCCTGTTGATGCATTAAATACTCTCGTGAAGAGGGGACCAAATTGGGTAGGGCTCAATACGGATTATCACGGATTTCTTTCTCCTCTCAAGGCCCATTTTTCTTTAGAAGGTAAAAAAGCTATTGTTTTGGGCAATGGAGGTGTGGCCCATACTGTGGTTCAAGCTCTTAAAGATGAGGGAGTTGAAGTGGTAGTGGTTGGGCGTGATTCTAATAAAGTTGCTTTTTTTGCCAAGCAATATAATTGTCGATGGGCACTTTTTTCAGACCTTCCTATTCCTGCTGATCTTTGTGTGAACGCAACTCCAGTTGGCCAACACCCCAACGTGGATGAGTCTCCATTGCGGGAGGATGAACTAGAATTTGAACTGATCTACGATTTGATTTATCGTCCTCGACAGACCCATTTGTTGGAGTTAGCAAAAAATAAGGGATTACAAACTATTTCGGGGGTGGACATGTTTATTGAGCAGGCGGCCCTCCAGTTTATTACTTGGACAGGTATCGATCCCGATAGGAACATGATCAGAGAGATGGTGTCTACGATTTCTGGTTTTCAAGAGTAGGGAGCGTGTAACGTGGTTAATCCAATTACTGTTTGTGTTCCAGCGAGTACAAGTAATTTAGGATCTGGTTTCGATACCCTTTCGGCTTCTCTGAGTCTTTACCTAAAAGTTCGAGTGAAGACCATCGAGGGGAATAACATAGAGTGGGTTAGTGGACAAGGCCCAGGCACTGTCTTCCCGACTGATAATAATTTGATCGAGAGGGCTTTAGTGGCAACTTTTAAATTGTTTGGGGCTAGGCCGCCAGGATTAATGATTAGTATGGAGAACTCTATTCCTTTGCAGAGAGGATTAGGTAGTAGTGGAGCAGCTATCATTGCTGGTATTAAAATAGCTGAGAGTCTTTGCGAGAAATCTTTGAGTCCTGAAGCAGTATTTGAGTTAGCTTACCCTCTTGAAGGTCACCCAGACAATTTATCAGCTAGTCTTTTTGGGGGGTGGGCATTATCAAGAGTTAGTAATGGCAAAATGTATGCTGAAAAGGTTCCCTCATCCTTATCTTGTCGGTTCGTCTTAGCTATTCCTGAGCAAGCTGTTTCTACCCTTGAGGCTCGCGATATTTTGCCGGAAAGTTATTCCCTCCCAGATGTAGTTCATAATCTGCAACGGTGTGCGCTGCTAGTGCATGCCTTACATAGTGGGACAGAATCTTTGTTGAAGGAGGCCACTTCTGATCATTTGCACCAGTGTTATAGGGCTAGTATGGTTCCGGGAATGGAGCAGCTTCTTGACCGGAAGGGACTGAGTAAAAATATAACTCAGTCAGTTTTAGCAGTCTTTATTAGTGGCTCTGGATCAGCAGTAGTGGCTTTAGCTAATGACCATTTTCAAGAGATTGGACAATGGATGGTAAATACTTTTTTAGATCAGGGATCCAAGGCTAGTTACCAGGTCCTAGATCTCGATAGTGAGGGCGCTCGTGTTCTCACAGATCTTAAATGAATATGCAATCCACCAACTAACAAGTAGAGAATCTCTTCTTGTGCTGATCTTTTCAGTGCGATGGTAAAATCAGATCATGACTGAACGCTATTCTCGACAAACTCTATTTTCCCCTATTGGGCAGCAAGGACAGGAGAAGATTCGTTCATCTAGAGTGACCATAATTGGTTGTGGAGCACTGGGAAGTGTTAGTTCGGAAATGTTGACCCGGGCTGGTATTGGCCATCTGAAGCTAATCGACCGAGATTTTGTCGAGGAAAATAACCTGCAGCGGCAGAGCTTATTTACAGAAGAGGACGTTCGGGAGGGGTTGCCTAAGGTAATTGCTTTGCAACGGGCTTTGCAGAAAATTAATTCTGACGTTTGCACAGAAGCAAATATCGAGGATCTAAATTCAGACAATATTGAACAACTCTGCCAAGATAGTCATTTGATTTTAGATGGTACAGATAATTTTGAAACTCGATTTTTGATAAATGATTTTTCGGTCAAGAAAAGTATTCCTTGGATTTATGGAGCTTGTGTGGGGAGCTATGGTGTTTCTTTAGCTTTCCAGCCGAAAGTTACTGCTTGTTTACAATGTCTGTTCGATCAAACACCGGAGATCGGTACGGTAGATACTTGTGATACCGTCGGAATTTTGTCTCCTGTAGTCCATGTAGTTTCAGCATATCAGGTTGCCCAGGTTATGAAATTATTGGTTGGACAGCCTCCAATCCCCAAAATTTTAAAGGTTGATGTGTGGAAGGGGATTTGGCGCACCATTGAGGCTGTAAAAGCTCTTGATCCTAATTGCTGCTGTTGTGGAAAGCGCCAGTTTAGATTTTTGGATGGAAAGGAGAAAACGCGCCTCACACGTTTATGTGGTCGTAACGCCGTGCAGATTTCTCCTCGACACAGGATTAGTGTGGACTTTGAAAGACTATCTCGACGTTTGGGAAGGAGTATCCCAGTTGATTTTAACGAGTACATCATGCGAATCCGAGTAAATGGTTACGATATAGTACTGTTTGCTGATGGTCGTTCTATAGTGAGAGGAACCGAGGATTTTGCTGAGGCTCGGGCAGTCTGCGCTAAGTATATTGGAACTTGATGGAATAGTTTGTATCTTGTGAATTAATCTATATAGGCAGTGAGTATGGGTTTAGTTTTGGAAAGAGTTACGAAGTTTCGGTTATTGAGCCGTATGTTTTTGTGTTGTCCCGTGATTTTATCGTTTTTCCTATTTGCTATTGCACAAGATGATGCAAAAGCTAGAGAGGTGGTTAAAAAAGCCATCAAAGCCATGGGCGGGAGAATCTATCTTCAGGTACAAAATTCGCATAGTCAAGGATGGTACTATACTTTTGATAAGCGAGGGAGAACTCGAAACTTTTCCCGTTTTCAGGATTGGACAGTGTACGAGCCTATCAAGTGGCGTTTCCAATTAGGTAAGGACGAGAAAAGACGTGAAGTTACAATCTATAACTTGGAAATAGAAAAGGGTTGGACTTTGGAAGGGAAAACTCATGAGGAGGAAATATCAAGTGATGGAGGCCAGCGTTTTATTAGGGTTGCCGCACAGGATATGGATGTTATTTTCCGAAAGAGATTAGACGAAGAAGGCATGAATCTGTACTATTACGGCCCTCAGGATGTTGCCGGTTCTGGAGAATATGAGGCTGTGGAGTTTCTAGATACTACCAACAGCTCAATTGTTGTTTTTTTTGATCTTAAAACCCATTTACCTTCTAAGTGGGAGACTCATCGTACCAATCAATTGGGAGTTCGCCAAAAACACGAACAAGAATTATATAAATGGCATACTATTCAAGGTGTTCATGTGCCTCTTCGCTACGATTCTTTTGTAGATGGGAAGAAGACCGAACAGCGTGAACTGGAAACTATTTACTTCAACATTGATATACCCCCAGAATACTTTCTCCAACCAAGCGCTCCAAAGTAAATGAACAAATCGTTCTGTTGCGTGCTAGCGATTTTCCTAAAAGTGTTGCAAATATGATACACTTAGTGGTTTGATAAGTACTAAATCAGTCAGAATTTGTGGGCTAAATTCTTGATATAACCCCTTTTTACTACCTTGGTATGGACTTTGCCGAGAAAAGGAGTAGGCTTGAGTCGAATTTGACCGATTTGTCTGAGAAAGATGGATATGCAAACCACTCTAAAGAAACCAGTAAAGATTTCTGGGGTGGGTCTTCATACTGGTTGCCAAGTCTCGATAACACTTTGTCCTGCTCCAGAGGATACTGGGGTCATTTTTCGTCGTGTTGATCTGCAGAATTTTCAAATTGAGGCCTTACGTAAAAGAGTTTCAAGAGTGGTTTTAGCCACCACTTTAATGAAAAAGGGAGTTATGCTTTCCACTGTTGAACATATTCTGTCTGCGCTTTATGGATTGGAATTGGATAATGTCTACATCGATATTGATTCTCTGGAAGTACCTATTATGGACGGTTCTGCTTTGCCGTTTGTAGAAATGGTGAGTCAGGCTGGTATTCAGGAGCAAGACAAGGAAAGAATTTTTCTTAAAGTTCAAAAACCAATTCGATTAAAGAATAGGGAAAAGTTTATTTCAATTGAGCCTTCTTCAAGTTTTCAAATTTCTTATGAAATTGATTTTACTCATCCAATGATTGGTCATCAAGTTCTCAATATGGAACTTACTCCGGAGCTCTATAGGCGAGACATTGCTTATGCTCGTACCTTTGGTTTTTATGCTGAGGTTGAAGATCTTAGAAAAAAAGGACTTATTCGTGGGGGTTCTTTTGACAATGCTGTTGTTCTAAGCGAGACGGAAATTATGAATGGTGAGTTGCGAAGTCCAGATGAGTTTGTTCGTCATAAGATACTGGATCTAATAGGAGATATTTCTCTTTGTGGATATCCCCTAATTGGACATATTCGTGCTCATAAGGCAGGGCATGCTTTACACACCGCTTTGGCAACTACCTTAGTTCGAGATCCTTCTCTTTGCTGCTATGTTAGTGAGTCACAATTAAACTCACATGCTGTTAATTTTTGAAAACTATTCACTTGGGATAGTTTTCTAGACTATATTTTTTTACTACTCGTATTTCGACTAAGAGTTAGGTTCCTTCAAGGGTCAGAGAGTCCTGTATAATATTTGTAATTCATGCTATTCAGGAGTCTTCCAATAATCCGATACTTTTCCTTCAGTATATTGCTTATTCTATTTTTTATGTTTTCCGAGTCTCTGCAAGCTGAGAATCTAGAAATTTTTCTTGGACAAAGAGGATGGAAAGTAGATGCACTTCAACGGGAAGGAAATAATTTTTATCGGTTAAAGGATCTAGCCGAGGTTGTGGGATTAGAGCTTGAAGAAAGAGGGGGGATGCTGACAGTTCAGGGAACTAGGGGAACCTTGTTGTTGATTGATGAGCGGCCCCTAATACGATTTGAGGACCATTACATATTGCTATCTGGACCAGCTTGGAAAAGACAGGAGGGAAATTGGTATGTTACTGAGGATTTTTTGACCGAAGCTATTCCTCTTGTTGTAAATCTCAAGCTTGAAAAGAGATCAAATCAGCGTTACCAAATGTCGAAAATCGATCAGAATGTGGTGCAAGTTCGTGTTGCTAATTATCCAGATTATGTCAGAGTTGTTTTCGAGCCTGAACGGAAGGCTTCTGTAAAGGTTCAAGAGAGAGAACAATATGTTGAAATTAAATTTGAGCGTTATTTGGTACAACCCAAGTTTCCTGCAAATTTACCTGATCGTCGAATAGTTACCTCAGTTGGTTTTGATTCCACTGATATTTATGGAACTTTCAGAATTTACAAAGGAGAGGCCTACGATACATTTAGAGAATCGTCTCTCAGTGATCCAGATAGGAAAGTAGTTGATATTTATGGTGCTCCTGAATTATCTGTTCGAAAGGAACCAGAACCTCTTTCCTCTAAATCGCCCATGCCTGTAACTCCCTCCCCCCGAGTAATTAGTAGACCTACTGATTCGGTAAAGATGTTGGCTCCTAAGGGTATTCAGAATGTGATTACAATTGATCCAGGCCACGGAGGAGAAGATTACGGGGTTAGTTCTTTTGAGTTTTTATTGGAAAAGGATCTGACCTTTAAGATAGCCCATCTTTTACAGGAACGCTTGAAGGCAATAGGTTATACAGGAATGCTTACCCGAAATAGAGATGTGGCATTGGGCATTGAGCAGCGTAGTTCAGTGGGAAATTACTATGATTCTAAGCTGTATATTAGTCTTCACACCGGGGGTTCTCCGTTGCCTGAAATGAAAGGTCCTGTGGTCTATGTGCACCAATACGTGAATCTTTTGGAAGTCACAAAACGCCAGTCGAATACTGATTCCCAATTACCTACGAAGAGCGGAGTGAAACAGCGACTGAAAGAAGGTAGCCGCAACGATCTGGTTTTGTGGGACCAAGCTCACAGCAAGTATGGACTCTTGAGTCGTCAACTAGCTCGTCAACTTCAAAAGGAACTGAATCGGTTATGGGGTACA
>CAZASS010000048.1:10794-14501 GCA_964487835.1 uncultured Acidobacteriota bacterium | reverse complement strand
CACTACGAACAAAGCGATATATTATTCGCTTTGGGAAGGGCAGTGAAATAAATTGATATCCCTTACCGATAAACAATTGAAGTCCAAAAGGTCTGGCTAAATAGTAAAGAGTTGCACGTGTCAGAACAATCCGATTCCAACACATTAATAGACCTACTAGAAGCAGGTAGTCCTTCTCATCCAGCTATTCAGGTTCCTGAGGGACCAACCATAACCTATGATTCCCTACGTCTTCAGGTAAGTTCATTGAGTAAACAGCTTCGCTCTCTGGGAATACAACGGACAGACCGTATTGCCTCAGTTTTGCCCAACAGCCCTGAAAACATTGTGTCCTTCCTAGCAATATCAGCAACTGCAACTGCAGCACCTCTTAACCCTGCTTACAAAGCGGATGAATTCAACTTCTATCTAAAAGATACTCGGGCTAGAGCTTTAATTACTCCACCTGAGGGCGGTGAAATTGCACAGCAAGCCGCTCCCGAAGGCACCCTCCAAATTTGCTCTAGTTTGAGGGATGGCGAGGTTGTATTTGAAACTTCCAATAAAGAAAATTCATCCTCAGGAGGGAGCCCAGGCCCTGAAGATATAGCATTGGTCCTTCATACCAGTGGAACTACTAGCCGTCCCAAAAGAGTTCCTTTGACCCACCGCAATTTGGTCACTTCGGTAGTGAATATTGTTGACACATACCAGCTCACCTCAGAAGATGCTTCATTGTGTGTTATGCCTTTATTTCATGTCCACGGATTGATGGCTTCTGTCCTTTCTACCTTTGGTTCAGGAGGAACTGTTGTGTTTCCCCCACGCTTTAATGCCCTAACTTTCTGGAATGCAGTACGAGATTGTAATGTCACTTGGTTTACAGCAGTCCCAACAATGCACCAGACTCTGCTTGCCCGAGCGAGGAAAAAAGACGGGAAAAGCCGCAATCCTGATCTTTACAAAAAGTTGCGATTCATTCGTTCCTGTAGTGCTTCCCTACCTGCTGCCTCTATGATGGAAATGGAAAAATTATTCGGGGTACCTGTCTTAGAAGCTTACGGCATGACTGAAGCTTCTCATCAAATGAGTTCTAATCCACTGCCACCTGACAAACGATTGCCAGGAACGGTAGGTTGCGGCACGGGAGTTTCCATCGCTATCGCCGACGAAGAAGGAACTCTACAACCTCCGGGAACCCGTGGAGAAGTAGTTATTCAAGGACCTAATGTAATTTCTGGCTATGAAGACAATCCAGAAGCCAATGCGAGTTCCTTTACCAATGGCTGGTTCCGTACCGGCGACGAAGGAGTATTAGACTCAGAAGGTTATCTTAGCCTGATGGGACGTCTGAAAGAACTTATCAACCGCAGTGGAGAGAAAATTTCCCCCCTGGAAATTGATGAAGTGCTTCTATCTCATCCGGCAATAGCTGAAGCAGTAACCTTTGGCACTCCTCATTCTACCCATGGGGAAGAACCAACAGCGGCTGTGGTTGCCAAAAACCCTATTACCGAATCAGATCTCATTAGTCACTGCAAAGAGCACCTAGCTGACTTCAAGTGTCCACGGACCATCCACATTGTGGAACAAATCCCTCGAACTGCTACAGGTAAGATTCAGCGCCGTAAGGTAGCCGAGGTTTTTGCTAAGGATGTCTCAGAATAGTCGGCGCACATTGCCCAGGGCGGAGCAACACTCATGAATTTTGCAATTTATGGCGCTGGGGCCATTGGAGCTTATCTAGGAGCCAAGCTAGCTTTGGCGGACGAAAAGGTAACGCTAATCGCGCGAGGGGCCCATTTTCAAGCAATGCAAACCAGTGGGGTGCGAGTACAAAGCCCTGAGGGAGATTTTGAAGCTCGGCCAACAATCAGTGATGACCCAACCACTATTGGCCCTGTTGATTTTCTTTTTCTTACCGTCAAGGCCCATAGCTTAACCGAAATTGCCCCTAAACTTGATCCTCTGATGGGCCCCAATACCTGTGTAATATCAGCCCAAAACGGAATTCCCTGGTGGTATTTTCAAAAACATGGTGGGCCCTGGGATGGAAGTTCCCTCGAAAGCGTAGATCCGGGAGGAATCATCTCCAAAGCCATCTCTCCTGAACAGATCGTTGGCTGCATTGTCTATCCTTCAGTTGTAATTGAGCAACCTGGACTTCTCCGACACACTGAAGGAGATCGGTTCTCAATCGGGGAACTAGATGGTTCCTCTAGCCAACGCTGCAAACAATTATCTCAAGTATTAGTTAAGGCTGGCCTTAAGTGCCCTATCCGTCCCCGAATTAGAAATGATCTATGGGTAAAGCTAATGGGCAATGTTGCCTTCAATCCTTTGAGTGCTTTGACTCGCTCAACCTTGGTACAAATCGCTACACATGCTAAAACCCGCACGATTGCCAAAGCAATAATGTCCGAAGTTGAAACAGTGGCCCACGCTTTGGACGTTAAAATTCCTATAACTATTGAGCAGCGCTTAGAGGGGGCAGCTAAAGTTGGACACCATAAAACATCTATGCTCCAAGATGTAGAACTAGCCCGCCCCTTGGAACTAGAAAGTATTGTGGGAGCGATAGTAGAGCTGGGAGATAAGCTGGAAATTCCTATGCCCCACACACGCACTATTTATGCTTGCACTAAATTGTTAGCCCATACCTATTCCCAGAAAGGATGTGATTTATGATCACCCGCACCCTTTTTTATCAGAATCGTCTAAAACTGCGTTTTGTCTTGGCCTTCGCCACATCACTCTTAATTAATCCCCTGAACACTTGGGCTCAGGAAATCAACCTTAATTTAGAAACCGCTACTATTAAAGAAATCAACGCAGCTTTCAGAGCCAATGCTCTTACCTCGGAACGTTTAGTAAAACTCTATTTAAAACGAATCGAAACCTATGACCAACAAGGGCCACATCTCAACACCATTATCACTCTCAATCCCCAAGCTCTATCTAAAGCTAGGGAATTAGACAAAGAACGTCAAAAATCAGGTCCCCGAAGTCTCTTACATGGAATCCCCATAGTGGTTAAAGATCTCCTGGATACCTACGATATGCCTACTTCTGGGGGGTTTTTACCAATGGCTAATTCGCAGCCCTCAAGAGATGCATTCATAGTAGAAAAGCTTCGTAAAGCAGGAGCTATTATTTTGGCTAAAGTTAACCAAAGCGATTGGTTTGGAACGGCTGAGTTTGGTGCTAGCACCCTGACTGGTCAAGTTCAAAACCCTTATAAGTTGGGCTACACACCAGGAGGCTCAAGCAGCGGCACAGGAGCTGCCGTAGCTGCCTACTTTGCTTCTGCTGGAATAGGCACTGAAACTACCACTTCTATCCGTAACCCATCTTCGGAAAACAACCTGTTCGGCCTAGCGGCTACTCAAGGTTTGATTAGCCGCGGAGGTATTCTTTCCAATTCCTTTACAGTAGAACGAGCAGGTCCCATGGCGCGATCCGTTTATGATATGGCCGCTGTTCTCTCTATTATTGCCGGCTTCGATCCAGAAGATTTGGTAACTCAAAATAGTATTGGGAAAATACCAACACAAGGGTATACCTCTTTTATTACTCCGAAAGGGCTTAGAGGAGCGCGCATCGGCGTTCTGCGTGATTTATTTTCTTCTACTCCGCAAGAAAAAGAAGGAATCGCTTTAATTGAAACAGCCATTAGCGATATCCAAACTCAAGGGGCATTTGTCCTAGACCATCTTACCTCTGGGATT
>CAZASS010000048.1:8387-10784 GCA_964487835.1 uncultured Acidobacteriota bacterium | reverse complement strand
GGGATAGATCTTTACCCCATCATACGAAACGAGCGACTGGTTCATTTTGAGAAGAAACTGACTACTCAGATTTACTTGGACAGACTGGGTCCCGACGCAATCTTCAGAAGTATGGGAGAAATGATTGCAAAACATCCTGACTTAATAAAAGACAATGTGCGGGAAAGAAATAAGGTAGGACCTCTTGACCAAGAAAGTGAATATTTTTCTTTACTAAAAACACGCAAAGTAACAAGACAGCTAATGGTCGCTTTAATGGATAAATACCAATTGGATGCCTTAATCTACCCTTTCAAAACACTTCCTGCCTGGAAGATCAGTGAAAAAATGACTTCCTCCGATTGGCTGGAGACAATTGGCGCCCAAGCCTATAACCCCCTCAGCTCTATGACTGGATTACCCGCCTTGGTCGCTCCGGCTGGATTTACCCAAGCAGGGTTGCCTATAGCATTAGAATTTTTAGGGAGGCCTTATTCTGAACCCATCTTGATTCGGTTAGCTAGCGGTTATGAGTACTCTACTCAACATCGTAAGACACCTTCCTCCACGCCACCGCTATCTGGAGAATCTATTCAGTATTCACCATAACAACACTTCAACTGCCAAATTAGGATTGATATCATAGATAAAACCCGAGGATACCGCGTAGATTTCACACTTAATACAAACTTTTAGACTGGAGGTCTCTGCTGATGCCATGTTGTGGCTGCCTGGTAAGCATATCCAACTCGAAATAAGCTCGACTCATCAAAGGCTCCAGCATAAAGCATAATTCCAATAGGTAACTTTGGAGTGCCTTTAGAGAAACCACAAGGCAAACAAATAGCCGGATTTCCTGTCATATTTCCTAGACGAGAATGCTGCAAAGTTGGAGGCCCTCCCTGCTTTTTAGGATTAGTATTCTGTTCGGGAGAATCAGGCTCTAATTTAAAAGCTAGCTTGGGACTGGCAGGAATAGCCATAACATCACATTGTTCAAAAATGGCTTGCATGTCTTGTATCAAAAGAGTGCGGGCTCTTTGGGCCTGAACATAGTCAATAGCTGAGTAAAAATGGGCCATATCGACCCTTTCCCTGACTTCTGGTTCTAGTAGATGTGGAACCTACTTTACACGCTTTTGGTGAATACAGGCAGCCTCCACCCGCATAATCAAAGTCCCTCCAGAAGCATACTCAATATGAGGAATTTCTACATCCACTACCTCAGCCCCCATATCTACTAGTTGCTGAATCGCCAAACGGACGGCATGAAGAATTTGAGGATCCGTATGATCAAAGAAAAAGTTTGTAGGGACACCCACGCGTAAACCTTTAATATCCGCATTCAGTGCAGCAGTATAATCTGGAACTGCTTCTGTAACTGAAGTAGCATCCTTCTCGTCATAACCCGCCATAACCTGCAACATAGTCGCAGCATCCGCCACACTTCGAGTCATAGGACCAACATGATCCAAAGTCCAGCTCAACGGACTCACTCCAAAACGACTGACCCGACCATAGGTGGGTTTCAAACCGACTACTCCACTGTATGCAGCCGGCCAACGTACCGAACCTCCGGTATCGGTTCCGATGGACAACGGTATTAGTTCAGCAGCTAAAGCCGCTCCAGATCCACTCGACGATCCACCTGGAGAATACTCTAGATCCCAAGGATTACGAGCGGGTCCAAATCCGGATTCCACCCCACCTCCAATGGCAAATTCGTGTAGATTTAGCTTCCCCAACATCACGGCTCCAGCAGCATCTAAACGCGTAATGACAGTTGAATTAAAATCAGGAATCCAGTCAGCAGTCGCCTGAGAACCATTTGTAGTCCGTATGCCTTTGGTAGCAAAAATATCCTTAGGAGCATATGGAATTCCATGAAGGGGCCCTTTATAAACTCCACCACGGATTTCACGTTCTGCTTTCCTAGCTTGCGCCAGAGCTTGGTCTTTGGTTATAGATATAAAGGCATTTAAACTAGGGTTAAGACTTTCTATTCTTTCCAAGCACGCTTCTGCTATCTCAACCGGCGATATTTCACCGTCTTTAATTAACTCCGCTAGTTCATGGGCAGTCAGTCTTGCCAACCGAGATTGCTGAGCCATACCATTAACTCCTAGCTCTAAAAATTATGGCCGGTTCCACCGACTCCGCTATCTCTAGATCTCTCACCGCTTGTAATTTACCCAAGTCCTTGTCCATTACCGGGGTTAGTTCCTGCAGTCTTTTCTCGTTGAAATCATGCCCGAACACCTTTGCAGCTTGTCGAAGACTCTCAGAAGTAATACCAGCTAAGGGTTGCTGAAGCACTCCTGCTGCCATTGAACCAGTAACTGCCGAAGCGGTAAGAACTCGAACTACCTGTCGACGTGTTAGTGTGTGTTTGTTCTGCTTGTAATGCGACATCGCTTG
>CAZASS010000048.1:5923-8377 GCA_964487835.1 uncultured Acidobacteriota bacterium | reverse complement strand
TGATTGATTTCCAATCAAAATTCCATTTTATCTCCTAAGAGTCAAGAAAGAATAGTTGCGAATAAATGTTGACTGCATTCACCTTTCCTCTAAAATGGTTGGCTATTGGATCATGATATATAATGAAACTAACACGTGATCATCAATGATAGAGCATACGAAAACAAATGAAGACACCTGAAAAACGCTTTGAACAAGCCTTCCAAATTGCAGACGCAGCCAGACAAAGTGTAATTGAATTTCTCTCAAGTGTTACTCAAGAAAAATCCCAAATTCGACCCGACGTCGACCAGTGGTCTATCGGTGAAATTGCCCATCACCTAATTCTGGTAGAAAAACGCTTCCGGGATTTAATTCTCAAAATTGTCAACGAAAGCCAAATGGAATCATTTCTAATTGATGAGGTTTTGTCAAAGCGCTCCTTCGAGTTGGAAGACGCAGTGGACGCTACCAAAATCGGTAAGGGCCGAGCCCCGGAGTTTCTACTCCCTTTAAAAGGACTAGAAATCACTAAACTCACCGCACAACTTGTTGCACTTCGCGAAGAAACACAATCTCAATTAGCTAACTTGAGAGCTGTGAATCTGGATAATTTTTGGTGGGAACACCCTAAATTAGGGCCACTAACACTCTATGAACTCATTCAATACATGGGCTACCATGAAACACGTCATCTTGCCCAAATGAAGCAAAAATAAGCTAAATTTTAGCCTGATACGTATACAATTGATGATAGCGACCTTTCTGATTGATCAATTCATCATGGGTGCCCCGTTCAACAATTTTTCCCTCTTCGAGCACTAAGATCTGGTGGGCTTGGCGAATTGTACTTAGACGATGAGCGATAACAAGTGTAGTCCGTCCCTTCATCAAAACCTTTAGTCCCTGCTGAATATAAAGTTCACTTTCAGCATCTAGGCTCGATGTTGCTTCATCCAAAATGAGAATTCTGGGATTTGCTAACAGGGCCCGCGCAATAGCCACCCGCTGCCTCTGTCCCCCCGAAAGTTTAACCCCTCGCTCACCAATTACCGTTTCAAGTCCCTTGTCCAGTCGATCAGTAAATTCTTTAACATGAGCTATTGCCACTACTTCTTGCAACTCTGCTTGGCTAGCCTCTAATCTACCGAATAAAATATTTTCTTGAATCGTTCCATCAAACAAAAAATCGTCCTGGAGCACCACTCCTAGATGACTTCGATAACTATCCAGCGTGGCTTCTGATAAATCATATCCATCAACACTTACAACGCCCTTCTGAGGGTTAAAAAAAGAAGCCGCTAAACCAGCTATAGTACTTTTCCCGGAACCCGAACTACCTACTAACGCAGTTACTGTTCCAGCTGGAGCTTCAAAACTTATATCCCTGAGCACATCAACACCTTCCGAATAAGCGAAGGTCACATCGCTAAAAGAAATGTCCCCCTTCAGATCATTAAGAACGGTACTCCTATTGTTATCATCAATCTCTCTATCGACATTTAACATTTCCTCAGTTCTATCCAGTCCAGCAAAAGCCTCAGTCATTTGGCTTCCTATATTGCTCATTTCCACAACTGGGGCAATCAAAAATCCCAAATAGAGAGTAAAAGCAAAAAAATCTCCCAACGTCATCTCTCCATTTACAATCTTTGCACCCCCAACCCCCATAATAGTAACGGCTGCCCATCCCAACAGTAGAGCCGCCGACCCATTCATAAGTCCAGTGGCTGTCAACGACCTTTTTACATTTTGGAAAAGCTTTTCCACTCCACCTTCGAAGACTTTTACTTCGTGAATTTCTGCGTTAAACCCTTTGATTACACGGATGCCATTTAAAGACTCTGTTAGACGACCGGTGACTTCTGCATTGAGACGTCTTTGCTTTCTGAAAATGGGCCGAATATACCCAAAAGCCTTCATGGAAACTACTCCAAACACAACGATTGGAAACAAAACATAAAGGGTCAATATTGCATCAATTTGAATCAGTAAAAACAAGGAAACCACCACAGTAAATATCCCGCCAAGCAGATATACCAGACCAGTTCCAACTAGATTACGAACTCCTTCTACATCCGTCATGATACGAGAAACTAATTCACCCGATTTTGTGTTATCGAAATAATTTATAGGCATGTAAATACAGTGCTGCTGAACTTTGGCTCTTAAGAGGGAAATCAGATGCTGAGCTTCCACGCTTAGCAACCGCGTTAGAAAAAACGACGTGGATGCCTGTATTAAAATGGCAACAGCCACTGCAAAAAGAATTAACTTCAACAGTTGGAGATCCCCGTCTTTGATAGCATTATCTATTACAAATTTACTGGATCCAGGAAGCACTAGACTGGCCAACCTATTAATCACTATCAAGAAAAGCCCAACCAAAAGCAGCTTTCTTCGAGGCCAAACAATTGTCCAAAAAGCATATCGAACTGATGTCAAAGAAGTTGGTGAAAATTTTGATAATAATGG
>CAZASS010000048.1:0-5913 GCA_964487835.1 uncultured Acidobacteriota bacterium | reverse complement strand
AGCTGACATCAAAAACTGTCCGCGTCTTTTCTCATTTAAATTTAAACTCCACGACTAAAGTGGTTTTCAATAATTTTTCTCCATGCGTAGGCAGCTGTAATACAGGTAGGCATATGGGCGTGCGATAGTGCTCCACGGGGAATTACCGCTGCACTACTAAGGAACAGGTTCTCTATGTCATGACATTCAAAATCAGAGTTGACAACTGAATTTTCAGGACTTTCCCCAGCTCGACAACTACTCATTTGGTGACCAAGACCATAGCGCGTAGGAAGGGTAGTATCTATCTGGACTGGAGGAGTATCCATTTTTCTATATAACTCAATCAGCAATTGAGTGCCCTCCCTCAAACTCTTCAATACCATTGGATTTCGTCTGTTGTATTGATATCTGCCTTCTGGATCCACAGTACCTTTTTCCCAGATAGGAGCACCCACCCTTGCCGCAATGGCCCCCAATCTTCGGGAACCCGTTCGCATAAATTTTTTGTGAGCCCAACCTAACTCCGGCGCAAATTTGTGCATCGCTAAAAGATGAGGATAGGCTCCATCAACAGAGGCCATGTTCGTATCAAGGAACTGTATAGTATGCTCCCCTATTTTCCCCTGTGCGTTTGGTAGCATAAATTGATAACGCTCCACACCTCCGCGGCTTTTCTTAATATCAATATCAAATAATGCTTCAACTCCATGGCTCATATCACCATCTAAATGTTCTCCCACATTGTTATTCTCAACTACCATTCGATCCCCCAGCACCTTTTTGGGGCCATATCCTGAACGCATTAAAACTACTGGAGTTCCAGCTGTGCCACAGGCAACAATAACCTTGGGAGCCCTGGCTTCTTTCCTCTTACCATGCTGGGTATAGTAAACACCTTTGGCAAATGCCCGAGCTCCCTGCTTTTCAATGATGACCTGTTCCACTTCTGCATCAGAAATAATTTCCACCCCATTTTCTTCGGCAAGGCAGATGTAATACAAACTGCCTCCTTTGGCATCGTATTTACAAAGATGTCCAGCACCGCAGTACCCGGAATTGATACAATTTTTTCGAGCCATTTCTACCAGAGTTGGTTCGTATCCCATAGCCCGCGCAGCATCTCTGAAAATATTATTTCCAAGAACCATGTTACCCAACAGTGAAGGATGCAAATTGTGGCTCTTTACAATCTCGTCTGTCGCAATTTTAAATTTGGCCTCACTCCAATCGACACCAGTCTCTCGTTGCCAATGGTCATAATCTGCAGAAAGAGGAAGGTAGGCGCTACCGTTCCAATGAAGCCCACACCCACCAACCATTTTGTTTTGATGCCCATCATATGGCCATGGTTGGACGCTAAATCCAAGATAACTGATATTTGCAATTGCTCGACGACGCGAGGGAACTCCATAGCCAGGACGTAATGGTTCCTTGCCCGTCAGCAGATATGGTCCTCCCTCAATAAGCGCTACTCTAAGGCGATCACCTGTAGTGGGATTAATCCCATTTTCCGCTATTCTCGAAGCAATGATGCAACCAGCACTACCACCTCCAGCTACAATCAGATCGTAGGATTGATATTCTGGCATTTATCCTCTTTCACTCAAGATCCTTACTTGACGGTATAAGATCGATATTTGTCCAGCAATCGAACCGGTTTTGACAAAGCATCTCGGCGAAAAGGCTCTGCTAAATCCTGAGTTAACATAAGTTCTAGCACTGTCGCTCTATTTGAAGAAACTGCTTCACGCAAAGCATTCCCGACTTCTCCTGGCTGATCAACAGTAATTCCATTGGCACCCATAGCACGAGCTATCTCAGCAAAACTGGGATTTTGGAGATTGGTGCCGATAAATCGATTGTCGTAATAATCGATCTGATTCTTCTTTTCAGCACCCCACTGCCCATTGTTAAACACTACAGCGGTAACAGGAATATCTTCACGGATACAAGTCATAATTTCAGCCAGACTCATGCCCCAAGCTCCATCACCTACATATGCTACTGATGGTCGATCTGGAAGAGCTACCTTTGCCCCGAGAGCCGCTGGAAAGGCGTATCCACAATTCCCCCAACTTAAAGCTGCTAGAAAACTTAAAGGCTGCTCAAAACGCAAGTAACTGTTGGCCACCGAGCAAACATTACCAATATCAGTCGCCACCACAGCGCTTGAAGGCATTGCCAATTCCAGTTCTCTCAATGCTCTTCTGGGAGTGATAGGTGAACCACTATCTTGTGACCAGGAATCTAACTCCGATTCCCATTCCTCTTTTTGTTTTTCAATTTCTTCTAGCCGCTCAGATTGGTTAAGAGTGCAGGATGGAGATTCTCCTGCACCTTTCAAAAGATTCAAAATTTCAGTAGCAGCTAATCTTGCATCTCCTTGTATTCCCACCGAAATTTTTTTAACCAATCCAAGTACTCGATGATCTGTATCTACCTGGATAATTTTTGCCTGTTGAGGCCAGTAGTCCAAGTCGTGCTGAGGTAATGTCCCAAACGGTCCCAATCGAGTTCCTAATGCCAGCACAACATCAGCCTGCCGAATAATTCTCATGGCAGTTTTAGAGCCTTGATACCCTAATGGCCCACACATTAGTTTGTGGCTCGCGGGGAAAGCATCATTATGCAGATAAGTTGTGGCAACCGGAGCAGAAAGAAATTCAGCTAGCATCCTGACTTCTTGCACTCCATTAGCCATTGCTACACCACCTCCCGAAAGAATTACTGGGAACTTAGCTTCTCCTAGCAATCTAGCTGCCTCCGCCAAACTGTCAGCCCCTCCAGCTGACCGTTCAATTAATTGAGGTTGAGAAATTTCCGCATCTATTTGTCCATAGAGATAATCTCTGGGAATATTAATCTGTACTGGACCACGTTCAGCCAATGCCAATGTAAAGGCTCGATGAGTCAGTTCAGCCATACGATCGGGCCGGTTGATCGATACCTGATATTTAGTGATTTTAGAAAAAATTGGCATCTGATCGGTCTCCTGGAAGCCACCTAATCCGACCCCAGCACTTCCTGCCTCTGGAGTAATAATAACTACAGGAGAATGGGCCCAATAGGCAGCTGCAATAGCTGTTACAAAATTGGTTACACCAGGTCCATTCTGCGCAATACAGACTCCAGGACGGTTGGTAACACGAGAGTATCCGTCTGCCATATGAGCTGCATTTTGTTCGTGAGCGACTGATATCAGGCGTATTCCCGCCGGCTCAAAAATATCTAGTGCGTCCATATAGGCTGAACCGACAATTCCAAACACATCGGTTACACCATGGGCAACCATCGTCTCGACAAGCGCTTCACTAGGTGACATTTGTGTCATAATCTACCTCTTCATTCTTTTTTAAAGCTGGCTCCTGACCAAACCCAACATATTAATTCATCTCAAAACAATCTTCTCTCTCTCCTGTCCTAAAATCAGATAGTCAAGTTCATTCTGGGAAAATCGACCATATTCTTTGGTGCGTAAAAGATAGAACAATACACCCACTATTACCCAAATTGTTAAGGCAATCCATGATGGTCCCGCCATAAAACCCGGCATACCGGGCACACACAACAAAACAATACACCCCATAGAAAGAAGAGCTCCTAAAAGAGCGTACCATCGCTCTCTGCTTGACCCACAGTGTGGAGCCTGACTAATCAGCCAATATGCAGCTAAGCACGTATAACCATAACCAAAAACCGTACCAAGAGCTGCCATGTCGATAACCCAGAGGATAACTTGCCTGCCAAACCAAGGGGCCAATAAAGACATAAAGCCCGTAAAAATCACGGCATGATGGGGAGTCCCATACGTAGGATGCACTTCAACAAACCAATTTGGCAAAATTTTTCCCCGCGCCATACTGAATAATAGGCGACTAGTTGCCACATAAAAACCATTAATACCCGTAAAAATTGCCATACTAACTGCCACAGCCAAAAAAATTACACCTACAAGACCCAAACTGACACTTACAGTTGTCCCAGTAGCCCATACGTGCCCACTAGAAATTAATTCTCTCCATGGAAAAACCATACCCGTTGCCACCACTACAATGGCGTACATCAAAGCTCCACTAACAATAGCCAATACCATTAAGTTAGAAACTCGTGATGGAGAAAAGTTGAATTCTTCGGCTGCCTGAGGAATTGTGTCAAAACCAACATACAACCAAGGAGTAATGGCCAACATAGCCAAAATTGCACTTAAGGGAGACTGGGAAATAGGAAATAAGGGATGTAGATTCTCAGATGTACTAGTGGGACTTAAAAGCCCTCCAATGCCAATTACTATCACCGCTCCAACTAACACAACAGTCATCACTACCTGGACTCTCCCAACAGCTTTTATACCTTTGTAGTTGAGATATCCAATAAACACGATGGGTATAGATGCCAACAATACTTCATAAAAAAAAACATCGAAACCCGCTACAGAGTATAAATATCCCTGGGTAAACAGATCAGGACTAAGAAATCTTCCCATTATGGTCAAAGCAGTCGCATTCAAGGGAATGATGCTGATATAACCCACCGCCAACAACCAGCCACATACGTAGGCATGATAGCGTCCAAAAGCATAGTAGGCATACGCAAATTCAGCACCAGCTACCGTAAAATTTCTGACCATTACGCCATAAGCCTTAGCAATAATAATCACAACAATCCCACCTAGGATTATGCCGACCGTGGCCCCTATTGGCCCTGAACGCTCCAAAAAGTCACCCGGCAAAACAAAACAGCCAAAACCAATAATGCACCCCAAAGCCATTGATCCAGCCTGAGGAGGGCTTAACTCTCGCTTTAGTTGCTTTCTTGTATGCATAAATATATGTCACCAAACATTTTTCTAATATGGACTAACACTCACTACTTTAAGAAATACACTCCCGAAAATCATAAGGGAATAGTATCATCTAGGAAAGTTTGTCCTCAGATGAGAATATAACTAAAACTTTCTTAACTGATTAGCAGTGAGGAATTACAACTAAAGGACGTTAAATATGAATTTAAACCTTACAGGCAAAAATGCACTAGTTTGTGGCAGTAGCGGAGGTATTGGCAAAGCCTGCGCTGAGCAACTAGCAACCTTGGGAGCAAACGTTATTCTTATGGCAAGACGTGAAGCAGTCTTGCAAAAATCAGTCGAATTATTGAAAAAAGATGCCGGACAAACCCATGGCTATCTAACTGCTGACATGGATGAATTGGATCAGTTCACGACAACAATTCAGCAATTCGTCAGTACTGCCAATACCATTCATATTCTAATCAATAACTCTGGGGGGCCAGCACCAGGACTCATCACGGAAGCCACCCCACAGGAATTCCAAACGGCCTTCTCTCGACATGTACTCTGCTACCAAATCCTAGCTCAGAATCTATTACCAGGAATGCAGAAATCCAAGTATGGCCGCATTGTAAATATTATCTCCACTTCAGTGAAGGAACCCCACGCAGGCCTAGGGGTATCCAACACAATGCGAGCCGCAGTGGCTAATTGGGCCAAAACTTTGGCTACTGAAGTCGCCTCGTCGGAAATCACTGTAAATAATGTATTGCCTGGAGCCACTGACACTCCAAGACTGAACCGTGTGTTTCAAATGATGGCAAAGAAAAAAGGAATCCCATCCAAAGAAGTTGAAAGCGATGCAATGGCAAAAATTCCCTTTGGACGTTTTGCCAAGCCAGAAGAAGTAGCTTCAGCAGTGGCTTTTCTCTGTTCTCCAGCTGCCTCCTTTATTACTGGAATCAACCTGCCCATCGATGGAGGCAGAACAGGTAGTTTGTAGACCAGAGATCTCAAGAAAAGGAATATGACATGCACACTACAAAATTGCTGATTTCTCTATTCGTTTTGACGTTTTTTGTAGTCTCCGAACACCAAAATCTCCATGCGGGACAGCTTTCAGGCAATGCATCTCTATCGGGATG
>CAZASS010000047.1:9588-14756 GCA_964487835.1 uncultured Acidobacteriota bacterium | reverse complement strand
TGTTGATCGGCTCCACTGGATTTTTAGGCTGACTTGAGGGTAAGGACTTTTGTTTATCTTGATCTTGGGAGTCCATATCTATACTCCCCTTAAATTTTGCACCGTCTTCTAGAGTGACTCTAGGGGCGATTAGGTTGCCATTCACGACTCCTGATTGTCGGATAACAATTCTCTCTTCACCAAAAAGGTTGCCTTGTAATTCTCCCTCAATACTGATGATTTTCCCATAGATATCTGCTTTGACCTTTCCCTTTTTGCCAACGGTAACCCTATGCTTTTTGAGGGTAATCTTTCCTTCCACATGGCCATGGACGACCAAGTCTTCTTCACCGGTTATCTCGCCTTTGATGGTAATTAAGGCGCCGATGAGAGCCCCTGTTTTTGGCGACTCAATGGGATTATTCAAGACGCCTGGGGTGTCCGATATAATATCATCATTCTCTTGTTTGCGATTTTCCTGTTTCCACATTGGTGTGCCCCCTCAAGTTTTATCTTTTTTATAGCCAAAATTCTGAGAAGTCAAGTGGATCTGGTTTTAGAATGACACATATGTATCGTTACAAGGGCCACAAAGCTGGGATCAAAAATGATGCAATGAGCCAGAATAAAATATTTAACGGGGCACCTACTTTCACAAAATCGACAAACCTATATCCCCCGGGACCAAGAATAAAAACATTTGTTTGATATCCAACAGGAGTCATAAAACTTGCAGAAGCTGCGAACATGATTGACATTAAAAAGGGTTTTGGATCCACCTGTAATTGCGATGCTATCGACAGAGAGATAGGAATCATTAATACTGCCGTGGCACTATTTGACATAATAGAGGTTAGGATAGAGGTAAGTAAATAAATTCCAGAAAGCACCGCAATTGGTCCCCAAGGTCTTAGTAATTCAACTAAATTGTCCGCAACTAGATATGACAAACCGGTGTTGGACATGGCTGTTCCCAAGGGGATTAAGCAAGCCAACATTATTATTGTTTGCCAGGAAAGATGACTGTAAAGATCTCGTAATTTCAAGCAACCGGTTAGTAGCATCAGGCCTGTTCCCAATACTGCTGCTTCCACAATTGATAAGATATTAAAAGTGGCGAGGAGAATGATTACTAAAAATGTGCCAATTGCGTAGTAGACTTTATCCTTACGCAGGAAATCTGACCTCACTTCCTCTAGTACCAGAAAGTCAGGAGTCTGTCTAAGTACTTCCAGTTGTTTGCGGTCGGTTAGAATTAGCAAAGAATCTCCATATTCCAACTCAATTTTCCCAATTTTTTCTCGTATTGTTCTGCCATGACTGCGAATTGCAAGAGTATTAGCTTTGAAAGTACGCCGAAAATCGACTTCTTTTAAGGTGCTCTCAATTAATCTTGAAGAAGGAGATATGAAGGCTTCTACCAAGACAATGTTTTCATCTTCTAGATCTTGATCTTCTACTGTGAGGGCCTTCAGGATGACTCCTTGCAGATTTTTCAGTTCCAACAAAGCTGGAGGATTTCCTTGTACCAATAAAATGTCTTTAGGCTTCAGTTGGGTATGTTGGGTGCTTGGTAGAAGGCGCTGGGTTCCTCTCAGAATTTCAATCACTTCGACATTATATTTTTCTCGGAATTCAGTCTTTGCGATTGTTAAACCAATCAGGGGAGAATCATTTTTCAGAGTCAGTTCAGTTACAAAATTTCGCAAATGATATTCTTTGGTAAGACTGTCACGCACTTGTCTGGATGGTAGAAGGCGATGAGCAAAAAACAACAGGTACAGGATTCCTACCGCGGAAAAGATTAATCCGGCAGGTGCCATTTCAAAGATACCAATTTCCCAGTCCAGTTGTTTTACAGCTGAAGAATAAACAAGTAGATTAGTTGATGTGCCAATGAGGGTGCATGACCCTGCAAACATGGCTGCAAATGACATTGGCATTAGAAATTTTCCGACTTCCAGTTGCTTTTCCCGTGCTACTGCAATAGTCAAAGGGAGAAACAGAGCGACTGCAGCTGTGTTGTTGATGAATGCAGACAAGATGCCTACTGTTATAATTATTGCTAACAGGATCTTAAATTCGCTTGTTCCTGCTCTGTCGATGATCTTATAGGCAATGTAATTTAGACCTCCCGTACTCTGAATTCCGTAACTCAGAGCCAACATGCAGCCCACTGTGATTGTGGCTGAATTGCCGAAGCCGGCGATTGCTTCTTCTGGGGAGACTAGTCGGAAAAGTACTAGGGAACTTAAAATTAGAATACTGACCTTATCTATTGGATAAAGGTCGATGATAAAACAGACCAAAGCAGCAATAATAATCGCACTGAGAATTACCATTTCCAAAGTCATTAGCGATCTTTCTAAAAAAGTTCTTGGTTAATTAAAGGACTTAATAATATAGGTCCGTTTGGAATCGTATGCAGGGGCACTGTGTCCACCCTTTTTGAAAAGAGGCCTGACAGTATAGTCACACGGAGTAGAGGTCGCAAGTCTTTCATTCAATGGCTAGGGTTAATTAGGCTTCATTTTTTTTGGTAGGGAATGGGGTCTGATATGCCAGCATTTTCAAACCCTCGCATACGAAGCAGACAGCTATCGCATTTACCACAGGCCAATTCTTCTTCTGCGTAGCAGGACCAAGTCAAATGTAATGGTGCTTGAAGGGCTGTCCCCTTCTTAACGATGTCTGTTTTATTGAGTTGGATTAAAGGGGTTACAATTTGGAGTAACGTTTCTGGTCTGGTCCCTTCCTTGATAACGTTATTGAAGGCCTTGAAAAAGGAGTGTCGGCAGTCTGGGTATCCTGAGCTATCTTCTTCGACTGCTCCAATATAGATACGAACAGCACCCAGTAATTCCGCCCAGCTGGTTGCAATAGATAGAAGATTGGCGTTGCGAAAAGGCACGTAGGAAGAGGGAATATTGTGCCGATTCAGATCAGCTGGAGGCACTGGAATAGAGGTGTCGGTTAATGCGGAACCACCAATTTGCTTAAAGTGTTTAGCATCGGTAATCAGTCGATGACGAACCTGATAATGATCGGCGATGTTGTTGAATGCTTGTCTTTCTCGCTTGCTAGTTCTTTGTCCGTAGTCAACGTGTAAAAATGCCAACTCGAAGCCTTCGGCACAAGCTAAAGCTGCTGTAACACAACTGTCCAATCCACCGCTAACCATGCATACTACTTGGGTCATATTTGTGTGTATGATTTTACATTAGCAGTAGAAGTTAGTTCGAGTTGATCTGGTAAAATAGTCAAGGATGATCGAGCAAAATAAGACAATACGGCAATTAACACACGAATTTTTTCTTTATTACCCAGATTACCAATTCTGCAGGACTCTAGCTCTTAATATTCAAAACAATGTAACCACTCATGAAGATACTATAGAAATTTTGGCAAAGAAAAATCGGGCTACTTTGGAAAATAAAGCAGAAATTGAAGCTCAGCTTAATCGTCGTACTATTTTGATCAACAAACGCCGGGTTCTTGTTAAGTCCCTTAGTTTAAGGGAAATAATGAATCAAGAAGATGCTGTTTTGGAAGAGATATTAAAAATTTACTTTAAGCATCCTTATGCACATGGGAGAACTAAAAAAGTTCGCTTTTTGCCTCGTTGGATTCGCACAATGTTTTTAAGTACCTTGATTGGCCATGCTAACAGTCGTGGGTTGGATCTAGACTATGATGCATATTTTGATATGTTGACTCTACTATGAGTAAACTCATCACTAGAATTAGTCTCTAAAGGCCCAGTTTGGTGTAGAACTGTTCTAATGAAAAAATCTGGATTTTTTGTTGCTATATTATTGTTGTCAATACTGGCGGGATCAATGTTGGTATTGCGATTTTATAAGCTCAGCCTAGTTCAAAGTGTGGTAGTAACTGCATTAATTCAAAAGGCTCCTGCGAGCTATCCTCAAAAGGAAATTCATGAAGCTTTCCAGACGGCTTTTCTTATGGCGGAACGTCAAGGACAGGAGCAGGCTTATTTGGAGCAACTACTTCAGATTTCACAACGACTTGAAAAGATTCAACAACTTAGTCGGGAAACTGTTAAAGAGTTACTTGAATCCCTTGATTCAGATGAGGGTAAGTTCTTTTAGAACTCTCGAATTCAGCCAGAGTGCCTGTGCTAACATGAACCTGTGAGTTGTCCCGAGTGTGGAGATCAAAAATTTCAGGATATATGTCCTCGATGTGAGGCTCGACCTGGATCAGCTGAGAGTTCGGTTCAATTTGGTTTTCATTCCCAGCACTCCTCTGTCGAAGCTTCTAAGCGCCAATCTTGGCATTTGGAACTGAAACGTAGATTGGATGAGCATTACGAAAAGCAAAAGAAGCCTAGTGAAGAAATACAGAAAAAACCCCTGCCGAATTCTTTAACTCAGCAATCATTAGGATCTTCAGCAGAAAGGTCTTTATTTGATTATAGGTTGGAGAAGTCACCTTCGGATCCCTCTCATCAAGGAACAGTACGGTCAGTAAAAAAAGGTGGTACCACTTCAGTAGTAACGGAAAAACCGTTAATTCGAACTCCATCGAAACCACGGAAAAACTTCCAAAGCCGTTCTCCCCTACAGAGAAGATTGGTACTACACGGAGCAATGGTTGGAGGAGAAAACGCAGTTGCAAACCGGGAGGAGAAGGTAGATGTAAGGCCCGCAACGGTTTCTCGAGAAATTATTTTTTCAAGGATTTTAGCTGGTATTGTCGATCTTTCCTTACCTTTTTTCCTAGCGGCCCTTTTTGTTTTGACAGCATCCATAATTTTGAATTTTGATTTATTTTCTCCGGGTTCAATTCAGATTGGAAGTGCTTTTTCTCTTTGCTTTTATTTTCTTAATTCTTTTTTCTTCCTTGCTTTGAGTAGACAAACTCCGGGAATGTACTTGACTGATCTCCAATTGGTTGGAGAAAAATCAGAAGATTTCACCATTCAATCTTTGCTTCTTCGAGTAGCCTTATTCTTGCCTGTATCCTTTACTATAGTTGGTTTGATTTGGGGTGTTTTTGACCCATGGTGTCGGTGTTTCCACGATCGAATTTCCAAGACACGAATAGTACCTGTAGAAGACTAATGCCCTGCGAAATGATATTTCTCAGTGGTTAGTTGTTTGATTGATTCGATTGGGGCTGTTTGATTTTGTATACACCTTCGGAAATGGTTCCAGCAAGGAGTT
>CAZASS010000047.1:8533-9578 GCA_964487835.1 uncultured Acidobacteriota bacterium | reverse complement strand
CTAAATGCAAAGGAAATAATGGAGGAGCGTTTTATTCCTAGGTCAATGGCTTCCCATAAGATTCCACCATCTTCACTGCGGAAAAGGTAGTTTGCCACGGAGTCTGCTGCGACCACCTGGTTGGCGTTAAAGGGATTGGCCCGTACAGTGGTAATGTCGATTGGATAAACACCATTACATTTTGTCCAATTTTTACCCTTGTTTTCGCTTACAAAAAGTCCAGTACGGGTTCCACAGAATAAACGTGTTTGATTTCTTGCTAAAACGTTGATGGGAGATTGTGGAAGACCCTCAATTTTTGACTTCCAAGTTTTTCCGCTGTCGCTGGAGATAAAAACACCTATTTCGGTCCCTACTAGGATTTTTTGGGAAATTGGATCGTAAAGAACTGCGTTGATTTTGTTTTGATATTCAGGAAGCGGGATTTTTGTAAGAGCTTGATTTTCTAAATCAAATTGGAAAAGACCCTTCAGGGTGGCTAGCAATAGTATGGTTTCTTTTGTGTTTCCAAATGCAACATCGAGAGTATTTAGCTGATTAGTACCTTGTAAAAGGCTCCATGGTTGATCTCTAAAAGTTCCCGCATATAATCCTTGGGTAGTTGCCAGAAAAATGGAATTGTCGAGATTGGATGGTAAAATGCGCTTGATCTCAGACGCTGCTTTTCCTAGACCATCATTATGTTTTACCCAGTGCTTGCCGTGGTCTTTTGAAATAAAAAACCCCCCAAACTGACTATCTGTTGAAGCAGTCGCGTAGTACGTGCCAGCCTGGTGAGTATCAACTGCAATGGAAGGGATTTGTCGGTGAATGAAACCAGAGTTACTAGATTTAAATGTTAGGCCGCCATCGTCACTTCTTAGCACTCCTGCATCATCTGTGCCTGCTAGAACAATTTTTTTATTTCCAGGGTGGACAACTATTGTATTAACAACGACGTCGGAAAGTAGTTGTTGCCAATTTTGGCCACTGTTTGTAGACACAAATAAGCCTACCGTAGTACCAGCATAAATTTTCTTAGGGTCCGAAGGATCCTGATGTAGCG
>CAZASS010000047.1:6393-8523 GCA_964487835.1 uncultured Acidobacteriota bacterium | reverse complement strand
ATCCAATTGGAACCCTTGTTTTCTGATTTGTAGATACCGGTACAGGCGCTGGAATAAATAATTTTTGGGTTTAGTGGATTTACTACTAGGGAAAACATGTCACTATCAAAGAGCATGCCTTTGTGAATCGCTTTCCACTTTTTGCCACCGTCGACTGTTTTCCAACCACGGCGCCAAGTTCCCACATAAAGAGTCTGAGCATCAAAAGGATCAAAGGCTAGCGACTCCACATTGTAGAGACTGCGATAACCTCGAGTAATTCGTTTCCATTTTTCCCCGCCATTTACGCTGAGAATTACGCCTTCCGTAATTCCCAAAGCGATAATTTGAGGATTCGAAGGTGCGATGGCAATGGCACGGATAGCTTGTTGGTGGCGGCCCAAAGAAATTTCTTTCCAAGTTTTTCCACCGTCTTGTGTTCGAAAAAGCCATCCCTTGTTATTTTTTAATTCCCAAGTGGCGGCGTAAAGTGTGTCTGCGTCAGCAGGATCAAAGGCTAGATTGTCAACGACAAGATTGCGATGTCCTAATCCAGGAACTAGTTTTTTCCACTTTTTCCCAGAGTTGTTAGAGAAGAATATTTGTCCGTCTGCTGTTCCTAAAAAGATTCTGTTTGGCCTAGCTTGGTGAATAGCTAGAGAACGAACGTCGCCACCATATGGACCTAGTCTACTTACCAGTGGTTGAGTCCATAGATCTGTACTTGACGCTAGTGTCATCAAGAAAACTAGTATTTTCCCTAACTGCATAACAAGTCCTCACTGTGGCAGGTCTATTTTAACTAATTTTCTTTTTTGATGATGGAAGAACTATTTCAGAAGTTCCTGTTTGATTCTATTTAGACTGGGACCAATTTTAGAATTATTGTCGGAGCACAAGGTTGGTTGTGTTAGGTGAATGCGATTAATTGTAATATTGTTCTTCTTCATAGTCTAATAGTTCTTCAAAATTTCCACTCAAATCATCGAATTCTTCTTCAGAGCCATCTAAACTATTTTCGATATCTACATTAACAAAATCTTGATCTTCTTCTTCGAGGTCCGATACGTCTTGATGTTTTTCTTTGTAATCCGTCATGATAAGTTGAACTAGCTACTACCATGTAGCCACTCCTGCGGCGATACATTATCTTCGAACAACTTTGTCTATTCAACTAGTTTCTAGGAGACTTTGCCGTTATTGCCTGATGTTGGTTCCTACATAATTAACTGCTATTTCGTACAATGGAGTTCTTGTGACACAACATAACAATCTATCTTCAAGGATTGAAGCTGATGATTTGATTGATTCCTGTTTGGCCTTTTTTGAGGTTGTGACAGTGGCCTTAGCGGGTTCATTCCTTACTCATTGGGCTTTTCGCAGTATTGATTTAAGCGGCCAACAGATTCTTGAGAATACGTTCCAGCTGTTTATTTTTATGGTTTCAGAGGCCTCTCTGACTCTATTGCTGATTATATTTTTTCTGCGTCTGAGGGGTGATCGCTTAAATAGATTGGGTTGGATCTGGAAAAATTCAAGACGAGAGATACTGTTGGGAATTGCCATTGTGCCTGTTTTGTTTGCTTGCACATTAGGTATAAGTAATTTTTTCAGGGTGGTATTTCCCCAATATGCGACAACAACCAATCCTATTTTGGAACTAGTACGAGAGCGTGGGGATTTAATTCTATTTTTGATAAGTAGTATCTATGTCGGTGGAATAAAAGAAGAAATTCAACGAGCCTTTGTTCTGGATAGATTTGAATGCCATATTGGTACTGTTTTAGTAAAATTTTGGACGAAGATTTTATGTCTGCCGATAGTCGTCAACGATAAGACCAATCGTCGAGTTGGAATCGGGTTTGGTCTTTTTTTATGGTCTCTATTTTTTGGTCTTGGACATGCTATTCAAGGAATTGATAATGCATTTGGGGCTGGAATACTAGGTCTTTTGTTTGGGCTTTTATATATCTGGAGGCGTAATCTGGCAGCTCCGATTGTTGCTCACGCACTTTACGATATTATAACGTTGCTGGTTTTTAGGGGGTTCTTGAGCTAGCTACGAAAATTGTTAAACTTTCTAAATGGGATCAAAGAAAAGTTCTTTCTATTTTGAGGGGTGAGGAGGTATGCAAAATCTTCAAGAAGACC
>CAZASS010000047.1:5191-6383 GCA_964487835.1 uncultured Acidobacteriota bacterium | reverse complement strand
TTGAGGTCAAAATTCCGAGTGCTTGTTTTGCAGCATTTTGTTGGGCCTCTTTTTTTGTAGGACCAGTACCATGTGCTAGAAAACGGTCTTGGATGTGTAATGCCACCAAAAATTCCTTATTTTCGGCTAGCCCTTTTTCATCCACAATTGAATAAGTCGGTTTCCCCAAATTTTGTTTGTGAAGTGCCTCCTGTAGCAAGGTCTTGTGATCCTTGAAATCAACTTTTTTTGCAACCTGCTTAAAGGAATTTCGAAATTGGAAGAGTATGAAGTCGCGTGCACATTCAAACCCTCCATCTAGATAGATGGCGCCGACGATACTTTCAAAGAGATCAGCTAATACTTTGGTTGGTTTTGTTCTGACGCCTGTTTTTTCTGCTCCGGGACTCAATTTGATAAAGGTTCCCAGGTTCAACTGCCGGGAAAGAGAGTCTAGGTGTTTGGTTGACACCAAAAAAGCTCTCATTTTTGTCAACTCTCCTTCATCGTGTGATGGGTATGCACGAAACAGAAATTCACCGATGACAAAACCTAGAATTGCATCTCCCAAAAATTCTAGGCGCTCATAATTTTCTGTTAGTGTGTTTGAAGTTTTTCTCCTTGCTTCATGAGTAAATGAGCTGTGAGTTAAAGCTCTGTCTAGGAGACTGGAGTCTTTGAAGGAATAGTGTAAAAGAGTTTCTAAGGATTGGCTCTCTTTTCCGGGAGAAAGCAGATGTGGGTTGTTGTGATGTTCCATCTTCTAAGATCCAATGCGGGGGGAGTAAAGATTACGATATGTTAGGGATTATTTTCATCAGGTAATCGCTTTAGGGAATCTTGAGCCTGTTTTTTTGCCCCTCTTAACTCACCTTGTATGGTTAGTACTTCTCTAAACTTAATGGTCGCTTGAGAAAAATTTCCTCCAGCAGCCAAAATTCGGCCGCTGCGAAGCAAGGACCAAGCTTTAGCCCAATCGGGTATTTTTGTGGATTGGGAGGCGCGTATGTAGAAATCGAGAGCTTGGTCGTATTTTTGGTTTTGGGAGGCAATTTGTGCTAGGTAAAAAAAGGCGCTTCCATGGCTGGGATCTTCCTTGAGTAGTGTTTCTAGCTTTTGCTGGGCGAGAACATATTTTTTTTCGGAGATTAGCAGGCTAGCATCGTTTAATAGTGTATCAATATGGTGTTTTTGAGCCCTTACTCGTGCATAC
>CAZASS010000047.1:4473-5175 GCA_964487835.1 uncultured Acidobacteriota bacterium | reverse complement strand
TTGCTTGTTGTATTGTGTCAATTTGTTGATCAGGAATCGAAAAGCGTGCCACATCATCTTTAATTTTAGAGAGATCTGGATTTTGAAAGAAAATTTCAAGATAGGCCGGAAACGATAGCAGCCGTTGCTCCTCATATTGCTGGAGACGTCTGTGAACATAAGGCAAAAGGATGAGTCCTTGCTGAAAAAGTTCCGCTATCTTCTCTTCTGTATTTTCAGGTTTTCTGAGTCTTAGAGCAATGCCTTCGATGATGGATTCAGTGACCATGAGGAGAAAGTTTTTAGAGTATTCTGGTTTCCATTGGTCTCGGTTTTGAACCAACCTGAGAATATTGGTTCTATGTTCCAATATTGGCACATCATATTTATGAACTAGAGGATCTACTAGCAAATGAAGGCATTCATGCTGTATCTGAGGGTAATGTTTTAGGGGATTATCAGTTGGCCCAACGGTAAGGTAGTAGGTCCTTTCCAAGTTACGCGCATTGACAATGTTATTCGCATTTAAAAGATCGGGCATTAGGATCATTTTGCGGTCCAGAGAAACTCGTAGAGGAACGCGAAAATATTTGAGACTTTTTTCTATGATTTCTTTAATGATTGGTTGGTAACGGTGCAACTCGTTCTCATGGTCTATGCGATATCGTGGCCATAGCGAGGCGATATCAGCCTTGTGATAAAAGTCTTTCACTAGCAACTCGA
>CAZASS010000047.1:2810-4463 GCA_964487835.1 uncultured Acidobacteriota bacterium | reverse complement strand
CCCCTTTCTTGTAGGACATCATCTGGGAATGTTTCTCGGGAGCTAAGCTGGAAGTCGGGGTGACTGGAAAGCAATAGTGCGAGGGATATGTAGGGAATTGGAGCGTCTGCCGGACCCATTCTGCCCAGGTGATTTCGATAAAATGTTTGTAATGGTTCAAAGATTGTTTTGTCTAGCTGTTTTAGGTCAGCACGCAGATTTTGGCGAACTTGGGACATTTCCTGATTTGGATTTTCATAGTCAAAACCTGCTGCGTTCAGTGCTGCCATCACTGTAAAAAGGCGAATGTCAGCTCTTAATTCAATATTCATTACATTGTCTGCCGTCTCGGAATTTTGTGTGTTGGCGAATGCAAATTGGCTAATGAGAATGAAAACAAGACAGTAAAAGGAGTTTCTGATGAACCAGGCAGTCAGATTGCTATTAATGTGAGATTTGCTGATAAACAAGGTGTTCATGTTAGCTGAGATTCAGGTGTTAGTTCCAGAGGGAGTCTTGAATTTGGCCTCATTGGTGAAAATTTGGTTTGCAACACTCCCGCACAATTAGTTTTTCGATAAGGTTTTTCGGATCAAGAATAGTGCTGCAACATATGACAATATAGCTAAGACGATTGATATGAAAAGAGAGCCTATGAAAGCAGGAATGGCCAGTTTCCATTGGGACGCAATCCAATACCAAAATTCTAAATTTAGCATATCTCGAAGGCTAATTTCAGCCAAGGACACTTCTGATGGGAGTCCTACAAGCTGAATGCCAAACCAGGTAGCAAAAGTGTAGTAAGGAACCATCAACCAGGGATTATTGATGAAAAGGCCAATTAATACAGCTGTTATATTAAGTCGAAAGATGGCGGCAGCAGTAAAACCCAAAATAGTATGCAAGCCTATGAAGGGCGAGAATCCGAGAAAAACACCAACGGAGAATGCCAATGCAATTTTTTCGATTGTGTCTTGAACAAGAAGAAGAGAATTCAGTGTGGTGCGTATGAACTTCATTTGAAATGGTCAAATCCTTTTGGCTCGTAGGCTCGCCTTTCTTTTTTTTGCGTGAGATAAACAGCGGGTTTCCCAAACGATAAATTTCCTATTATTTGGTAAGGTGGGAAGTCGCTTGGATAAGTTGCGATCAGTTGTTGAAGTTGTTTTTCAGATGTACTCAAAAGTAGGGCGTAATCTTCTCCACCATTCAGTGCAGCTTCTAATGGTGAAATTTTACCAATAGCATGCTCCGGTAGGGATAGACTATCGATTCTAATTTCTGCTTCCAATTGGCTTTCATTGGCAAGATGAAGTGAGTCAGCGGCTAATCCGTCACTAATGTCAATCATCGAGTTAGCCAAATTGTTTTCGCATAACCACATACCAACTGCAATGAGTGGAAAGGGAAGCAGGTGTGCTTTGAGACAGCGAAACCGAAAGTCATCTCCTGACCATTTAGCCAAGGAGTCTTCATCAGTTATTTCACATAATTGATTAGGGTTTTCTTTTTTTAGTATTTCTAATCCAAGTCGAGAAAAGCCAACATCTCCAATGAGGATTAATATGTCGTGTTCCTGTCCTCCAGAACGATAAATAGGATGTTGATTTTTCTGGAAAGAAACCCATGCGGTGATACTCTTGTGTACTTAATCATTAGTAGACAAGTTTAATC
>CAZASS010000047.1:0-2800 GCA_964487835.1 uncultured Acidobacteriota bacterium | reverse complement strand
TCCTCCCAACAGTGGAATTTCCCAGTGGGCAGTTTCTTCTAAAAAACCTTTTAAGAAAGTGTGAGGGTAGTAGCTATCTAAATCGTGGGGTAATTCTAGGTTTAGCAAACAAGCATACGGCTTTGCTCCCATAGCAGCGAGATCACTTAGATTAACTGCTAGAGACTTTCGGCCCAACCAATAAGCACTAATCCAGTGCTTACGAAAGTGGACGTTTTCAAGAAGACTATCAGTGGTGACGGCTATACGTGAAATAGATTGTGGGTCAAAGACTGCGCAGTCGTCGCCGATAGATTTCAAAATCGAATCTGGGAAATTTTGGGGTTCTTGGCGAATCCATTCTATTAAGTCAAATTCGCTCAGGTATTTTGAGGACATAGTTTACTTCTCAAGCTTGAGCAGATATTCAATTTCTTGGGCAAAGTCATGTACGCTGTTAAATTCTAAGCAGATTGAAGCAAAGCGAATGTAAGCAATTTTGTCAATTCTCTTTAGTTTTTCCATTAAGCATTGCCCAATTTCTTCTGAAGTCATCTGGCGTTCAGGCATAGCGAGTAGTTGTCCTTCAATTTCGTCAGCGAGTTGTTCTAACTGATGTCTGACTATTGGTCTTTTTTTACAGGATTTCAGTAGTCCAGATAAGATTTTAGCTCGATCGAATGGTTCGTGATCCCCGCCTCTCTTAACCACCATGCACGGAGTGTGTTCTATTCTATCGTAGGTAGTGAACCGCCGATAACAGCCTAGGCATTCTCTGCGCCGCCGAATTTCTGTTCCTATTTTACTTCTTCGAGAATCGACAACTTTGCTATTTTTTTTACTGCAAAAAGGACACTTCATGCCAGATAGATATCATTTGAGTTGTAGTTGATGCTATAAAAATCTAGGTGATTATAAAACCATTACAATATCAAGAGGCCGCAATAGCATGAAGATCGTGGAATGTGAAGAAGAATTATTGATTGCTTGTGCCTTAAAAAAAGAATTAAAAGCTTTACGTGAAAGGCTACGGCTTAAATGCCATTTTATAGTTACTGGCGTTGGTTTTCAGAAAACTGTTGCTAGTTTGGAGAACTATTTTCAACGTGAAAGAAGGCCGTCATTTTTTGTGTTTACTGGAACTGCGGGGCAGTTGGACCCTTCACTTGAAATAGGGGAGATTGTATTTCCAGAGGAGTGGTGCATTCAGGGTGGACCCTGTTTTTCAGCTGATGAAAAATTGGTTGCTGAGTTGAGGCAGTATGGCTGGAAAATTGAGGGTAGAGGTCTCACCGTTGCTAGACCAGTATTGAGGGCTAAGTCCAGAATGTTATTGCATCAGCAATCCGGGGCTCTTGTTTGTGACATGGAAAGTGCTGGAGCTCTCCAAGTGGCCCGAAAATATGATATTCCCTCAGTTGCCCTTAAAGTTATTTCAGATACTGCCAACTCAGGTGTTAGAGGCTTTTGGGATGAATTTGATAATAATATTGATCGGCTTGCAGATTACTTAGAGAAATTTATTAGATGCTCTATCAAGAACTAGGTATTTGATTTAATGTGAAGGAAGTATTCTTGATTGCCCTTTTGTCCCTGAATTGGAGAGGGTATTTCATTGAGCACTTCAAAATTTTCTTCTATACAGAAATTCCTAATTCGATTAACGATCTGTTTTTGTGTTTTGATGTTTTGGATAATGCCGCCTTTTTCTAATTCTTGCCGGCTTGCTTCGAATTGAGGTTTTACTAGTGTAATGATTTGGGCTGCAGGAAATGCTTTGAGTGGTGGAAGGATCAGGCGAAGGGAAATGTAAATAACGTCCACAGTAATCAAATCCACCTGATCATCTACCATAGAGGGGACTAAGTAACGAACATTGATTGAGTCATGCACTATTACTCGGGGGTTTTGTCTTAATTTCCAGTGTAGTTGTCCTCGGCCAACGTCAAAGGCATGTATTTTGTGAGCCCCGTGTTGCAGGAGACAGTCCGTGAACCCACCAGTTGAAGCTCCTAGATCGAGACATGTTTTGCCTTGTGGATCAACAGAGAATTCATGCAGAGCCGCTTCTAATTTAAGACCTCCGCGAGAGGCATATTTCAAATTGGTGCCGGTCAGGCGGATGGTAGACGAGGGGTTGATGAGAGTTCCAGGTTTGTCAATCTTTTGCTCATCAATTAGGACGATTCCTTTTAGTATAATTGCCTCTGCTTCTTTTTGGTTTTGGACAAGTCCTTTCTTTATTAAAAGTTCGTCAAGCCTATATTTTTCCATCTATTTACTAATCCTTAAATGACATGTCTTTCCCAGTATATTGTCGGGCTAGAATCTTCGTATGGAAATAAAGCGGGCAAGTTCTACGAGTGTTTTGCTGGGAGGACCTAAGTCATGTATTTGATGGATAGCTTGATTGACAAGATCCATAGCAAATTGTTTGCTAGCTTTGAGACCGTGTAGTGCTGGATAGGTAGCTTTTTTGTGGACGCTGTCTTTTCCTGCAGTTTTCCCCAATTCGTTTGAAGATCCCTCTACATCTAAAATGTCGTCGACAATTTGATAGGCCAATCCCAATTTAAAACCAAAGCTTGATAAATTATCTAGGATTTTTTGTGAAGTTCCAGCAATCAGACCCGTACAATATATCGAGGACTGAATGAGTGCCCCAGTCTTTGCAGAATGAATTTGCTCTAGGTGTTCTTTGGAAAATCGTTTCCCTTGAGTTTCGAGGTCCATTGCCTGTCCGGCTAGCATTCCATTTTGTGAACCAATTGCGTGGCAAAGCTCGAGTACTAGAGATGGTCTTTTCGGCGTTGAGGGGAGT
>CAZASS010000046.1:11140-15101 GCA_964487835.1 uncultured Acidobacteriota bacterium | reverse complement strand
TTTCTGTTTATGCATCTTCCCCCCTATATTTCGACACCAGAAGAAGCCTTTCGGGGAAACTATGATAATTTGGACGAACCCGCACGAAGTTGGTTATTAGATTTAACCGATCGTTACTCGGTGGAAATTCTGTTTGCTGCTCATGTACATATGGGTGTTTTAGATTACTATCGAAAAACTCGCTACTTCGTAGCCCGTTCAACCTCTTTTACCCGTCCCGGGTTCTCCTACATGTACACAGTTGGACCACTAGAAGAAAGAGGAAGGAATGACACTGGGAAACTGGGAATTTATTTAGTGCGAATAAGCGAGGAACACACAGACATCCATTTCCTTCGCACAGAGGGAGCTATTACAGTACCGGAAACAGCAGATAGGCAATCTAAATTAGTCACTTGTACTCCAGCCACCTTTTCCAAAGCAAGAGTCGGAGTCACTCTAAGAGAGATGTTGACACCAACAGCTGAAATCCCTCTGTCCTGGCCTAATTCCATCCGCCAGAAACTCCGTAATGATTATCCCTTGTTGGCCTGCCTAGAGATGGGCATTAAATCGATTCGGACTCAGTGGGACGATCTCGAAGACCCCCTCCAAACCCAACGATTAACACTGATACGAAATGAAGGGGTTGATATTACTCCTACATCAATTTGGTCAGAAAAATTTAATTTACTAGAACAAATACAAAAATATGCATCCCGAACTGATGTATGGGAAATACAAAGCCCCGGATCCACTTGGCCTCCTCAAGAGTGTGTCACGGCTATCCGAAAATGCAACCAAGAGTCTTCCCTACCATTACGTTTATCCGCAGTAATTCCTGGAGTCAAGTCCGCAGGAAAACATTTTCCACGTACTAGATTTGGGTTCCTCATCCAAGAAATAGAACAAATAGATAAGCATCTGGCACAGGAAGATCTACAGATCCAAAGACTCCACTGTTTGCTTTCTAAATCCAACTCTTGGAAGGATTTATTAAAAGTTCATCAGATGGGTCCTCTCCAACAAGTGGAAGCTGTTGATTTTTCCCTATCCTTCTCAGATGATGACTTGAAAAATGCTAACTGTACTGCTGAGGCATTACTCGCTTTAACACTACTACCTAACTCGATTCTTTACTTTGACCCTCTTGTAGATTTGGATCGATCCAAGGACGTCAACCACGGACTAATTGACCGAGTTTGCAATCCTCGTCCAGCCTTTCATGTAGTGAAATGTATGAATACCATTCTATTTTCTCCCAAAATTGACTACACCATCTTTAAACCATGGCAGGAAGAACAAGATGGCATTAGTATTCGAACCCTTCAAAAATCTAAGGAGTTTTTCTCCCTTCTTTTACCAAACACGGAAAAGACATGCTGCACCGAAAATGTATTGAAAAAAGCATTACACGGACTAGAAGGAATTTCTCCAATCCGTCTTTATAGACTTACCGAAGAAACAGTAACGACTACCAATCCCCAACAGCTCATCCAAGATCTATCTAATCAAAATATATCGGGTCCAATTCTTATAACTAATTTTTTATGAATTATTTAGAAAAATAAAATTCAATATTTTGAACATTCAAGGGAATCTCTAGTGGAAAAATCAACTCCTTCAATTCGTTCTCGATTGAAACAAAAATTAGGTTTCATCGGTCCGGGTGTAGTTTACGGGTTAGCCGTTCTTGGGACAGGAGACATTGTATCCAATAGTGCGGCTGGAGCCAGTTACCGATACAGCTTAATCTGGGCATTGGGAATGGCACTTATTTTTCGATATGTTTGGGTCAATACCTCAGCTAAATATGTTCTGATAACTGGCGAGAGCCTTCTGACTGGATATGGCCGAGTAGCCCGATGGGTACCGTGGGTGGTTATAGCTGCTTTTTTCCCTCTCAGGCACATGACCAATCAATATCTAATACTAATGATGGGAAGCGCTGCCCACATGTTATGGCCACTCCCTTTAGCATGGAGTGCAGAAATCTGGGCCTGCCTATTTACCGTCCTAGGATTTGCTATTGCCTTCTGGGGAGGTTATCCAAGTATTGAATCTCTCTGCAAAATACTAATAGGAATAATGGGAGTTTCACTAGTTGCTGCCGCACTTATGTCCAATCCTGATCCTGCGGATATATTGCATGGGATCTTTATTCCAACTCTTCCTCAAACCCAAGGATTGTATAGTTCAATTCTTATCGTACTAGCTCTAATTGGAACAGAGGCCGGTTCCATAGCGAATCTTACTTACTCCTACTTTATCCAAGAAAAAGGATGGAAGGGGGCCTCCTACCTAAAACGTCAAAGAGTGGATCTGGCCGTTGGAGCATTATGCCTTTTTATTATGGGAGGGCTTTTACAGATTGCAGCAGCGGGTGTCATTCACCCACTAAATATACAGGTAGAAAACCCAGAGGATTTAGGGGAAATTTTCTGGAGAACTCAAGGGAATTTAGGTTTATTTGTTTTTGCTTTAGGGCTGTGGGGATCTGCTTTTTCTAGCTTTGTTGGGCTAAATACGGGCCACGCTCTTATCTTGACCGATGTTTGTCGAAACTTACCTAGTCTAAAACGAGTTCGAGAGATGAAGGACTACTCCCCCAAGAAAGACCCTATTTACCGGACAATGATTGCATTCTGGTCCTTCGCCCCTCTGTATATTATCTTCACCACCGAAACCAAAACAGTGTGGTTGGTCCTCATAACGGCGGCATTTGGAGCAATGCTAATCCCCATTCTAGGACTTTCATTACTGAAAATTACCAATGATCGTGAACTTCTAGGAGATTACCGAAATGGATGGGTCACTAACATAGTTCTCCTAACTCTAATCTCCCTTGCAATGTATTTTGGCTATCAAAATGGACTCAATCTATGGGAGGATCTGTTCTCTTGAAATTTTTGTCCGTAAGAAATAGAAACCTACCAAGAGGATACCCATTGTTAGAGTTATTTATTGAGCTGAAAGCAAACAATATCAAACCCTTGACACTGCGCAAATGTAGCACTAGCATTCTAACTATTCACCCTCAATTGCAAGGAGTCTTTTAATGAGTCAAGATTCGGAAAAACCAGTTAACTCTGATTCCATTTTAACTACCCATCCTTTGCCCGCTTCGCGCAAAGTATACATAGAAGGAACGGAACCTGATCTGCAAGTTCCGATGAGAGAAATCTCCCTTACTGGAGATTCTAAAGAAGAAGATAATACTTTCCTAGTCTACGATACCTCAGGTATCTATACGGATGTTGAAGCCCAGATCAACATTCACCAAGGCCTGCCTCCCGTGCGCTCTTCCTGGCTCTCAAAGCGTGGTGATGTAGAAGAACTACCCGATCTAAGTTCCCATTTTGGACGTGAAAGAGCACTAGACCCTGAAATGAATGGGCACCGTTTTTCCAATATCAGAAAACCACTGAAAGCCAAACCAGGCCATAATGTTAGTCAAATGCATTATGCAAGAAGGGGCATTATTACCCCTGAAATGGAATATGTTGCCATTCGCGAAAACCAAGCACGAGAATTAGCTTTTGGTGAAGTATCCAGCCTAGGCAATCAACATCCTGGAAATTCTTGGGGTGCCAATATTCCTAAAACCATCACTCCGGATTTTGTACGTGAGGAAATCGCAAGTGGAAGGGCTATTATTCCGGCCAATATAAATCATCCTGAAATTGAACCCATGATCATTGGTCGAAATTTTCTGGTCAAAATTAATGCCAACATTGGAAATTCGGCAGTAACCTCATCAATTGAAGAAGAAGTCGAAAAAATGATTTGGGCTACCCGGTGGGGAGCTGACACAGTTATGGATCTCTCTACTGGCCAAAACATCCACGAAACCAGAGAGTGGATTATTCGTAATTCCCCAGTACCTATTGGAACGGTACCCATCTACCAAGCCTTAGAAAAAGTAGAAGGAGTCCCAGAAAAACTAACCTGGGAAATATTTCGGGACACTTTAATAGAACAG
>CAZASS010000046.1:8110-11130 GCA_964487835.1 uncultured Acidobacteriota bacterium | reverse complement strand
GGTCGACCGCGACGAGCTGAGCCCGAACTTCGTCAAGCGGAACAAGGAGTCGACTACTTCACTATTCATGCTGGAGTAAGACTTCGCTATGTACCTTTAACAGCTAACCGAGTAACAGGGATCGTTTCGCGAGGTGGTTCTATCATGGCCAAATGGTGTCTAGACCATCACCAGGAAAACTTTCTCTATACTCACTTTGAAGAAATCTGTGAAATCATGAAGGCCTACGATGTTTCCTTTAGTTTGGGTGATGGACTTCGACCGGGCTCAATTGCCGATGCCAATGATGAAGCACAGTTTGCAGAACTAAAAACTCTGGGTGAACTAACTCAAATTGCTTGGAAACACGACGTGCAAGTTATGATCGAAGGTCCTGGACATGTTCCAATGCAATTGATACAGGTCAACATGGAAAAAGAGCTAAAAGAGTGTTTTGAAGCTCCTTTTTATACTCTAGGTCCCCTCACTACTGACATCGCTCCAGGCTACGACCACATCACTTCGGGTATTGGGGCAGCAATAATTGGCTGGTTCGGCTGCGCCATGTTGTGTTACGTAACCCCCAAAGAACATCTGGGTTTGCCTAACAAAGAAGACGTTAAGTCCGGCGTTATTACCTACAAAATAGCTGCACATGCTGCAGATCTAGCTAAGGGTCATCCTGGAGCACAAGCTAGAGATAATGCCTTATCAAAGGCTCGCTTCGAATTCCGCTGGGAAGACCAATTTAATCTTTCACTAGATCCCGATACAGCTAAATTATTTCATGATGAAACTCTCCCTGCTGCAGGAGCTAAAATAGCTCACTTCTGCTCCATGTGTGGACCTCGTTTCTGTTCAATGGAAATTACCCAACAGCTGCGCGACTACGCGCTGCAAAAAGGCTTAGACGAGCAAACTGCCTTACAAACCGGGCTAAAAGAAAAATCAGAAGAATTCAGAAAACAGAAACAATAAAGATGACGGTCTCTGTGTCATAGAATTATTATTTTACATAACATATTCCCTAGGCACCTTGAATGCTGGAAAACTCCTTTCTGGGCTCCCCAATGGGATGATGCTCTAGCAAATCAATAATATGTTTTGCCCTAAATGTCTTGCTGAATACAGAGATGGGTTTACTCAATGCTTCGACTGTCAGGTGTTGCTAGTTCAAGAACTCCCACCAAAGATTTCACCACAACCACACATGAACTTGGTAACTGTCCTTGAGACAATTGATACCAACTTGCTAATAGTTTCCAAGTCCGTCCTAGATGCTGCAAAAATCAATTATGTGGTTGAGGGAGAAAGTATGCTGGATCCCCTGAGTACGATAGCTCTTTATGGCAGAAAAAACCCAGCACGCTTGCAAGTAGCCAAAGAAAATGAAAAGGCAAGCAAAGATCTACTACGCAGCTTATTATCAGACTAGTTGTAACAAATTAATAAAAAACTAGTTTAAGACTTTAAATAGATTGTTTCTGGGCGTAAATATCGGTCGTCATCAAAATCTATAGAACACTCCTCGGTCTTCATGGTGGAATGGCACTTTTTGCAACAATAATAACGAATTCTAATAACATTTAACTTCTCCATAGGAGTTGTTTTATAAACCTTCCATCGATGCTTACAATTTGGATTTAGAAGCCCTATATTTTTCATTTATATTACTATATATAGCCATAATATATAAAAAACATCTAAGCGATCAAGTATTCTTTGCACATATTGAATTGCCTTTACACAACTCAAGGTTTAGGCTTTGCGGATACTGAAGGAATCCAATATGCACCTTATCCAAAAGTTGTGGCCTGAAATTGTTGACTTGCAAACAGCCAAAGAAGCATCTAGGCCAGGTGTGTTGGCTGCTGGCTTTCTAGCGTTAATGTTGACAATGTTGGGAGCAATTTTGGGGAGCCCAGGAGCCCTAATTAGTGGAGCAATATTTGCCGTTGCTGCTTGGGGAATACGCCAACAAAATAAAGCTGCCTCAGTAATAGCACTCCTAATTTACTTGATTGAAGTAGCCGGTGCGATTACCGAATCAGGCCTGAACCCAGTCCGTACAATTATATCAATCGTTTTTATACTTATATTTGTAAACTCCTGCCGCGGAACCTTTGCTTACCACGAAATGAATTTACACCAACAATCAATGACCAATTCTCTGACAAACGACAAGGATGACTGATCGGTACATACTAGGACTATCTGCTTTTTACCACGACAGCGCTGCTTGCCTGCTGTGCAATGGGGAAATCATAGCCGCAGCTCAAGAAGAACGATTTACCCGCCAAAAAGGAGATGCGTCCTTTCCCATAAATGCACTTCAATATTGCCTAAGTGAAGCAGGCATTTCAGAATCTCAACTAGACTATGTTGGCTTTTATGACAAGCCTTTACTGAAGTTTGAACGAATACTAGAAACCTATCTAGGCATCGCACCCAGAGGGTTCAGACAATTCATGAAGGCTGGACCCGTATGGATTAAAGATAAACTATTTCTTGATTGGAAACTACGCAAGAACCTAACTGGATTCCAAGGGGAATTATTGTATGCTGAACATCACGAATCTCATGCAGCTAGTGCATTCTTTCCCTCTCCATTTAACGAAGCTGCAATTCTGACAATAGATGGGGTTGGAGAATGGGCAACTTCTTCATTTGGGTTAGGCCACGAAAACAATCTAGAACTGATTAAGGAACTACATTGGCCCAACTCACTTGGACTATTGTACTCCGCATTCACCTATTACACAGGGTTTAAGGTTAATTCTGGAGAATACAAAGTAATGGGATTAGCTCCTTATGGAGAACCAAAATACGTTGACCTTATCTATCAAGAACTCATTGATTTGCGTGACGACGGATCATTTATTCTAAATCAGAAATACTTTAACTACTTAAGCGGCCTCACTATGACAAACAAGGCATTCTCAAACCTTTTTGGGGGACCTCCACGTGTTCCAGAATCCAATATTACGCAGCGAGAAATGGATCTTGCACGGTCCATTCAAGAGGTATTTGAAGAAATAATG
>CAZASS010000046.1:0-8100 GCA_964487835.1 uncultured Acidobacteriota bacterium | reverse complement strand
CGAATGAGTCGCTGGGTTCACAATCAGACGGGTTTGCATAAACTTTGCCTAGCTGGTGGTGTAGCGCTGAACTGTGTTGGTAACGGAAAACTACTTCGAGAAGGCCCATTCAAAGATATTTGGATTCAACCAGCGGCTGGCGATGCAGGAGGTGCCTTAGGTGTAGCTCAATTAATATGGCACCACCACTGTGGCCAAAAACGAATTGTTGCTACCCAAGATGCAATGAAAGGAACCTATTTAGGCCCTTCTTTTCCAGATAAAAGCATTGAACAGACTTTGTGTGCTTTCGATGCTAACTACGAAAAGTTGGAACGAGTTCCACTTCTGGAACGCGTGGCAAAACTCTTGACAGAAGAAAATGTTATTGGATGGTTTGGTGGGCGAATGGAGTTTGGACCAAGGGCGCTGGGTTCCAGAAGTATTCTAGGAGATCCGAGAAATCCCAACATTCAAGCCCAGATAAATCTGAAGATTAAGTTCCGTGAAGGTTTCCGCCCATTTGCTCCAAGTGTTCTAGCAGAGTGCGTCAATGATTACTTTGACCTAGATCGTGACTCACCATACATGCTCCTCGTAGATCAGGTAAAAAAAACAAGACAACTCCCTATATCCGAGAAACAAAACACCCTACAAGGATTCGACCGCCTAAATGTGCCACGATCAGACATTCCAGCAGTAACACATATAGACTATTCTTCTAGGGTTCAAACCGTTACTCGAGAAACTAACCCAGATTACTACGATTTAATTAAACAGTTCGAAGTACTAACCGGTTATGCAGTACTCGTAAATACTTCTTTCAACATCAGAGGAGAACCAATCGTATGCAGTCCTGAAGATGCGTACAGATGTTTTATGAAAACAGATATGGACTATTTGGTTCTCGGACCGTTCTTGCTGAAGAAAACCGATCAGGCAAAATGGTAAAAGGAGAGCAGTTGACAAAAAGAGTTTTAACTCGACTAACACCTTCAGAAGGACGAAAGTTTGGCCTGACAGTGGGCTTTGCATTTCTGGCTCTAGCCGGCCTAGTGTACTGGCGTGCCGGAGGACTAGCTGTAAATGTCCTAGGAGCCACAGGAGTTTTTCTGATTATTGCAGGCATAGTAGTTCCTACTCGACTTGGGACTCTATTGCGTTCTTGGATGGCCTTAGCACTGGTCATATCAAAAATCACAACACCCGTTCTTATGGCCCTAGTGTATTTTCTAGTAATCACCCCCATCGGTTTGACGATGCGTGTGCTTGGCCATAACCCCATTAAACAGAAGGAGCATAGTGGAGGATTCTGGATCGACCGGGAACAAGAAAAAGATAGACGGGGCTCAATGCACAATCAATTTTGATAAGGAATCTCAACGTTATGTCAAAATCCACTCTCATTAAGGAACTCTGGTACTTTCTAAAAATCCGCAAGAAATGGTGGCTATTACCGATCATTCTCGTAATGCTACTGCTTGGGGCCCTGCTTATATTTGCTCAAACCTCAGCACTTGCACCATTTATTTACACAATTTTTTAGAAAGATGGCACGCCCGGAGGGATTCGAACCCCCGACCTACGGATTCGAAGTCCGCCGCTCTATCCAGCTGAGCTACGGGCGCGCATAACAGAGATTAACAATCTAGCATCACTCACAGAAAATGTCACCTTTACTAGTCAGCTTAAGCTTAACCAGCAAAGAACCCTATGAGTTTACATACTTAAGTAAAACGGCCAGAGAAAAATCAGAATTCCAGTTATTGGGAAATGATTACCAATATCTTCTCTATGATCATAAAAAGAATCCACAAAACACCTGCAACAGTAAAATATTTTATGACCCTAATAGCATCTCTCTTCCAGTTCATTCCTTCAACCCCAGATAATTCAAGAGACTCTACCACTGCACATTCTTTTCCACATCCTATCTAGATGCACGTTGTGCAAAATGTCGGGTAGATATGGAAGCATCTATCTTAGAAAGTTTTAAACAGTGAACATTAAAGAACTAACAACCGCTTCATTTATAACATTTATTGCAATTCTAACGTTATCCTCGGAGGTGATATTGGCCCAACAAGCACAGACAGAACGCATCTCCATCTCGGAACTAAAAAGCAAACTTGAAAGCGGTGTAGAATTCCTGTTGATTGATGTTCGTAGAAACGAGGAACTAGAAGCTAACGGCGCAATTCCTGGAGCTATTCATATTCCAGTAGCAGAACTTGATGAGCGAATGAAAGATATTCCCAAAGATATCCGAATTGTCTTCTACTGAGCTAGTGGCGGGCGCGCGTCGCGTGCCTCCCAAAAATTCATTGATGCAGGCTATAAAGCAGGTCAGTTTTGCGGCATTCGGGATTGGAAAAAAGCAGGTCACGAAGTTGTCAAAAAGGTCAACAGACCGGAGAAGGGTCCCATCCTGCCATAGCTAAACCCGCAGGCTTACTCATTTACTCAAATAATTTTCTCTAACCTTGTAATTGACTTGAGGAGAAATCACCATACTGGATTCTCATAAACTCCTGATTTTGTTTGTTTCACTCTTATTGGGCATGGCTGCATGTCAACCACCTGCAGCCGATGCTAAAAATCCTTTGGAAGGAGTATGGAGAATCGTTGAGGAAACGCGCATTAGATCCAATGGGGAAACCAAAAACTCTAAACCACAGCCGAGCCTCTACATTTTTACAGACCATCACTATAGCGCAGTACTGGTTCTAAGCAATGAGCCCCGATCATTGTTTGCCGAGGCGTTTCGACCTACCGATGCAGAGAAGGTCGCAGCCTATGATTCGATTGTCGTTAATACTGGAACCTATGAGCTAACGGACTCGACAATGACAACACATCCGATCGTTGCGAGAATACCAAATTTTATGGGAGGGTCCGCCAGCTACGAATATGAAGTCGAGAATGACACACTATGGTTGAAGCTGGTCGATGAATACTCCCGCGAGGGGGTGCAATATTTCCTTTTTCCGGATACACAAATTCTCAAAAAGCTAGTGAGAATCGAATAATCCGACCTGCGATCAACAAAGAAATCTCATTAATCCTGGGAAGAGGTTGGAACGTAGTGATCATATTGTTCAACAATCTCTTTTAGTCGGACAATATCCCAGTACTGTTCATGAGTAATCATCATATCTACTATGGATTTCAATGAACCAGTTTTTTGAAGCCTCGCTGCTGCTTCCATAACAGCATTAGCCGCCACATACATTAATGGAGAGGCATAAATGATCAACTGATATCCCATCTCGACGTATTCTTCTACCGAGCACGGTGCAGCCAAGCTTGAAACAGTGCATAACGGGACACCCTTTACATTTTCCGCAAATATTCGCTTATCTTCTTCAGAACCACTGGAAAAGATCATATCAGCCCCTGCCTCTACATATCTCACAGAACGTTCTATCAACTTATCTATATGATAATCCGCAGTGCCGTTAAGATTACACCTGACTATAATTATAAAATCATCGTTTTTGGCATCGTTAGCAGCTTTAATCTTACCAACCATTTCTTCGATAGGAATTAAGCGTCTTGAAGGTAACCCTTTAGTCACCAAACCCGTAGAGGGAATAAGAAATTCACATTTTGCTTCCATTGGCACTTCATCATCAATATGAATTGCCTGTGCACCAGCTTTTTGGAATTCTTCCACCGTACGACCAATATGAACAGCATCTCCGTAGCCCTGTTCAGCATCTGCTATCACGGGCACATCGACAGCACTAGAGATACGGCGCACATGATCCACCATCTCAGTCATAGTCAGCCATCCCATATCCGCCTTGGCCAAAAGGCTCCCAGTTCCTCCATAACTCGTAAGATAAATGGCCTCAAAACCCGCCATCTCAATGATCCGGGCCGACAAGGCATCGTAAGCACCGGGAGCAACAAATGTTTCACCTGATTCAATAATTTTTTTTAACATCTTATAGTAACCAATACCATCCCAAAGAAAATTACCTGTAAAAACTCATAGCAACTCCCTACCTGTAACACATTGCTGAACTAGCATCTAGCATTCTTTTCTTACACTAAACCTTCTATCAGCTACTTCTAAAAATTTTATCTGCCAATACTGGGCCATAACTCAATCAAATGCGTGTAAGTAAAATAAATAGTGACTACGACAAGCATGATCATTATGAAATTAGTGAACCAACCATTCCTATACTTACCCATTAGATTTTTATCATTCGTAATCACCAATAGTGGCAACACCAAAACCGGAATTAGAAATACGTAAACAGCGTTAACCATCAATACCAGCCATACTGGACCAACACCTGTGAAAACAATATATAGAGGAGAAAACATCCAGAAAAAAAGTGACCACCGATATATCGGATCTTTTTTAGCATCATAGTCTTCTTTGCTTCGATCTAAATTTTTAAACTGAGGAATAAATGTCCTGCAAACGTCAGTAAACATCAATGAACCACCAGTATTACCGCCCACCAGAGTAGAAAAGGCAGCTCCCCACAATCCTAGGCCAAAAATAATCAATCCCACTGTACCCTGTGTTTCAGAAAAAATTCGAGCTAAATCTCCAGGATTCTCTACATCAATTCCTAACGGATGAATTATTCCTGCCGTGGCAATCTGCAACAGGCTACCCATAATAAACATGGCTACTACACCAGTAATCAAATCCAAGCGTTGGCGTTTTAAATAGGAAACATCTCTCCATCCTTTCTCGTGCACAAAATAGGCATACATCATATTGGCAACCGATCCCACCTCGGTACCAATCAGTGCCATCACAATCAAAACAGCACTGTAAAGTCCCTGTGCTTGAGGTATAGAGGGAATGAAGGTCCCAGACAAAATTCGTGCTGGATCTGGATTAGACATAACGGCTGCAATAAGCAAAGAAGCCCCCAATATTCCCACCAATGCCTTACAAAAATTTTCCACTACTGGATAACCTCCCCAGCAGGTCATACCAAATCCAATGAGAGTGAACAGGACTCCCCAAATCGCAGTACTCCACTGTGTGGGTAATGGGAATAGGAGATCCGCAGAACTCCCGATCATAAGAATTGCATAGAGATTGGAAAGGTGCCGAACAGGAATAATTGCAATTAAGAACAACCAGGGAACCCAACTCCCCACACGGCCATAACCCGCAAGCAAAGTTTCCCCAGTTACTAAAACGTATTTGGCCGAGGCATTGACCCAAACAAATCGAAAAATCAGAGTCATTCCCAAAGCCCAAATGAGATGATAGCCGTAACTAGCACCGGCTGTAACATTGGAGACAATATCTCCAGCCCCCATTACCGTCAAAACATAAACAAAGCCGGGTCCAATGGATGCTAGTCTTTTCCTGATCATTGTCATCGGATTATTTCACATTGTTTTCATAATGACCCATATTCTTTGAAATTTCGATTGTGAAAATATCAGTGAGCTGCTCCTACCAGATAACAGACTTCTGTCAAAAACCGTGTAGAGGATAAAAGCTAAAATGGTGTATACAAACTACCGACTTGGGACATTCAAAACCAACATTCGTTTGGGGGATTTTCTCTTTTCCATGGGTGATTTTCTTTCTCCCAAAGAAATGCGATCTCTCTCTCTTTTGCTAGCAACATCGAAAACCGATATCGTATCGTCAATGGTATTAGCTACATAGACAGTCTTCCCGTCAGGAGTTATGGTGAGCCATAAAGGAGTATTACCCGTTTCTAATCGAGCAATTTGCTGGGGAGAATCCTTCGTGACATCAAAAACATGGACAAGATTATGATTAACATCAGTTGACCAAACCTCCCGGCGATCAGGCGTCACTCCAATACCATGTGAACGACTACTTACTGCCTTTTCCTCTGAAGTAAGATCGTATGCCACTTGATTAATTACTCTCTGACTCGATAAATCAAGCACTAAAAAACCTAACCAATAATCGACATTATCATAGAGACGATTACCATCAGAACTGATGGCAATAGGGCGAGGAGCATTTTTAGTAGGGATAGTAGCCACTACACTATGACTGGTGGTATCCACTACATAAATTTTCTTATTGAGGGTAGTAAGTTCCCCTCCCTCAACTACGATCTCACCTGGACGACTTTCTCGATCGTAAGCAGAAAGATACATGTAACGATCATCGGGAGAAGCAACAACATTGTGTGGAAAGCCATCTACAGGAATCCTCGCAATAATCTTTTCTCTCAGAGAATCAAAAACTTCATAAACACCATCTCCTAAAGCAGGAACATAAACGTATCTTCCATCAGAGGTGCAATCAATTTCGTTGGGACGATGTCCGAAAATATTGTACCTGCGAATAACCTCGTCCGTCACAGCATCCACTACTGTCAGCCCACGATCTCCCTCAGTGGAAACATAAAGTACATCTTGTGACTTTGTAGCAGCAATACCGTGCGGTAGTTCACCCACTTCAATGGTCTTGATCACTTGATTGGTAGACACATCCACCACGGTCATATCGTTGGAATTGCTGTTCAGAATATATAGTTTTTGCTCAATACCACTAGGCGCTGCAACTAACGTCGCCATCATCCAGCAAAAAAGTACACTCTGAACCAAACACTGCTGTCTCATATATCGACTTTCTTTCATTAGAATCTCCCTTAGTTAAGGTTGTTTTTTTAGGGGAATACCCAATAAAATCAGTAAAGGCAATGCTCCTAAAAAAAGAGTTAGCAACACCCACATCAAACGGCCACGACCCTTACATCCAGCTAAGTAAAAACTTCCTAGAGGAGCCACTATCCATAGTAAGAAAACTGATCGAACCAGAATTTCCTCCCAAAAGGTAGCACCCATACCTGAAGTCATAGAATAAGACAGAATCGCTATTGAAAACAGTCCCATGCTCATCCAAATCAATAGCTGCTTTCCCCTTATCTGTTTTCTCCTAACAGAAAAAATACTTAGGCCCAACAAACCAATTAGAAACCCCATACACTGACTACTGGAGTAAATCATTCCATAACCTTGAGTGAAAGCTTGATCAGTTCTTTCAGCTCCTGCACTTACCAAAAAATTGACAATACGATCATCTCGAGTGTAGTCGACTGCACTAAAACCCTTCTTGTCTTTCAAATTTACATCAGCACCAGCCTCTACCAAGTTCTTAACAATCTGTAGTCGATTTTCTAAAGACGACCACATTAGTGCTGTAAAGGACAACTCGTCATCACTAACATCAATTTCGACTCCCCAATCAAGTAATACTTTCACCACACCTGCATGACTTCGGCGAGCGGCCTCTAGAAGAGCCGTCGAACCAAACTTATCCCTCGAGTTCGTATCGGCTCCTGCCTTTAATAAAATATCCACAGTTTCAACATGCCCTTGATAGGCAGCATCCATCAAAGATGTCCAACCAAATTCATCTTGGCTATTTACATCTGCTCCTGAATCGAGCAATGTCCGAACAACTTCAATATGACCTTGGCGAGCAGCCTCCATAAGAAGAGTTCTCCCAAACTGATACTTGCTATTCACATTAGGACCAGTCTGCAAAAGGACCGAAATACGCTGGCTGTCGCCACTTCTAACAACATTCATCAACTCATCGTCTAAACTCTGAGCCCAAAGACCGGACAACAGACAAGTTAGGCAACCAATCAGACTGGCTGACTTGACTAACCAATATCCATGTACTCCGTCTAGAAAAAAAACTTTAATTTTTTTTACCTCATAACATGAATTGAAAAGAGACGAATAGGTGCTTTGGGGTGGGCGACGGGACTTGAACCCGCGGCCTCATGGGCCACAACCATGTGCTCTACCAGCTGAGCTACGCCCACCATATTACAACCTTGGTATTGTAGTGGGAAACAGTACGACGATCAATTCAGTCGTTTATCAGGTCTACAGTTAACCAATAAAATTATGAGAAAATTAACTAGAAATGATTGATCAAGTCAGACCAGAAACCAGCTTCGCATTAAACGTTGTAAAACAATCTGCACAGTTGGCCAAAAAAATATGGCAGGAAATGCTAATCCCTCCTTCTCTCTCTAAAGAGGATCAGTCACCAGTTACGGTAGCTGATTTTGCGACTCAGGCACTGATCAGTCACGCTTTGGCCAATTCCGTCCCTAACCATTGTTTCAGAGC